>NZ_JAUBQX010000015.1:0-117976 GCF_036701505.1 Microcoleus sp. Pol11C2
TCATTTCAACTCCTACTTAGATTCACATACCTCATAATACAGGATTTATGATTTACAAACCATTTGCGATCGCTATAACACTTATTTGCCCGATCGCACTTACCGCATCCACGGCCCGAAAACCCTAGGAGGCAGCAATTGGTCGGCTAGTGTTTTGGAGGAAATACCGAATTATTTCAATACAGTCAATGTCCACAACTACGATGCAGATATTTCTAACTACACCCGCAAAGTGCGCGGCTGGATGAACGGTACTGTCCGCGCTAACTCGCAGCTTTGGGTAGGAGAATGGGGAAGTTACGAGATTAGCTACGGGGATTTCTCTTTAGCTTTAAATTTGATTAAGAATTTGATTCGAGGTTCCCAACCGGGGGATAATTATATTTACGGCAGTCACATATTCTGTTTGTACGACTGGGGAAAGCCGGGACTGCCAGAAGGCTTGCTAGGGGACGGGGGGAAAACGGCGCGCTGGCTACTATGCTTTGCGGATGGGAATTAGGGCTTTGCAGGGCGGGAGAGCTAGCTTTTTTCCTATCACTAACAGTTCGGATTTAATGGCAGTTGCAACTCTTGATGCTCGCAAGAATGTTTACTTGCTGGTTGTCAATGACCGAGCAACATCTTACACTGTTAATGCTGATATTTCGGAGCTGATAAAAACTGGTAATGGCACGGTGCGGGAGTTCAGTTATAAAACAATGGATGAGGTTGTTGGTAGCTTAAGGCTTAAGGGCGGCAATGCGAGTTTTGCACTGGCGGGGAACAGCGCTATTCTCATCAAGTTCGCTCGCCAGAATAGAAGCTCAAATCCTTTGGGTCAGAATTGGGATAAGATAGAATTAGTTATGCTCAGAATTATTTATTTTCTGCTTGTTTGGCCCTGGAACCCTCGAACCCTCGAACCCTCGAACCCCTAATTGCACAGTTGCCATACCTAAGTCGTCCTGTTGTGATTCCCCTCCTGTCGCTGGTAAATTGGTAGCGTGCAGGTATCTTGCCTCAAACAGAATGCGAGCGAGAGTTCCGTTGAGGGGCAGAAAGTAGGGTGCAGTCTAGACAATCGTAGAAATTCTTGCTCGTAAACCCGCAGCAGTTATGCTAAGCGAGGAATTGCCCGCCAGCCTTCATGTCCGCCCTCTGGCAGATAGCATTGCTTCTGAAAGTCAGAAGCCGTCAATTATCAGGATATGGCACGGAATTAATTTTAAATGCCAAGATGCTGGAAGTATGGGTGAGTCTAATCGTACAGAAACTTTGAGGGCGCTTGGAAATCTCGCGGGTAAAGCCTCTCAATCCACCTGCTGCTCGCGATCGGCTTTTTCCAACAAATATCACTTTTCTGCCCCCTGATGTTTATTCCCTCCCTCAGTCAGGTCATCAACCGCAATCCCCTCACCGTCAGCCCTGAGACGCCCGTAGAAAAGGCGATCGAGCTGATGAGTAGCACAGGAGCCAGTTACGTCCTCGTGGTAGAAGCGCGCGGGAATTCTCAACTCGGAAATCCCACGAACGGGACGACCCCACAATCGCGGGAACAGTCGGGTTTCTACAACGGTGTACCGCGTGCGGTACACGCAGGAGGCAACGGGCTGCGTCTCAACGGCTCAAAAGCTCCCTATGGGGCCGGCCAGACAGTGCTGGGGATTTTTACAGCGCGAGATATCGTACAGCTAAATTCGATCGGCGCTGCTTTGAGGGGATTTGCGATCGAGCAAATCATGATCAGAACCGTAACTGTAGCCCGAGAATCGGAAATTCCCGACTTTTTTGCCTTAGCAAATCTGCTGGATAAAAATCATATCAGCCATTTGCCCGTCGTCAGCGAGGCTGAAGAACTTGTCGGTTTAATTAGCTCTCAAAGCTTGGTGCAAATGTTGCAGGGAATTGGGGAACCGACACCAAAAGCAATTAGCAGCGCTTCGCCACCTGCGGCTTTCGCGTTCCCTCCACCGCTGCCAATTCTGAATCAGAAATTAGAGCTACCTGCAAGTTTAATTAAACTTTATCAAATCCCTCAAATAGCAGCCTCACGAATAATTCACGCTCCTTCTAATTCTTCGGTTCGCTATTTGGCGCAACTGATGTTTAGACACAATGTTAGTTATGTATTAATCACTGAAACCCCGGATCAACACTCGACTGGTGCGGCTCACAATTCCAAATTTACAAATCCCAACCTTCACAAACTGGTTGGTGTGGTAAGTTCGCGGGATATTGTGCAGTTGCAGGCCATGGGAAGAGACTCTAACAAAATTAAAGCGGGAGCAATTTGCAGCAGTTCGCCGCCACTGGTGCGATCGCACTCTAGCCTCGAAGCAGCCGTCGCGCTGCTGCAAAAACACTACTGCCAGTTGCCTTTATTAGTCATCAACGAAACAAATCACCCGATCGGGATAATCAATCCTAAAACTATTCTTTTACAAGCGCTGGATTCAAAATCTCTGCATTCTGGCTTAATTGCTTTGCAGCGCCAGCTAGAATCTAGCAACGCTCAATACAAAAAACTCTCAGCAGAAATACAGCGGACAGCACCAAATAGCCACGAGATGGCTGAAATTTCTCACTACAGTGTCGTAGAGCGGCCAAATCTCCCCCCTGCAGTCAATAATCAGGGGATTTGGGACTGGAATCTCGAAACAGATGAGTTTTTTTATTCGGCGCGGTGGCAAGAAATGCTGGGCTACCAAGAAGGGGAAATCTCGAATCGCCGATCGGAATGGTGGAGTCGCATCCACCGAGATGATATTGACTCGGTAAAGGCAGCTTTAGAAGACCACTTCGCCCAAAAGACACCGGATTTTGCAGCAGAATATCGGATGTACTGTAAAGACGGCAGCACTGTCTGGGTGCTGAACCGAGGTCAAGTTTTACGCAGCGCTACCGGGAAACCGCTGCGGGTAGTAGGAACTCATACAGATATTACTCCAAACAAGCAGTTTGAAGTCAAAAACCGCGATCATGATCGAGAACAATTCCATCTATTTGACTCTTTGAAAGCAACAGTAATTTTCCACATAGATGCGGCGGGGGTTTGGAAATTTCTCAACCGCGCTTGGACGGAAATTACGAATTTTTCGGTGTCCGAAAGTTTGGGAACTAATTTTTTAGAGTGGGTGCATCCAGATGAGCGCGAGCAATGTGCAAATTTATTGGAGTCTTTGCTGTCGGGTAAGTCGGAATTTGAACGGCGAGAACTGCGATTTAAGTCCAAGTCGGTTCCAGGGAAAAACTCCTTGGGAATTCACAGTAATTCCGGCTTTGTTTCCGTGGAACTATTTGCCCAAGTCCGGCGGAATTCGCAAGGCGAAATAGCGGGAATTTTCGGGACTTTGCACGATGTCTGCAACCGCCTCGAAGGAGTTGAGGAACTGCGGGAAAGCGAGCGAGCAATTCGATCGCTCTACGAGGTAATGGTGAGCTCGGAAGGCTCTTTTGACGATCGAACGATCCGGTTGCTGGCAATGGGCTGTAGTCAGTTTGGGATGGATATCGGGCTGTTGGGCAGGGTTTTGGGCGATCGCTACGAAGTGATTGCCGCTTATGTACCGGAAGATTTTCCCTTTGGATTTGCTAAAGGAGACGGTTTTGCTTTGAGCAGAACCTTTGAGCGAGAGGTTCTGCGATCGAGCGAACCTATTTCTGTCGAATCAGCCGGCACTACTCAGTGGCGCAACCACCCCGCTTACAGCGTACGCAAGTTGGAGGCTTTTGTGGGGACGAAGGTAATAGTGCAAGGGCGAGTTTTTGGCACTTTGAGCTTTACTTCCCGCACCACCAAATCTCCTTTTAAACCGCTGAATTTTGAAATTTTAAAGTTGATGGGCAATTACATCGGCGCAGAAATTGCCCGCGAAGAGCGAGAGCGAACTTTGCAACGTCAGTACCAGCGCGTTTTACTACTCAAACAAATTACTCAAAAAGTGCGATCGACCTTAGACACTCAAGAAATTTTTCAAACTACCGCCACCCAAATCGGCCGCGTATTTGGTGTCAATCGCTGTACAATTCACACTTATCTTTCCGAACCTTATCCCCACCTTCCTTGCGTCGCGGAATACTTAGAACCCGGTCACGAATCGGCTTTGGATTTAGAACTTTCTGTCACTTATAACCCCTACACAGAAAAACTCCTCGCTGAAGATATAGCCCTGGCATCTCCCGATGTGTTTGCCGATCCTTTGCTGGAATCTTCGGGGCCGATGTGCCGCCGCATCGGATTAAAATCTATGTTGGCTGTTCGCACTTCCTATCAAGGAGAACCAAATGGAATTATTACTTTGCACCAGTGCGATGCAACTCGCCAGTGGAATCCAGACGAAATTGAACTCTTAGAAGATGTTGCCGCTCAAGTTGGAATTACCTTAGCTCAAGCACAACTTTTAGAAACAGAAGTTCAGCGACAGCGACAGTTAGCAGAGCAAAATGAAGCTTTGGATCAAGCACGACAAGCGGCGGAAGTTGCTAATAGAGCTAAGAGCGAATTTTTAGCGACTATGAGTCACGAAATCCGCACTCCGATGAATGCAGTCATCGGGATGACGGGCTTGCTGCTGGATATGGAATTAACTCCTGAACAGCGGGATTTTGTGGAGACAATTCGTACCAGCGGCGATGCTTTGCTGACTATTATTAACGATATTCTCGACTTTTCCAAGATTGAATCTGGAAAATTGGATTTGGAACGCAGCCCCTTCGAGCTGCAAAACTGTATAGAAGAATCTCTGGAATTACTGGCTCCTAGAGCCTCAGAAAAAGGTTTAGAGCTGGCTTACTTTATTGATGATTCTGTTCCGAAAAATATTTTAGGAGATGTCACGAGGCTGCGCCAAATTTTGGTAAATCTGCTGGGCAATGCAGTTAAGTTTACAGAATCTGGAGAAATTGTGGTGTGCTGTACGGCTAGGGAAATTAAACAGGTAGCTGCTAACAGTTCGCCAGATAGAATTAATATTCTAGCGCCACAACCGCTAGCAATTAACCAGGGAGAGTTGGCACGTAACAGACAATACGAGATTCAATTTGCTGTCCAAGATACCGGAATTGGCATTCCGCCAGACCGGATGGATCGCCTGTTTAAAGCTTTTTCGCAGGTGGATGCTTCGACAACGCGACATTACGGCGGGACGGGTTTGGGACTGGCTATCAGCCAGCGTTTGAGCGATATGATGGGCGGTACAATGTGGGTTGTCAGCCAGGTTACTCCGGGAAGTTCTAAGTCTCAACCGGCCGTTTCTGCGATCGGACAAAGTATCGCTGGAATGTCGCCTGCAGAATTTACTCCGCCGTCGATGTCGGGTTCGGGTTCGATTTTTTATTTCACGGTGACGGCTGAAGCGAATGACATCCGGGCTGAGGAAAAAAGGCCCGAATTTGCCGCTGGTAAGCACTTGTTAATTGTTGAGCATCATGCCATTAATCGGCAAGTTTTGATCCGGCAGGCAGAGTCTTGGGGAATGATACCCGTGGCTGTAACTTCGGGTGCTGAGGCTTTGGAAATCATCAAAGGAAACTCGCCGCTCGATTTAGCTATTTTGGCGATGAATCTACCAGATATGGACGGTGTGGCTTTGGCTGTGGAGATTCGGAAATTTGAGCTGAGCAATTTGTCCGGCGGCGACGGTCTAAATCCGAATGTCATCGTTAAAAACACTCGCAAAATAGCACTACCTTTGGTGCTGTTTACTTATTTAAGTAAGGCGGAAGTTTGGAAAAAACTTGAAACTACAGAAGTACATTTTTCTGCTTTTTTAACTAAGCCTTTAAAACAGTCCCAGTTTTATAATGTGTTGCTGCAAGTTTTTGGATATGTTACTGGCCGAAGCGGCAGGGGAGAAGTTTCTAATGTGGCGACTTTGACTTCGGGATTGAAGTATTTTGAAAATTCTCAAGAACAGCACCGCGTGCAGCGGACGCCTGCTGTTTTGAGGCAGGTTGGAACCAATTCTGCTGGACAGGATGCAGCTAATTCGACTCAGATTCGGATTTTGCTGGCTGAGGACAATGTGGTGAATCAAAAAGTCGCTACGCATTTACTCGACAGGATAGGATATCGGGCTGATATTGCGGCTAATGGGTTGGAGGTTTTGGAGGCGCTGAAGCGGCAATCTTACGATGTTGTGCTGATGGATGTGCAGATGCCGAACATGGATGGGTTGGAAGCGACGCGCCGCATTTGTCAGGAATGGCCTGCTAACAAGAAGCCGAGAATTATTGCGATGACTGCTAATGCGATGCAGGGCGATCGCGAAAAGTGTCTGGAAGCAGGTATGGACGATTATATTACTAAGCCGGTGCGTCGAGAAGAGTTGGCGATCGCCTTAAGCAAGTGCTCACCTTTGATTCGGGATGAATTGGATGCGGTTAGTGAGCAAAACAATCAAGATATTTCTGATAAAGTTGACAGTGATACTGCCGCATCTTCGAGCGTTCAACCGGGAGCCGATTCGCCGATTGATTTTCACATTTTGCAAAATCTCCGCGAGCTAGACGATGATGAAGACCCAGATTTTTTGGGGGAGCTGATTAAGATATATTTGGTAGACGCACCGCAACATTTAGAAACTATTAAGGAGGCTATTTTTCTCGGCGATGCTGATAGTTTGAAGCTGGCTTCTCACACGCTGAAGTCGAGCAGCGCCAATTTAGGAGCGGTGTCTTTTTCTGCTGTTTGCAAGGAGTTGGAGTATATGGGCCGCGTGGCGGTTGAGTCTGGAGGGGAACAGGTTTTTGATGTGAGTACGGCGCGCGATCGTCTGTTGGAAGCCCAAGCTGAGTGGGAAAAGGTGCGGACGGCTTTTGAGACGGAATTGGAAACGGGGAAGTTGCGATCGCAAATAGGGTAATTTCTAATTGGTAATTGGTAATTGCTAATGAAGAATTGCCGTTACCGATTACCAGAATAACTATTTAACTTTCACCTAAATATGCTTTGCGAACAGTTTCATTTGACTGCAAATCGCTAGCAGTACCAGCGACTACAACCTGACCTGTTTGGATGACATAGCCGCGATGGGCTACACTTAAAGCCATGCGGGCGTTTTGTTCCACCAGTAAAATAGTTGTTCCTTCAGCATTTATATCGCGGACGATCGCAAAAATTTGACTGACTAACATCGGTGCCAATCCCATACTCGGCTCGTCCAATAATAACAAGCGGGGGCGCGACATCAAAGCGCGGGCGATCGCCAACATTTGCTGTTCGCCGCCGCTGAGAGTTCCCCCTTTTTGACTAATTCTTTCTCGCAAACGAGGAAATAAATTTAATGCTTTTTCCATATCGGACTTGATACCGAGAGTATCGTTGCGGAGATAAGCACCCATTTCTAGGTTTTCTTGCACCGTCATTCGCGGAAAAATCAACCGGCCTTCGGGACTTTGAGAAATCCCCAAACGGACGATCGCCTCTGTAGATAGTGCTTCTAAAGGCTTTCCCTCAAATAATACAGTGCCCTGGCGCGGGCGCAGGAGTCCTTGAATTGTGCGGAGAGTTGTAGTTTTCCCCGCCCCGTTGCTGCCGATTAATGTCACAACTTCTCCCTGCGAGACTGTTAGCGATACTCCTTTGAGAGCGTGGATATTTCCGTAGTAAGTGTGAATGTCTTTAATTTCCAACATAATTACTCTTTCTGCTTTGTGCTTTATTATATTATCCAGACTAATTATAAATTTTTATTGCATTTATTTAAAATTAACTTTTTTTATAGTAACCAGTAATTTTACTTAGGTCAACACCAGCCTTAGCTCCCATACAATGTATTTTTAGTAGCTGTGGCGACCAACTTTACAGAATTTTTACTTAAACATCAGATCTCTTGACAGTAGCTTTACAAAAATCTCTAAGTAAGTAGGTAGTATTAATACGTAAGCGAAACCAACCGCTACCACTAACCAATAACAGCACTTAAAATGTTTCAAATTTAAGGAGATTGACCATGAAATTACATCACAGTACCGGAGCGCTCGCATTTTTATTAGCAACTCCTTTAGTAACCAGCTTGAGTGTAGGTGTAGCGCCCAGCCGTGCTGCCACAATAGCCGGTTCTGCGGCAGCAGTAAGGATTGACAACTTCAGTCACAGAGCGAATGATACAGGTACATTTACTAACATTTACACTCAGACAATATCTAACAGCGGTTCAGTTATTAGCGAGGCGACTGCTGATGCAGTTTTTATATCTAACTGTCACGAATTGCTGGCAGCAAATCTCTCGCAAAGTGCAGTTATAGGCAGCGGGAATAACTATTCCGGTTTAGCCGAAAGTAAAGCAGCAGTTATCGGCGACTTCTTCATTGATGCCGAAGAAACTTTTTCCTTCACTTTTCAGACATTTTTAGCTCTTTTAACATCAGTTGACAACCCCCAATCCGAACGCGCTAGGGCGAAGGGCAGTATATCTTTCTTGGTGATTAACACTGTTACTAACATTTTGTTAGACTCTTTTCAATTGGCCCTCGCTTTAGACTCTTCTAATGGCTTTTATGCAAATGCCTTGGTTAGCAACAGCTTTAAACCCACACAAATTAACTTTAATTTTCTGGCTGAACAAAGTGCAGCAGCTAGCCTCCTGTATACTTCTGGGGTATATTCGCGCACATTCAACAGCGCCACTAACTTAAGGTTAGTAGAATTTAAGAACAATATCGCAAAGACAGAAGCAGAAGCAGAAGCAGTTCCCGAACCGAGCACAGTATTAGGTACTGCAATATTTTTAGGATTGTTTGTCAGGCATAGAAAACACAAGAAAACAAAGTCGGAAGTCAAATCAAAAGTTTAGGAAAAACCCCGAATGTTAATCCGTAGGGTGTGCGATGCCCACATCCTATCGTTTCTGTTGAATTGCTCGTTATAAAATGCTGTCGCCGTGGGCGGGTTGATAACTATTATCTGTTTGAATGACAGATTATTGGTGAAACCCGTCCCTAATTTTATTGGGTTAATTGGCAGGAAATTATATTGCTTATTCCGAGAATACACACTGCCCACCTCACTTATCTGTCGGCACACAATACCCATTACCCATGTCCATCTTCTTCTTTTCCCAAATATGCCTCAATTACGCGAGGATCGGCGCGAACTTGATCGGGAGTTCCCTCAGCAATTTTAGTACCGTACTCCATAACACTCACGCGATCGCTAATTCCCATCACCACTTTCATATCATGTTCAATCAGCAAAATACTCAAATTCAACTCATCGCGAATCCGGTAAATAAAGCGAGTTAAATCAGCCGTTTCGTTCGGGTTCATCCCGGCAGTCGGTTCGTCCAAAAGCAACACTTTCGGATCGGAAGCCAAAGCCCGGGCAATTTCCAATCTCCGCTGGTCGCCGTAGGAAAGGTTTTTTGCCAACTCCGGCGCTTTAGAACCACCTAAACCGACAAAATCAAGCATAGTGAGCGCTTTTATTTTAGCTTCCCGCTCCTCCAGATTCGCAGCGGGAGGTCGGAGGATTGCACCCAACAAACCTGTTTTTAATCGGCAGTGTCTACCTACTAAAACATTATCCAGGACAGTCATGTTGTTAAACAAGCGGATATTTTGAAAAGTTCTAGCAATGCCGAAAGTAGTCAGGCGATCCGGAGGCAAACCCGTGATATTCTTCTGTTCCAAAAGCAACTGACCGCCACTCGGTTTGTAGATACCTGTGAGCATATTAAAAAAAGTAGTTTTGCCCGCACCGTTGGGGCCGATCAAACTGGCGATCGAGCCTTTTTCTAATGTTAAACTAACCTGGTTGACGGCAGTCAAACCGCCGAATCGCATTGTAAGTTGCTGTGCTTCTAATAATGACATTTTGGTTCTGTTTTCTAAGATTTTATAGTAGTGCGATCGTCCCGCTCGCAAGCTTTCACGCACGCGAATCAATTTGGTATCTTTTAGGGCATATTCTCTAACGTACAAACAAAATAGAACTTAAAAAGATTAGACTCTAGCGAACGGCGAGGGCGATATTGTGCGTGTAAATGGGCGGTCGAAAAGTTTTCAATAACTTTGAGATTAAGTTCGTCAGCCAAAGTTGCAATGTTTTCAAACCCAGTAATCCACGGTGCATACATACTTTCGTATTTATCGATGTAATCATTGATATCTTGGTAGCCCGTCGTTCTCAAAATTACCTTTTCCGACATATAATCAAAGGACAATCGAAAATTATGAACATTGTCGCGAATTTGTTCTAACACAAATATTACATCTTTTTTGTTAAGCAAGGTAGTGTTGCCTTCCCACAAAAAATATGTCGGTCGAGTGAAATCAAATTCACTCTGTTTTAGCAAGGAGATTAAACCGTCTTTTACGTAATCGCCGGGAATATAGCGAACATTAGCAGTAACTTTTTTAGCTTTGAGAGTTTCTTCTTTTAATTGAAGAGTCGCGCCCTCGTCTATTTCAAAATAAATAACTCCTTCTCCATTAATTCTAGCAGCGCGAGTATCCAAACCCGAACCTAAAATAACTATTTGCTTGCAACCTCCTAAAATTTGATTTGACAAAACATCATCAAAATATTTAGTCCGCAACTTCACCATTTCTTTAGCCGCGGGAGAGTTTTGAGCTATTTGTTCAGCTATTTTTTTTGTTTCCTCAGTGAGCCATATTTTGACTACATGATCAGTATAGAGAGGAATGGCTTCTTCATTCTCTTCTGATCTAAATTCCGCAACGATAAAAGCAGTACCAGTTACATTTTTCATGGCTAATCTTTCACCCTTACTAAGTAGTTGGTTACAAATAAACATTAGATGGGGACGGGGTTTTTACGCCCATAAACTCCCTTGCATCCTAGATTTTTAGCTAAACCAGCCTACAAAATACTATGGTTTTTGCCCTTACCTACTTATTGACTTCTCGCATCTGCTAAAGACTCATTGCTCGATTCACCATCAGAATGCAGTTCAGCTTGGTGTATTTTATCAGGAATCAGTCCCTCCGGCCGCACGAGCATCATGACAACAAGAGTTAGGCCGAATAGAAATAAGCGCATTTGAATCGGGTCTAAACTGGTTGCCAGAAAGTCTCGCAACTGGGGAATTGCAATCCTGGGGAGTACAAAAGTATTCAGAAAACCCTTGAGGACTTGCGCTAATTGTGGCAGATAAAGCCGATCGGCAGACATGATAATGATAGCCCCCAAAATCACCCCGGTCATGTTGCCCAAACCGCCTAAAATCACCATACACAGGATGATTACCGACACCGAGAAATCGAAAACGCTGGGAAAAATCGCGCTGATATAGGCGGCGTAAAACGCGCCTGCAAAGCCCGAAAACGTCGCTCCCATTGCAAAAGCCGAAAGTTTGGTTTTGACCAGGTTAATGCCCATCGCACTCGCCGCTAATTCATCTTCGCGCATGGCATTCCATGCCCTGCCCAAGCGGGAATCTCGCAGCCGCGAAATCATGAAGTAAGCGAAGACAACTAGCAGCAAAATTAGGTAGTACCAGGGAAAGTAGTTGCCGGTGCTGAAAGTGCCGACGATGGGGAGAGATGGACGCCCGATCGGGTTTATTCCCGCTTCGCCCCCAGTGAGGTTAAAAGGTCGATCGCACCCAACCAGACACAGCACCAACTCAGGTTTACCCAAAACAGCAGCAACAATCTTCGAGACTGGTTCATCGATCCGAATCGCGGTTAAATTCCTAAAGACAACCGGGATAATTTCGCCAAAACCGAGGGTAACGATCGCCAAATAATCGCCCCTGAGTCGCAGTGTCGGAATACCCAGGATTACGCCCGCGATCGCAGCTACACCTGCCGCGATCGGCAGTACCACCCAAAAGTTCCAAGCAATATTTAACTGCCCAGAAGATAGCAAAGCCGTCGTGTAAGCGCCGATCGCAAAAAACGCCGCATATCCCAAATCCAACAAACCCGCAAAACCCACAGTAATATTCAAACCCAACGCCAACATAATAAAGATTTGAATCTGTACTACAGTAGCAATCCAGCCAGTCTGAGCCTGAATGTCGATAAACGGAAACAGAATCAGAATAAAAGCTAATGTCACCAAAGTTGCCAGCCGCTGGCGTTCCCCCTGCAAACCCTGCAAAGCACCCATTAACGTAGCTGTCAAAATTGCGATCGTCAAACTGCAAATCCCGTACAGCAGCGTCGTCGGCAAAGCCACAGCAGATTGACCAGAAAAAGGTCTAATCAAAACCCCTTCTAACACACTCGCCACTAACAGCCAAACTCCCAATCCCAATCCCGCTAAAATGCCGATAGTCGCACCCATTTTCGGGCTGTAAACCTTCTGATCCCGACAGCCAATAAAGCCCGCAGCCGTACCCATCAGCCAGCCGATCACAGTGCCGCTCCAACCGCCGAATAACAAAACAGTCAAAGAGGCGATCGCCCCTAAAATACCAGTCGATTTGATCGCATTAATTATTTTTTTTGACATAGTAATAAATTATTAGTCATTAGTTATTAGTCAGCAGTTAGTAGTTAGATGAAAGAATGCTAGGAATCGCAGTTTTATAGATGCGACTGACGCGGGCAATGCCAATTACTGCCTCAATCAACTCGATCGACGGCTGGTTCGGGAAACTGCTGAGCGGGCTAGGTACAGTTTAGAGTCTTTTGAGAGCGATTGTTTCACCAAAGCGCTCGAAACTTCAAATATACTGGAACTGTTACCGAAACACACTTCAAACGGGCGATCGCTATATGGTACAAGCACCTCAAAAAACTATCACCCTCGACGAGTTTTTGCAACTCCCAGAAACAAAACCCGCTAGCGAATACATCAAAGGTGCGATCGTACAAAAACCTATGCCACAAGGAAAACACAGCAAACTACAAGGCAGACTCGTAACAGTCATCAACGACATCGCAGAGAAACCGCAAATTGCCCTAGCCCTACCAGAACTTCGCTGCACGTTTGGCGGACGTTCTATTGTCCCCGATGTCGCCATTTTTGTTTGGAATCGCATTCCCCTAGACGCTGAGGGCGAAATTGCCAATACATTTAATGCTCACCCAGACTGGACAATAGAAATATTGTCTCCAGCCCAAAGCCAAACCAAAGTCACAAACAATATTTTGCACTGTTTGAACGCCGGTTGTCAGATGGGTTGGTTGGTCGATCCGGATGAAAAAAACATTTTAGCCTATCCCGCAAGGCAGCAACCGATTTCATTGCAAGAACCAACCGATATACTTCCGATGCCCAAATTTATGCCGGAAATGCAGTTGACTTTAGGCGAAGTTTTTGGCTGGCTCAAACCAGGGAATATTTAAAACGTAAAACAAAAACGTAAAACGCGATCGCTTTTAGTGGCCCGACTTTTTAAAGAAGTCTGAGAGCTGCGTTGTTTTTTTTTTCAGGTATACTTAAATGTCTCTTGCGATTATTTAAATTCTACAAGTTCAAACCTTTTCCTGAACGTTCTCGCCCAACAAACCCCCAGGTCTAAAAGCCAAAATCACCACCAAAACCCCAAACACCCAAGCATTAGTCCAGCGACTCGACAAATACTGATCGCTCAAAGACGAAAGCAACCCAATCAAAACCCCTCCTAACATCGCCCCGACAATATTGCCAATTCCCCCCAAAACTGCCGCCGTAAAAGCCCTCAAACCTGCCGTAAACCCCATCGTAAACACAATAGTATTGTTGTACAGACCAACCAGAATCCCAGCCGAACCAGCCAAAGCTCCCCCAATCAAAAAAGTCAGAGCAATAATCTGATCCACATTAATTCCCATAATTTTAGCAGCATCGCGGCTTTGAGCCGTTGCCCGCATCGCCTTTCCCAGACGAGTGTATTGCACAAAGACATGAAGCAAAACCATCAATACAACCGCCACCACCAAAACAATTAAATCTTTTGTAGTAAATACAATACTCGTTTGAATTCCCAAAGCTTTGAAAATATCAACTCGCGGCAACAAATCGGGAAAGCTTTTCGGAGCAGCAGAATTAGAACCCATCACCGGAATAAAAGCTTTCAATCCTCCCCAAAACAGCCCCATATTTTGGAAAATAAAAGAAACTCCAATCGCCGAAATTAAAGGAGCCAAACGGGGAGCATTTCGCAAAGGCCGATAAGCGTACTTTTCCACAACAATATTCAGCCCAGCACAAAACACCGAACATACAATTAAAGCAACTAACATCACCGGTATAGCAATAGCCAAAGGTGCGCCATCTTGCATCCCAAAAGCCCCGAACACGGTTAGGGAAGCAAAAGCACCCAACATATACAAATCGCCATGAGCAAAATTGATTAACTCAATAATGCCATAAACCATAGTGTAACCCAAAGCAATAATTGCAATCAACGCGCCGTTGACAAGACCAACTAATAATTGTTGGATAAAAACTTCAGGACTGCTGACTATTTCTCCAAAGATTTTTGGCAAATCAAATCCTGCGATGGGACCTAAGAGCAAAACTATATAAACTACACCTAGATATAAGAGAATACTTTTCCAGTTCTTCATGTTTTTGAGTAATTGGGCATTGGGAATTGGGCATTGGGAATTGGGCATTGGGAATTGGGCATTGGGAATTGGAAAAGTTCAAGGATTTTTCTTCCTTCTTCCTTCTTCCTTCTTCCTTCTTCCTTCTTCCCTCTTCCTTCTTCCTTCTAATTAATTATTCCGTCTTGAGCGCATTCACGAACTCCCACTTGCCACCTTTAACAACATTTCCTGACATTGTAGTCAAGCTCGTGTCGCCGTTGGTGTCAAAACTCCAAGTGCCGAGTACCCCGTTAAAATCTTTAGTTGCCAAAACAGCTTCGCGGATAGCAGCGCGGTCATTTTTGCAAACTTTATTAATTGCGCCGATCGCAACTTTAGCAGCTTCATAGGCGTAAGCTGTATAAGCTTCCGGTTCAGCATTATATTTTGCCTTGTAACTTGTGTACCACTTGGCGCCGACACCAGTCAATTCTTGAGGAGGCAAGCCGCCAAAAGTAGCATAAACACCTTCGCCATCTTTGCCTGCTGCGTCAATTAAAGCTTGATCTTTAATGCCGTCGGGCCCCATGAACTTAACTGCATCAGGCGCCATCCCGACATTTCTCATGTCTTTAATTATTTGTCCGGTGTTGCTCTGAGTAGTGCCGCCGAAGTAAATCATGTCGGGATTTAAAGCTTTGATCTTATTCATTAACGCCTTGTAGTCGCTAGCTTTAATATCAATTCCCTCTCTTCCGAGGACTTGAATTCCCAACTTTTTAGCCGTTGCTTCAAAAACATCAGCGATGCCTTTGCCGTATAGTTCTTGGTCGTCGAGAATGTATACTTTTTGCACGCCTAAAGATTTCGCCCAGTTGCCAGCTACAGCCCCTTGAAGGTCGTCAGCGGGGACAACGCGGGTGAAATTGCGAGTGCCAGCGGGATAATAAACGTTGGGTTCTTTGGGTTCGCCTTTTCCTGGTTTAGTCAGTCCCGGATAAGTGTTAGCCGGACTGATCATCACGATGTTAGCTTGGTTGAGCACGGGAATGGAAAGTTTGGCGGCACCGGAGTTATAGTGACCGATGACGGCAACTACCGAACCGTCAGCGACGGCTTTGTTGGAGTTGGACGTTACTTGGGCCGGGTCCCATTTGCCGGCGGCGGCGGTGGCGTCATCGTAAACTTCGTATTCGATTTTGATTTTGCCGTCGCAAGCTTTGGAATCGGTTTCGGCTAGGGCTTGTTGGATGCCGTTGACCATTGTTTGAGATTGACCCAAGGCGCTGCCTGTCATCGGGAGCATGGAGACAATTTTGACAGTATTTGGGTCTCCGGGGCTGCTGACTGCGACGGGAGTGGCTGCGGGACTGGTTCCGGGGCTGCCTCCGGGAGTTGTGGCGGTGGGTGCTGGAGGATTTTGACAGCTAGCGCACAGAGAGGCTATTCCGGCAGCAAAAAGTAATTTCCGCAATCCTACGACGCCGAGATTGTGTGTTGAGTTGATTTTTGGGGGTGTGGCACTTTTGCTGCCTGACTTCTGGGAAAAGTTCATAGGTTGGTTCGTTTGTTGGTTGCGTTTTAGCATATTTCCACTCTCTAAGTCTGTAAGTCAAGAGTTAGCACAGATTTTCAACTTTTACGTGAACTCTTAAAGATACACCGCTGCAACAAGCTTCTTCTCTCGTTCCCGTGAACTTCCCGGGAAGGCGTACCAGGCCAGGAAACGAGGCAGAGCCTCGGTCAATGGGTTTCCAGGATCTTCGGGGGAACCAGTTAAAACCTGTTCAACCAGTTAAAAACTAAAAGGGAAAGGAAAATACAGATTTCCTTTCCCTTTCTCAAAGCTCCAGCGTCAAATCAGCTTGATTGCGAAATCAAAGACGAATCCTTTTTTTCTTTTGAGCGATCGACTGAAAAATCTTCATAGTACGATCGCTCAGTATTCACATCCCACAAATCGTGCTTTTCCCCGAGAATATTTCTCACAGCCAGCATCCCCGTCAGCATGGAATGGTCTTGGTTGTTGTATCGGTGCATACCGTTTCGCCCGATCGTCTGCAAATTCTCAAATCCCTTGAAAAAACCTTCAAGTACCTGCAAGTGTCCTCGATATTCCCCATCATAAACTGGATAAGCTTTAAGTTGCCGTATGACAACTCCATCTTCAACATCGGCAGTTGTTGCTAAACCCAAACCAACCAACTCGCGAGTTGCTAATTCAACAAGATCTGCGTCCGACATTTCCCAAATCTCGTCGCCTACGCTACAGAAATATTCCATTCCTAAACAACTTTTGTTGGCGTCGGGAACTAAAGCGGCGCTCCAATTCTTAAAGTTTTGAATTCGTCCAACTTTGACTTCGGGGGAGTGAATGTAAATCCAGTTGTCAGGAAACAAATCCTTGCGATTGACAATCAGTGATACAATTAAAAAATCTCGATATTTGAGCGAGCGCGCCGCGTGCAGCACCTCTTCTGGTGGCTGCGGTTTCAATCTTGCTACCAGTGCCGATATCGGCATACTCGTAATGAAATTATCCGCCGAATATTGAACTACTTCTCCGTTTTGCTCCGCAGTAATACTTTTAATCTTATTACCTTCACGCTCAAAGCTAATCACTTTAGTATCCAGATAAACTTTGCCGTCTTTATTCTCCACAGATTCCGCGAACTTTTCCCACATCATCCCCGGCCCCAAAGCCGGATAATCAAACTCTTTGATTAATGTTTTAGTGTCGTTGCTGCCAAACAAAGCATTAATAATTGCAGTCGTCAGCGACAATCCTTTAATGCGCTGCGCCGCCCAATCTGCTTGAATTTCCGAACAAGGAATGCCCCAAACTTTTTCAGTGTAAGTCTTAAAAAATGTTTTATACAAGCGCTCGCCAAAACGATTGATCACCCACTGTTCAAAAGTTTTTTCTTCCGTAAGTGGCCAAATTCTCACCTTCAGATAACTCAAAATAATCAGCGTACTCTCAATTATGCCCAAATTAAAAAGAGTATTGAAGGCACTAATCGGATAGTTAAAAAATTTGCCTCGATAAAAAATTCGCGATAATCGTGGCACTTTAATAAACTCATTTCCCAGCACCTCTTGCCACAACTGCTGCACGGCTTCAACTTTAGTATAAAAGCGGTGGCCGCCAATGTCGAAACGATAGCCTTTGTAGGTTTCGGTGCGAGCTATTCCCCCAACTTTATCACCTTTTTCTAGTACAACAGGGATGATGCCTTGCTTGACGAGCTCGTAGGCAGCAGTCAAGCCCGCAGGGCCTGCACCGACGATCGCAACAGGATAATGTTTCACTCAGCCTACCTCCAGCTTTTTTATCCAAACTATACAGTTATTTATAACTTGTCACAGTGATAGATGCACCCGTGAATACCCTGAGAAACGAGCGATCGACCTGATGTTTAAGCACAATTTGCCTTGATTTATTGAGCGGATACCGGCAAGCTAACTTTGCCAGTCACAGGCTTTTTTTGGTATAAATAGCGACCAGTGCCGATCGCGAATGCCAGTCCGCTGTAAAAGTAGAAAAGCCAGTGCCAAGGAATTGTTTTTAGGGCAAATAGGATACCGTGTTTACGGTAAAAAAATCGGTAAAGTGGTGCATTAATTGCTACCAGCGGTATTGCCAGCAAACCAGCCAGTAGCAGAAAGCTCAGCGACCAGCACGTTCCCAAAATTGCCAGTAGCACTGCATAAGTTAAAATCACGCTGATGCGGTTTGAAACTTGCAAGTTGAGGTCGTTATTCAATTTGCGATCGCGCCAAATCAGTTCTGTCCAAGGCAGTGCTCGGTAGAAAAAGTCAGCTTTCACCATACCCATAGGTTTCCACCGCTTTAAATGCTTAACCTGCAATGTTTTGCACAGCCGAATGTTATAGCCTGCTTGTTTCAAACGGTAGCCGAACTCAATATCTTCGATCGAAGCTTGGCGGTAACTCTCATTAAAGCCGCCCATCTGTAAAAAAATTTCCCGGCGAATCACTCCGCAAGCGCCCCAAAAAGTCGAAGCCTCTTCGTTACCTGTTTGGTGGACGTAGTGGTGCAGCAAGTTCCTGTACTGCGATAGAAAATCGGGATCTCCTGGAGCATCGTCGTAAGAGCCGATGAAAGCAGCTAAGTAGGGATTATTTTTGAACACCGAGATCGCATAGCCCACAGCTTCTGGACAAACAGCGACATCAGCATCCACAAAAAACAGAATATCTCCCTTTGCAGCTTGGGCACCCAAATTCCTTGCCCGCGCTGGCCCCCCGCATTCGGGAATCCTGATCACTTTGGCGCCGAATTCGTTGGCCAGACGCCAGGAACCGTCGCTTTCGCCATCTGCTACTACAATAATCTCGATCGGCCTGGGCACAGCTTGAGCCAGTTTTGACAAACAGGTGCGGAAGAAAGCGCCCCCGTTGTGGACTGGGATAATAACGGATACAGTGGGGTCGGCGGTAGAAATCATTACCTAAATTGTTTAAATTGCAGGGGCTAAAATTTGCTGGAATTTTATTGGTGCTACTTTACGAAGGGTAAAATCAGCTCTACTTTTTTATTTATAACTCGATTGCTGTTTGTCTTCAACTAGATTTTTTTCTGGTATTCTCGATTTGATTTTCCCCATTCTTACCTCTATTTTACGCCATATCTTGCTGAGACTGACCTGATGTAGACAACAGCTTTACAAAATCTTTAAATATATCATTGTTTGTGTAAACTTCGGAAAAAGCCCCAGCAGCAATTTGGTACGGCTGTGGTGCAATGCACAAGACTTTGATTTTATAAGTAGGCCCACCGTATAAAATCAAACATCGTTTATACGGGTACGCGGGAACTGTCAGGACTGGCCGGGTACAATTTCTTTTACAGATCTCATCCGCGAGTGACTCCTGCACCAAGTCTCGATCGCGACTGCGGACTCACTGCACATTTTATGACTTTTGGCAATATATTTAAAATATACGTCTTAAAATTTCCGACGCTGTACGATCAAGCTTTCGTAATTTGCTAACATACCCTTAGCTAGCTCCCTTTGAGCCAAAATTTTTACAGAAACAAGTTTTTATATTACATAAGCACCTCCCAAAACAATTTAAATTAGCTATTAGTTTCCATCATCATACCAGCTTTCAACGCTGACACTTTTATTGCTAGAACATTAAAATCTGTTTGATCTCAAACTTCTCAAAACATAGAAGTTTTAGTAGTTGACGACGGCTCTACAGATACAACTGCCGAAATTGTCAAATCTTTTGCTCAAAAAGATAGCCGAGTCAGCTTATTCCAACAGTCAAATGCCGGCGTCGCCGCTCGCAACCTAGCAATTGAAACATCAAAAGGCGAATATATTGCTCCCATCGATGCCGACGATATTTGGTATCCCCAAAACATAGAAAAACAAGTCGAATGCTTAATTAAATCAGAACAATCCGTAGGAGTTGTCTATTCCTGGTCACTTGATATCAACGAAAAAGACTTTCTCACAGGTGGATTTTACAACTCCACCATCGAAGGAGAAGTATACAAAGCTTTAGTTTATAAATATTTTATGGGTAATGCTAGCTCATCTCTGATATGCCGCATTTGTTTCGAGAGAGTCGGCGGTTACAATGGCCAATTGAAAGCCGAAAACGCCCAAGGCTGCGAATACTTGGAACTTTTTCTCCCCATCGCTGAGCATTATCAATTTAAAGTAGTGCCAGAATTTTTAGTTGGCTACCGACAGATTTCTAGCAGTAGGTCTTGCAACTATGCAGCAATGGCAAAATCTCACTCTCTAATTATGGCAGATGTCCGGGAGCGGCATCCTGAAATTCCTGCCAATATTTATCGCTAGTCTAGCAGCATTTTTTCTATATACAATTTATCCGTTAAAAGCAACCGTAACGCCAACCAGCGCAGTACATTATTCTGGCTATATCGAGCTTTTCGAGAAGATTCCTTGAGGACTCTTTTACGCCATAATTTGTACCTGTTTTCAATAGAAAGTATATTAAAAATAATAGTTCCACCACCAAGTGGCTCCGGGTTAGAGTTAAAAAAGCCTTAGACTCATCGAGTGAAGGGACGACACTTGCTAAGATTGAGACGCGAACGAAACTTCACAGAATTTTGCCGTCGCAGCTATACGAAAGAATGCGATTCAATAGTTTAGGAAATCGAAAATCTACATATACTCAACATTGAAAAACCCGGTTTTTTGAAGAAACCGGGTTTTTGAAGAAGCTAGAGGGCGTTTAATTCTGCCTTGTTGATCGATCAAGAATCAGGAATGAGGGTTAAATAAAAGAATTTTAATTTTCCATTCTTTCTTCTTCCTTCTTCCTTATCCCTTTTACTTAATCTCTCTAAGCGTGAGAAGCTGTAGCCGTTTGAGCTTTTGGTTGCTGGCCGTCTGGCGCAAGGGATTCCCCTTCAATAAATGAGCGCAACATCCAAGCCATTTGCTCGTGCTGTTCCATCAAACCAGTCAAAAAGTCTGCGGTTCCGTCATCCTTAAACTCTTCCCCGCACTGTTCGACGTGTTGGCGGAGATTGCGAATAATCAGTTCGTGGTCGTCAACTAAACGCGATACCATTTCCGTAGCCAAAGGCAAATCGCCGATATGTTCTTTAATCGAGCCATACTTCAGAAAACCCTCAGCAGTACCAATTGGATAGCCACCTAAAGTTCTCACCCGTTCAGCCATAGCATCGATATTTAGTGTTAACGCCTGATAGTGTTCTTCCCACAACTGGTGGAGCGATCTAAACTGTGGACCAACTACGTCCCAGTGATACTTTTTGGTTTTAATTAACAGTAGATAAGCATCTGCCAGGTCGTGATTCAAGAGTTCGATAACGCCTGCACGCTGCTCGTCAGATAGACCTATGTTTAACTTACGCATTGAAAATTGTTCCTTACAACTCTAACTTTACATTTATTAGAACAAATTTCGCCTGCCACTTACATCAACCCAGAGGACGATCGAAGACGATCGCACTTTAGTAAAATATCTGCTTTTCAGGTTAAAGTGATTGCAATATTGATACCCTTAGATAGATGCAATGAAACTTATTGTTCCGGAGTACCTTTGATTGGCGAACACAGCAATTGCCCGCAGGTGAACCCCCGCTCAATCCCGCTATAGAAAAAGGCTGCATTCTGATTGCCAGTAAAAATTAAGGAATTTATAAGGAATTTATGCCGAAATTAACCAACCTCCAACACACTTAATTGTGCGGGCTGCTTTCAATGACGGGATAAGAGATTTGCAATTAAATATAACCGCATTTATCCTAGAAAGCTAGGAAACAGATTGTCTGACAGGAGCGGTGCTGACCTCTGTGATTGGGATGCTAGAAATGATATTGAGTCAAACCGTTAAATCGACGTTCCAGGATGCTACCAAGAAACAGACGCGCGATCGCCGTCTAAACTTTATGGCAAAAGTGGCGGAAGACCCAGATCAAATACAGCCGTGAAACCCTTGGCCCCATCTAGTAGACCGAAAGAGAGAACCTGTTTGCTCGCTTCACCTTCAGGAAGACTTGCGCGGCTGTGACCACCACAGCACTAAGCCGAACGTATCAACGGCAGTGTAGCGTTTTGGGCCGCCATGAAGGCTTTGTCAAACCCGACACTTGAACCATCGTTATGGCCACTGGTTAAACCTGGTTCTTAACGGAGGGCGCCTCCAGGACAGATAAAAAAACCAGTCCTCTGTGTTTGCGCGAAGGAGGAGATAGAGGGCATTGCAGTTTGTCCTATGTGGGGAATACGGGGTAAAGTAGCGGTAGGAAAGATTTATCCATACTTTTACTAACTGTGCTACTTTCATTGTTAGCTGTAAACCATCATGCGGGAAATCTGCCAGAGCGTGGAAACCATATTTCAACTGCTGTTAGACGAACTTAAAAAGTCCACTCGCGCGTCTGAGCAGAACTGCCAAGATGTAGCAGGGCGACTCGCAGCAGAAGTCCACAGGATATGCACTGAAAGCCAGCGGATTCAAGCCTCCGGAGATATAGAAGGTTCAGCCCAGAGCCTCGCTCAGCACCGCTTGCAACAATGCCTCCACTATTACAATTTAGGCTCCGGGCCCGGGCGAGTAGAATTGCACAGTACCCTCAGCGCGATCGTCTATCGCTACATCACCCCTCCGCAGGTGCAGTCTAGCTATCAGGCGCGAGTAGAACTGATCAAAGATTTTTTGCAAGGATTTTATCTCGAAGCTTTAAAGGCATTCCGGCGCGAAACCCAACTGCCACCCACCTACAGTCCCCGCACTCGCTTAGAACTAGCAGAGTACATGGCCTTTGTAGAGCGCTTCGGCAAGCGGCGCATTCCTTTACCTCGGAACCGCAGCCAGCAACTAATTATTTTACGGGCCCAAACGTTTTCCCAGCAGCAGCCCAAAGAAACCTCCGTAGATATGGAACAAGCCGCCGACGGAGGGGCTTCTGATTCCGACCAAACTTGGAATGACACCTCGGTGCACTCAGTGCGGGAAGCGATGGCCGGACAGGGTTCGGCGGCAATTCGTCCGCTAGGCGACGAGTCAGAATCTCTGCGGCAAAACGTGATTGACGAATTAGTGGGTTACTTGAAAGAGCGCAACCAACAAGACTGCGCCGATTACTTCGTGCTGCGCTTGCAAGACTTGCCGACTAATGAAATAGAGTCGCTTCTGGGCATAACTCCCCGCCAAAGAGATTATTTGCAGCAGCGCTTCAAGTACCATTTGCTCAGGTTCGCCATGTCGCACCGCTGGGAACTCGTTCACCAGTGGCTGGAAGCAGACTTAGATCGAAATTTGGGTTTGCTGCCTTCTCAGTGGCAGGCTTTTGGCGAGCAAATTGGTCCAGAGGGACAGCGTTTGCTAAAGTTGAAACAACAGGGTCTGTCAGAGTCAGCGATCGCCCAAACCCTGGGCAGCACGGTAGCCCAGGTACAGAAGCGGTGGTTTAAATTGCTGGAACTTGCGTGGGAATTGCGAAATCGTTCAGATTCCGGAGAAGGGGCATCTAGTGATGAATAACGAAACGAACAGGGATGCAGAGGCTTTCGATCGCCATTTTTTAGACTGGATATTGCAGGCGCCGATCGCGAATACCTCTAACGAAGATGAGGAAAACCTCAATCCATCCCCTCGCTCAGAAGAGTGGGGCGACACAGACGACAATTCCGGGGTGGAATACTGGGAATGGGACGAACCAGACCCGCTGGACTATCAAGTGGGGGCGCACAGCAATGCACCCGCACAACCGCTGACAATTGGAGAAATACCGACCGTGCAAGACCGTTTTCAGACCTTGTTAAAAGAAAGGCTTAGAGCCGAAATTGAATCTAACCCGCCGCTGTTCCCCTGGGAAACAGAATTCAAAAGCTACGACCACGATTATCCAGACGATGTAGCCCCGCAATGGGTTCCCCCCCTACACCTCTGGACTCCCCAACTACAAAATATCAGGTGGGGCCGCCTGCCAATTCCGATTGCCCAAGGGGTTTTTGCTCAACTGCTAGAACCTTGTCAGGAACTGGTAATGTCGTCGCTGCGGCAAGGCTCAAAGTTAGTTCGCGCTGTAGATGGCTTATTTCCGGGCCAGTCTCAGGAACTCAACGAATTAGCTGGTTTAGTGCTCCGAGGTTCTTTGCGGGGACTTCTAGATTTAGAAGATTTCCCGAATTACGAAGCAGCGAGTACCGATCAACAAATGGTGCTGTCGCTGTTGGCCGCCAAGGAAATCATTGAGTCTCTAACTTTGGATTGTCCTGTGAATCAGCCGCCGGTTTCGCGGGAGTGGCTGACTGGTTTGGGTTCGCTGACTCTGGAGGCTCAATACCTGTCGAACCGCAACAGAGAACAGCCAATGCCGTGTTTAAGAGTTGAGTGCCAATTTCCCGGGGCAGGAAGTTTGGAACTCAAGGGAGGAGATGCCGAAGCAACTGCACATCGTCCGAATTCCGGGCATTTAAGTGTGGAGTTGTTTGACCCACAACCTAACAAGACTTATGCCCTAGAAGTTAGATTCCAAAACTTCGAGACCAGACCTTTGATGTTTGCTATTCGTCCAATTGGGGCAGGACAAGATAGCAATTAGAAAGGTCTATTTAGAGTAAATAATTTAGGTGTTTTACTCTCTGGTTTGACCTCACACAAAAACAGATGCAATCCCTCGACTTCGGTCGTGGAAAGCGAAAAAAATTAGATCTTAGTTCAAGCCCCCAGATTCATCGGTGGAGTAAATCTAAAATCTAAAATCTACAATCTACTGCTCGTTGACTTGGATGGGTGCATATGACAACTGATAACCTGCGAAATATACCTGTTTTGGGTAAGCTGTGGGAGCAGATTGAGGCCATGCCTCCGCCGGTGATTGAGGATTCTTTACTGCTGCGAATCCTAGTTCAGTTGTTGGTAATTGTGGGAATTGTGGCTACTGACGTTGCTGCTGAAGAACCCCTGAACCTGTGGGCTGTGCCTGTTAGTATTGTGGGAGCAACTTGGAGTTGGTACCGCCGCCGCGATCGCAATGTAGCTGCTAAGTTCTGCATAGCTATTGGAATGCTGGTGGCGCTGTTCGCTTTTTTTAGCCGCTTGGTGGGAGAATTAAATGATACGCGGTTAGTTTTGGCGCAACTGTTAATCCAACTTCAAGTGCTGCACAGTTTCGATTTGCCTCGCCGCAAGGATTTAGGCTATTCGATGGTAATCGGGCTAATTTTGTTAGGGGTAGCAGCGACTCTCAGCCAAACCTTGACTTTTGCGCCGCTATTGTTGGTGTTTTTGGCTTTAGCGCTTCCGACTTTGGTTTTGGATTATCGATCGCGTTTGGGATTTGTGAAGCCAGAAGCCATTGGCGACAAAGCACAAGGTAAAGGGAAAAATGAAAGCCGGTCGCTATTTGCTGCTACTTTATCCCCAAAGTATTTTGGTTGGCTGCTGCTGATAACTGTCGGGTTGGGGCTGACTATTTTTGCGTTTTTGCCGCGCCTCCCTGGGTATCAGTTGCGGACTTTTCCGGTGAGTGCTCCTATTGAATATCAGGGGGAGTTTGACTCGCGCAGCATTCTGAATCCAGGGTATGTCAGAGGGGGAAATGAAAAAGGGACTGGCGGAGGAAGGGGGAGAAACCCAGACAAAGGGCCAGGAGAGGTGGACTCTACTTTTTATTACGGTTTCAACCAGCGCATAAATCAAAATTTGCGGGGCGAAATGAAACCCCAAGTGGTGATGCGGGTGCGATCGCAGGCTGCGGGTTTTTGGCGGGTGTTGGGATTCGACAAATACACCGGTCAGGGTTGGGAAATTTCTCGCAACGAACAAGCTCAAAAGGTGAATAGACCTCGCTGGTCTTATCAATTTTATCTGAATCCTTTTCCCAATGCGCCTCGCACTCAAGAGGTGATTCAAAGTTATACTATCGTTGCTCAGTTGCCGAATTTGATTCCGGCTTTAAACAAGCCGAGGGAACTGTATTTTCCGACGACAGAGGTGGCGGTTGATGCCGAGGGGGGTTTGCGATCGCCTTTGGAATTAGCGGAGGGTGTGACTTATACGGTGATTTCAAATGTGCCTTTTCGCGATAGAGCTTTGTTAGGAAAAACTGGTACTAATTACCCGAAAAATATTCGCAAGTTCTATTTGGATGTGCCGCCTAAAATTACCCAGAAGGTGCGAGAAAAAACTGAAGAAATATTGGCGGCAAGAACTAGAGTATCTCAGTCGGACAGACCGATCGATTCTCCTTACGAAAAAGCTTTGTACTTAGCTCAATATTTAAAGCAAAATCCGAATTACAAAATAGAAAAAGCTTTGCCTTACTTAGAAGAAGGTGAAGATTTAGTCGAGGCTTTTCTGTTTGGCTATAAAAACACCCAGGACGGCAAAAAAGTTACAGGTGGATATCCAGACCACTTTTCGACCGTACTGACAATTATGCTGAGGTCGATCGGGATTCCGGCGCGACTGGCGGGGGGTTTCAATACGGGGGAATTTAACCCGTTTACGGGTTACTATGTTGTGAAAAATACCGATGCTTTCTTGATGACGGAGGTATATTTTCCCAATAACGGCTGGTTTGGTTTTAATCCGATTCCCGGTTATCCGCTGATTCCGGCTTCGGTAGAAGACAACCAGACTTTTAGTGCGATCGAATCGTTTTGGAAGTGGATCGCGGGTTGGCTACCGACTCCTCTCAGAAGCGGGCTGGATTCAGTCATAGGTTTTGTAATTGGCTGGATAACTTTGATTGTGGGCTGGTTTCTGGGACAGTTTGCTAAGGGTTGGGTGGGGTTATTTACTGGCTTGATTGCGGCGATCGCCTTTGGCTTTATTGGCTGGTTAATTTGGCAACTGTGGCGCAAGTGGCGCCACCGCCGCTGGCTGGCGAAGTTGCCGCCTGTGGAGGGGGTTTATCAGGAAATGTTGAAGGATTTGGCGAGTAGGGGTTTTGCCAAGCAGAAAGCTCAAACGCCTTTGGAGTATGCTGAGGCTATGCGGGGCAATCATGCAACTGATGAAGCTGAGGTAATTGATGAAGTTTCGCAAGCTTACGTGCGGTGGAAGTATGGCGGCGAAGCGGGTAATTTGAAGCAGTTGCGGCAGTTGGTGGAAAATTTGAGGCGATCGCACTTGAAGAAACTCAAAAAGTTAAGATAGAAATCGGCGATGGAAAGAGACTGTTGGCGAATTAAAAAAGGGTGAAGCCAAACATCCCATAATCATGCAAAAAAACTATGATGAGCCAGAGGGAAAAAGAGCAAAAAAACTAGAGACACGGCTCAAGCCAATCGGAATGTTACGCCAAAACGCCCACATTCTTGAAATATTCATAGCTGCAGCAGTCAGAATATGTTGTAGACGAGTTTTGGAAAGACCCATGTAATATCAAATCCGGCTGCGCCGGAATGATATCAAATCCTTGCTTCATTCGTCGGGCGTAAAGTCGAATCCCGAGACCAACAAATAATTCGCGCAGTTTTCATTTTTTTGACTCACAGTCAACAGTCAACAATTACAGACGGTGCAACCGGAATGGATATAATACCCATCTATTGTGAAATTTATCCGGCTTTAAAAACTTTAGGAATTCTTAAAGTTTTTATTTAATCTGCTTAAAGGGGGTTAAGTTTTAAAATTATAAGAAAGTTTTTTTAGTTATTTAGTAATGCACAAAATCCACCTTTTTGTCAAATTAATTTAGATGCGTTTACCCTGTACCTGCACGCAGGCAAAAAATCCGGTTTCTGCGTGAATATCTCAAGAGATTATCCACGATTTTTCCTAGAAACCGGGTTGTTTAGGTTGATTGTGCGTAAGTCTGGTTAAGCAAACTTAATTTTCAAATAATCATCCTCCATCTTTGCCCCTGAAGGTTGCAGCGCTGCTAAAGCTTGCGGTAACACCAAATTACGGCGGTGATTCCCAATCCGAACATTCAACTCATCTCCCGTTTTGCTCAACTGGATCTGATCCTTAGCAATTCCGGGCAAATACAGCTCAAGACTATATTGATTGTTTTCCTGCACAATCTTAATCGTATTTTCTTTGTAATAAACTTGACTGGGATCTTCGTCTTTGTAAAGGGTTTCTTTCAACCGTTCCAAAGCTGCCAAACCGCACATTTCTTCTGAATAAAGTGGCACTTCCTTAACTGGCAGGGGCATAAAATCTGAGTGAATTTCCTGACGGTACTGCTCCTGGCTTTCTTTCCACCGTTTAAAAAATGGGTCAGTTACTTCGGCTGGAATAATCCGGTTAGCCACTACTAAATCTGTGGCTACATTGTACAAACTCAAATAGGCATGAGCGCGCAGAGACTCTTTAATTACCATTTTTTCTGGATTGGTAACTAACCTTACCGAAGTCACAGTATTGTCAGTTAAAACCTTTTCCAAAGCTTCGATTTGTTCGTAAAATTCGTAAGGTGCATCCATCACCTCTTTGTCGGGTAAAGAAAAGCCCGCAATTGGTCTAAAAATAGGTTCAACTAAAGGTCTAAGGGCGGCTGATATGCCTTGCAGCGGCTTGTAAAATTTTCTCATGTACCAGCCGCCAACTTCCGGTAAACTTAGCAGTCTCAATGCTGTGCCAGTCGGAGCAGAATCGATAATTAAAACATCAAATTCACCTTCGTCGTAATGCCGCTTCATCCGCACTAAACCGAAGATTTCATCCATTCCGGGCAAGATGGCTAATTCTTCAGCTTGCACCCCTTCGAGTCCCTGCGCTCGCAAGACTTGAGTAATGTAGCGCTTAACTGCTCCCCAATTGCCTTCTAATTCCCTGAGAGCGTCTAATTCTGCTCCCCACAAATTCGGTTTCACCAGCCGCGAATCGTGTCCCAGTTCCATGTCAAAGCTGTCGGCTAAGGAGTGAGCGGGATCTGTACTCAGCACTAGGGTTTTGTATCCCAATTCGGCACATCGCAGCCCCGTCGCAGCGGCTACGGAGGTTTTGCCGACGCCGCCTTTTCCAGTCATTAATATTAAGCGCATTGATTGTTTAGCTCGCCTGAAAGTAATTTACTCCTATATTGTAACGTTATGTAACAAAAATTAATTTTGTGGGGGAATTAATTTGGGCGATCGCCCACCGCTGAACCCAGCACCTTTCCCGTGCTCCAGGAAATTGCTGCAATGTCAAGATCAGTTAAAATTACTTATCTCAGATATCAATTGCAACAAATAAAAATCCATCAGCGTTCATCTGTGTTTATCTGCTAACATCTGCGGTTAAAAAAGGGATATCGCTCTTAAAACAATATTTTTTATTGCTAAAAAACCTAATAAAAATTCTCAAACATTAGTTTTCCGAGGAAATACAAGCTGTTTGAGAACATCCAACCGCGAACAGTCCCAGTAATCGATGTGAGAAACAATTAAACCGTCGCTGTTGACTTTCAGTTCGCTCCTACCGGCGATCGCCATTTTCGGTTTCCAAGGTAGCGGTGCTATCCAGCTCAGAGTCCAGCGAGTGTCTATAGTATCTCCCGACTGAGAAATTCCGTACAAATCGAGATTTACATCCTGAAAAAAAGTGCCTATAAACCCGATCATTTTGCGGTAGCGCTCAACTCCTGTAAATCGGTTCACCGGATCTTCAAAATAAACATCTTTTGCATAGATGCTGTAAGTCTGATTATCGGGAAATCTTTGATAATCGTCTTTGATAATTTCAATAATGTCCATTTCGAGCGATCGTTATTCTTCTATTATTAGAATATAATTTTAACACAATAGATATACTATCGGAATTTTTATCCAAATTGTGATATTATATCAGGTTATTTCCTACATTGCAAACTTTCAACTTAACATCACAACTATGATTGACCTCTACACTTTTACCACCCCGAACGGTCGCAAAGTCTCGATCATGCTCGAAGAAATAGGTTTACCCTACAACGTGCACGTCATCGACATCACAAAAAACGACCAATTTAGCCCAGAGTTCATCGCCATCAACCCCAACAGCAAAATTCCGGCGATAGTCGATCGAGATAACGGCATCACCGTCTTCGAGTCTGGCGCTATTCTGATCTATCTTGCCGAAAAAAGTGGCAGATTTCTGCCCACCGACAAACAAAAATACTTTCAAGTTATGCAGTGGCTGATGTTTCAAATGGCCAGCGTCGGCCCGATGTTTGGTCAGCTCAACCACTTCAAACGCTTTGCACCCGAACAAATTCCCTATGCGATTGGGCGCTACGAAAAAGAAACCTTGCGGCTCTACGGAGTATTAGACACTCAACTAGCAAAATACGAATACATTTGCGGCGACTATTCGATCGCAGACATTGCTACCTATCCGTGGGTTGCTATTTACGAATTTCAAGGATTAACCCTCGACAACCACCCCCACCTCAAACGTTGGGTAGAAACAGTGCAGAAGCGTCCCGCCGTTGAGCGTGGCATGGCAGTTGGCGTAAGTCCTAACTGAGAATTAAACTTGACGAGCGGTCACAAGGTATTTGACTGTTGCTCAAAATCCGGTTTGACACTGCCATGACTTGCTAACCATTGATAAACTTGCAGCATCTGCTGAGCTTTAACATCCCAGGAATAGTGATTCATGGCATAATTGTGGGCTGCAATGCCCATGCGTGCAACACGAGCGCGATCGGCGACAAGCTGTTCGAGTTCTGCGGTAAAATTTTTTACCAGTGTGTCAAAATTACCCATAGGAACTTTAATCCCCCGATCGGGCTCTACCAGCGCACCTGGTCCGCCGTAGTCAACTACAACACAAGCCATACCGCAGGCCATTGCCTCAACTACAACGCCAGCCCCCAGTTCGCGAATCGAGGGAAAAGCAAAAATCTCAGCTTGGCGCATCAATTCTCCCACTTCAGGTTGGGTTTTTTGACCTAAAAGTTTAACGCAGTTGCCTAAATTTTGTTCTGCGATTAATTGTTCTAGTCTAGGACGTTCGGGTCCGTCGCCAACTATCGCTAATTTATGCTGCTGCAAAATCGAACTGTTAGCGAAAGCGCGAATAACAACTTCTGGCAATTTATAGGGAACTAGCCTCCCGGCAAACAGTACAGTCACTTGTTCGCTGCTAGAGCGTTCGGGCAGCTTAAACAATTCGGGATCGATGCCAACTTCGGCATAATTAATTGTCTTCGATCTCGCTGAAGCTGGCAAATCTACGATCGTGTGATCGAATGCCGCCAGAATTCCTGCTGAACGTTCATAAGTAGAGCGGTAAAAAGGCATTAACCTGTAAGCATTTCGCACATAGCTCAACCACTCGCGTTCCCGCTTCAACTCTGTTGTGAAAGCTTTCGGCCAAGGCAGCCCGCCGTTGAGAGGCCCTAGCAAAAAAGGAATAGGACTCCAAGCTGCCATAGGACTTGGCTGCGTGGGCGACATCGGGGTAACCCGGTGAACGACATCGAAATCCCCGCTTTGCAACTCTTGCTTGTAGCGCTGCCATACTTCCCACTCAAAGGCGAGATAGCTGAAATAACCCAGCGCTGTCCTAATAGTCCAGGATTTTTCTGAGCCACCGGTTAGTAAATTAGCTAGATTTTGAATGGGAGCAGCAACATTTTCTGTATCTATATAAACTACTTTAGCGTTACCCATCCCGACTTTATCAATATTTGGTTTATTCCTAATTTGGGTAACAACCGTAGCATCAACATAATTGCTTATCGCTCGCGCAAATTTATATCCAACTACCGGTAAAGAAGGCCACTCAGGATTGCAAACATCCGCCAGAATCAAAACCCGCATCGTATCAGTTTTCTCTCTATTTTCCATAAAAACTCCAGTATCTCTACAAGTTGTCATAATTCGGGATATAGGTTTAGGAGAAATTCCCTGGGGTTGCCTCCTTGCTTCCCTACCCTAACTAATTGTTCGCGACTGAGTGATAATTGCTCTGGGACTCAAGAACTTTATAACACCGCTCTCCCTATCTTGGCAAGTGTACCAATACATAGAAGATCGCGGTGTTGTTTTAAAGCTACTGCTGATTCAGGATGGGAATGATTTTGTGACCTGCTTCCAGCACTCAATTGTTTGCGCACCGAGGAACTCAATCCGCGAAATGCTTAATAATCGCCTCCGCAAACTCCGAACACTTCAACTCAGGCACCGGCGGCTCCATCAACCTCGCCAAATCGTAAGTAACTTCACCGTTAGAAATTGCCGCTCCCAAACCCTTCTTAATCAAGTCTGCTGCTTCCTGCCATCCCATGTATTCTAACATCATCACCCCGGACAAAATCAGGGAACCGGGATTGACTTTATCCAAACCAGCGTGTTTCGGTGCAGTGCCGTGAGTAGCCTCAAAAACTGCACATTCATCACCAATATTCGCACCAGGGCCCATACCCAATCCACCCACAATGGCAGCGGCCGCATCGGATAAATAATCCCCGTTCAGATTCATTGTCGCCAAAATCGAATACTCGGCCGGTCGTGTTTGAATTTGTTGGAAAATACTGTCAGCAATTCGGTCGTTGACCATGATTTTTTCTTTCCACTGGCCACTGCCGTGACTGTCCCAAATTGCAAACAAAACGTCGGCTACTTCTTGACGAATTTTGGCTTGTTTTTCTGGAGTCAAAGCATCGTATCCGGGGTCTATTTGGCGAGCATTATCTTCTAAGCTAATGTCGGGATTTTTTTCTTTGTTGCCCAGAATCCAAGACTCTCTTTCCGTTACGCACTGTTCGCGAAATTCGGTGGTTGCTAATTCATAACCCCAATCTCGGAAAGCTCCTTCGGTATATTTCATGATGTTGCCTTTGTGCACCAAAGTCACTTGCTGCTTGTCTTTCGGCAACCGCAAAGCGTGTGTAATGGCGCGCCGTACTAAACGCTGAGAACCTGTTTTGCTAATGGGTTTAATTCCGATTCCAGAATCGATGCGAATTTGTTTTTTGCCATGTTCTGGTGTTGCTGGAATTAACTCATTATTGAGGAATTCAATCAATTTTTTGCCGATTTCGCTGCCTTTAGCCCATTCAATTCCGAGGTAAATATCTTCTGTATTTTCCCGGTAAATAATTACATCTAGGAGTTCAGGAGTTTTGTGTAGCGATGGTGTTCCAGCATAATATTTGCAGGGTCGCACGCAGGCGTAAAGGTCGAAGATTTGCCGCAAAGCTACGTTTAGCGATCGAATGCCACCCCCGATTGGGGTTGTCAGTGGCCCTTTGATGGCGACTCCGTATTCTTTGATGGCGTTTAAGGAATCCTGGGGCAGATATTGGTAAGTACCGTAGACATCGCAGGCTTCGTCGCCTACATAGATTTTAAACCAGTTGATTTTTCGATCGCCACCGTAAGCCTTTTCTACCGCAGCATCCATCACTTTCTGGGATGCAGGCCACAAGTCAACGCCGGTACCGTCGCCGCGAATGAAGGGAATAATCGGGTCATTGGGGACGATCGGCGAACCGTCTTTGAAAGTAATTTTAGAACCTGTTGTTGGGGCTACAATCTTTTCGTACATATCTTAACAGTGCGGATAGGAATGTTCCCTATTTTGCCACGATTGTCTGCCTAAACCTCAACCAATCCTAAATATTTGTATAAATTTAAGTGGGATTTTTGGGCGCTGGGCTGCCCGTCACTGTGACTTTTGGGCGATTACCCATTTAAAAGCTAATTTAAAAAAGTAGCAAAGATAGCAGAAGTTTCTATCAAATCTCCCTCTCTATCTTTCAGCGCTACGGTTGGGAAGATGCTGGAAACAGGTCAGTGGATTTTAGATTTTAGATTTTAGATTTTTAGATTTACTCCCCCGATGAATCTTGGAGGTTGAACCTTAGTCTAAAATTTTGGGCGGATCACGACTCTTGTCAGAAACTTGTATGGGTTTTTGGGCGGGTCAAAATGGTGATTGTAGCCGCTGATGAACGCAAATAAACGCAGATTATTTTCACAAATTTTGCATTTATTTGCGATATTTTTCCTTCTGCATATTCTTTTTGACAACCCACAATATAAACCAAATGACAATAATCACCACAACTATTTTGGAAAGAGGGCCCAGATAATCATCTACAAGTGTATAATTTTCCCCTAGTTTATATCCTGCAAAAGTCAGGAAACTTACCCATAAAAGAGTGCCACCTGTTGAGTATAGTAAAAAAGGAATTAAAGGCATATTATTGATGCCAGCGGGCAGGGAAATCAGGGTGCGAACTCCCGGTACGAGGCGACACAAAAACACGGCTTTGTTGCCGTGTCTGTTAAACCATCTATTTGCTTTGTCAATATCGGCGCCCGATACTGTGATCCACTTGCCGTATTTGTCGGCTAAATTCCTCAAGCGTTCTTCGCTCAATAGTTTACCCGCATAGTACCAGGGAAGCGCGCCCAGAATTGTACCAATTACTCCTGCTGCGATCGCCGGTGCTAACTGCATATCATCACCCTTTGATGCCGTGAATCCTGCCAGCGGCATAATCAATTCTGAGGGTATGGGCGGAAAAAGATTTTCTAAAAACATCAACAGCCCTATTCCCAGATAGCCCATCGACTGCATTGTGTTAGTTATCCATTCAACCATTTTGATTCACTAGGTAATATGTAGTTTGTAATCTTCTTGTTGCTTTTGTTGCTTGTATTTTTGCTCGTTTTTGCTCATTAAAGGCAGAGCCTATTAACGCATATAAGCGAGGCTCTGCCTCGACTCCGAATACGGGAGGCAGAGCCTTGCTGCATTCATTCCCAGGAAGAGCCTGGGAACGATAAACGATGATTAAGTCCCCGAAGTCCAAGAGTTTGTGTACTCAATTTGTTCGGCAGTCAAGGTATCAATGTGAATACCCATTGCTTCCAATTTGAGACGGGCAATTTCTTTGTCAACTTCCACGGGAATTGAGTGAATACCAGGCTCTAGTTTGCCTTTGTTCGTAACTAGATATTCGCAGGCTAAAGCTTGGTTAGCAAAGCTCATATCCATCACGGCGCTGGGGTGTCCTTCGGCGGCTGCCAAGTTGATCAAACGACCTTCGCCCAACACAATAATCGACTTGCCATTATTGAGGTGATATTCTTGAGTGAAAGACCGGACTGTTTTCACGTCGGTGCTTTTTGCGCCGAGGGATTTGAGGTCAATTTCAATGTCGAAGTGACCGGAATTGCAAACAATTGCGCCGTCTTTCATTGTCTCGAAATGTTCGGCACGAATGACGTGTTTGTTGCCCGTAACGGTAATGAATATATCTCCGACTGTTGCTGCTTCGTCCATCGGCATGACGCGGAAACCGTCCATCACTGCTTCGATCGCCCGAATCGGATCGATTTCGGTGACAATTACGTTAGCACCCATACCGCGGGCGCGCAGTGCCGTGCCTTTGCCGCACCAACCGTAACCTGCAACCACAATATTTTTACCGGCTAACAAAATATTGGTAGCGCGGATAATGCCGTCTAGGGTAGATTGACCGGTGCCGTAGCGGTTGTCAAAGAAGTGCTTGGTGTCGGCGTCGTTGACGTTCATTGCGGGGAAAGTCAGCACGCCGTCTTTCAACATGGCCCGCAGGCGCACGATGCCTGTGGTAGTTTCTTCGGTAGTTCCGATTAAGTCGGAAATTTGGTTCGGGCGGTGCTGGATCAGTGCGGCTACCACGTCGCTGCCGTCGTCGATGATAATATTGGGGCGGTGGTCTAGGGCTGTGTAGACGTGACGTTCGTAGGTAGCCGCGTCTTCTCCTTTGAGGGCGAAGACGGAAATGCCGTAGTCTTCAACTAAGCAAGCTGCTACGTCATCTTGAGTGCTCAAGGGGTTGCTGGCGATCAGTACGGCGTCGCCACCGCCGAGTTTGATGGCGATCGCCAAATGAGCGGTTTCTGTGGTTACGTGGCAGCAAGCAGCCAAGCGAATGCCAGCGAAAGGCTTTTCTTTAGCGAAGCGTTCTTGAATTTGCCGCAAAACGGGCATTTCCCGGCCGGCCCACTCGATGCGTTGCTTTCCCAAGGGGGCGAGGGACAAGTCTTTGACTTCGTGTTTAATCTTGACGGATGTAGCAACCATGTATGTTATTTCTCAGAAATCATCAAACTTTGTTAGTTTTAGCAGATTAAGTCATCGGCGGGCAAGTGCTGTGATTTTACTCGATCGGGGTCGGCGCTGCTAATCTTAAATTTTGATTGTGTTTTAATGATTAGCGAACGAGTCGATGGAGTCACCCGCACAGTGAGAGTCAAATATTCCTGTCCGGCGATGGATCTCAATCTTTTGTGTTAGCGTGGCATTCTTTAATTATTTGACACTCTCACTTGGGCTGCTGGCAGTTTGAGCGCCTGCGTGATTGCGTTCCCAGCTTGGCGACCTGCACATATCATCAGTTGGTTAGGACTTGGTTCCGTAGGGATTAGTTTCCCATTCCAAGACATCTTCAAATACTTTTTAGCGGAAATATTCTTGCTGTGGCACGAACCGTTTCAATTGGGCGATCGGATAATTGTAGAAGGCTTTGAAGGTAATGTTGAAAAGATTTGGCTGCGTTCAACTAAACTTATTAGTGATCGGGGAGAACGAGTTATCGTGCCGAAGGTGATCGTATTTACCAATTCAGTGCGGATACTAAAAACTATTCCACACAGGCGAACCAACCTGCGTTTAATTTTATCCTACGATACCGACCTTCCTGAGCAATTGAAACCTTGGTTAAAGCTATTTCCGTCAAAGGCGTTTTGTCCCAAACAACTTGAGAAGTGGATAGTTCAGGCATTAACCAAGGTTCTTTCGATCTTATTCTCCGCTATTGGACGCTGCAGGAACAATCACAAGTGCGACGGACAAAAGCCCTGGTTGTGGGGGCGATTAAAGTAGCGTGTGTCCGGGCAGACCAAATTCGGGGCGTTGCACAATTTGAGGATGATTCTTGTGGGGAGTAGGGGTTAGGCGTCCCGCCTGCTGTGAAAATACACGCCTTCGGGCTCATGGGCCCATCCCACAAAACAATCAAAATCATCTCGTTATTATGCAACGCCAAATTCTTCAACTGGGATCGGTGACTTTGGACGATCGAACACTTTACCGTAAGTGAGTTTTGAATTTTGAATTGGGAGAGGGAGACAGTGGGAGAGGGCGAGAGTGGGATAGTCGGAGAGTCGGAAAAATCCTGTGTTTCCGGTCGGCCTTCTTCACTCTTAACTTTTGCCCTCCACACCCATGCGTTAAATCCGTTAAATCTCGTACGCTGCTGCGTGGCCGAACTTCCCTTTGATATCAAATCCGCGCTTCATCGTGGGGCGTAAAATCGAGTCAACATCCAACACTCAACCATCATTGAGTTTGGCTACCCCGAGTCAACAATCATGAAGAGTGCAACCAGAATTGATATGACTTCTCCCTGCTGACTTTTAAAATCAAGCAAAAGGCGAGCCCATTTCTGATTAGCACGCCTCCTAATTGAATTTTATTTTGTCAAACGTAATTGAGGAAATTGTCCCCGTTGAAAAATATCATGAAGTAGTCTTGCTAGCGCGGCGACGGCGCGCTGCAACCAAGCCACCCAAACCGAGAGCCAAACCAGTCATTGTCATCGGTTCGGGAACTGCTTCTGCGCTCACTGTGAAATCTTGGAAGTCTGAGTCGTTCCCGCCACCGCGATCATCGAAGCCAATTAGCGTGCCTCCGTTAAACAGAGAATCGAATCCGTTTGTGAATTTTCCGGCTGCTTGGAAGGCGTTCGTGGTTTCTCTGTCGAGCTCGTTCCACAATTGCGATTGCGCGCCAAACACGGCTTGCTGGCTGCCCTTGCTGTTCAAAGCTGAGGTCGAGTAGACACTGCCGTTGGTGCCGCTGTTGAGTCCCAAAGTATAAATTTGATTAGCCATGAATGTGAATACTACCGATCCAGAACCCAAGACTGTATTGCCCAGAGTTCCTTTCCATTCGTTCTCCCAGTCGTCGTCTGAGGATTTAGTTTCCGAAAACAGGGTTTGAACTAGAGTGCGCGCCGAGTCCTTCACGTTGTAGATTCCCAAAGAGGAAGTATACCCACCGTGAGATTCTTTGAAGTTAAACTTTACGCTTGTATCTTGGCTGAATGTGATGCCGTTGGCACCAAAGGAGGCGGCTTGAGCTGGAGCTCCGGCGCCAAACAGAGCTGTGGCGGCGGCGGTAGCTGTTAGGGCGGATAAGAGTTTGGTATTCATTACCTGTTCCTTTTGTGCGGTGGTCTTAATATTTTCATTATGCGATACTTTGTTTGTATTTGGGGGACTTTAGGTAAAGTTTGACATATTCTTTATCAAGCCTTTACATATCCTTCATAAATGGTGTCGATCGCATGTGCAGGCGGGCGATCGCTCCCTCATAATACCCACTAAATAATTATAAATATTGTGGCTTGAAACCTTGCAGTAGCGGGCATGGGAGTACGGGTCAGCCAAAGTGATGGGGATGGGGCTTATGCTAATTTTTTATTATATTCTCAAGTCTAAATCCTCAATAGCAAACACTTAAGTATAAATACGGTAATATTCGTAGGTAGTGACAGTTCCAGAAGTTTTCTATTAGCCAGAAACTGGCAATATTTGTTTTTTGGGGCTTGTGTAGGGGAGTTAAAGTAGTTTATCTATCGGGTAAATTACCTACAAAATGCGATCTTTGGGTCTACGTATTTTGGTTGAATTGAATAGATACCGTGGCGTGAGATATCCCAAAGATGCGATCGAGGAGATGCAATTTCTGCAGAGTTAAGTGGTAAAAGACCGGATTGGCCCTCAACAAAGATTGTATAGAGAAGGTCTGGCCCCGTCCTTGCTCCTGATCGACGATCAAAACAGACCGCTGTAGCGTTCCTCTGCCCAAGGTTCGCCCCGCTGGTGGTAGCCGTTACGTTCCCAAAAACCCAGTTCTTCGGTTTCTGTAAACTCCAGGCCGTTAATCCATTTAGCGCTTTTCCAAGCGTACAAGTGGGGAACTACGAGCCGCATTGGGCCGCCGTGGTCGGCCGATAGAGGTTCGCCGAAGACGGTGTGGGCGAAAAAGTTTTCTTCTCGGAGGAAGTCGGCGATCGCAATGTTGGTAGTGTAGCCGCCGTAGCAGTGTTCCAGGACGTGCAGAGCTTTCGGATCGAATTCTATGTAGTTCATAAAATCTGTGACTTTGACTCCCGTCCACTGCACGTCGAGTTTTGACCACCGGGTGACGCAGTGAAAATCCGCAGTAAAGTTACTTTGGGGCATCGCCTGGAAGTCCGACCAAGTGAAGGTTTTTGGTTTTGCCAATCCCCAGACTTTAAATTCCCAACTCTCAATGCTGACGGAGGGTGTATCCCCGTAGGTCAGCACGGGAAAGCCGTTGGCGAGGTATTGACCCGGGGGGACGCGATCGCTGTTTTCTGATTCTGGCTTGCGAAAAAATTTGCCCAGCATTGATTCACGCTCTACAGTAACTGACTGCAATCCTCACTATAACTTGCAGAGATGGGTGCATTGCAATTCATCTCAAGGTAGAAAGCAAAAGCATTTCTGCCGAAATAAAAATCCCACAATCCTGCCTGATGCCAACCTACTTATGCCTTCTGAGAGAGGCTAAGCTAAAAATTACAAAATATATCACCCCAGAGTATGAATTACCTAACCTTAAATTTTATCGCAGTTGATGGTGCATTTCTGAATCTTTGATGTATTGTAACAATATGCTCAGATGCCATATGTAAAAAACATTGATGGGGTAAAAATCATGATCACAAGTTGCTTGATTCCTTTGACGGTCTGCTTGGTTGCTTGGTGGGTGACTGCCGGGACTGACAACAGAACGCTAGACGGAATTCCGGCTCCCATAGCTGCAATTATTGGAGTGTGTTCGTTAATTTGGTTTGTGGCGGCGTGTCCTTGGTTTGTTGAACTCGCTCTAGTCTTGGCGGTGGTGGTTTTTGGCAAAGCTTATTTGCAAAAAATCTTGAAAGTCGGCTGAATTTTCAAGGCTAGCGCTCCTATGATTTGCGGGAGCGCGATCGAGTGCTGCTACTTTGTTAAAATTTTTCGCAATTTGTCAGGCTAGGTTCTCAGAGGGGGTCGCAAAGGCGGAACTAACCCCAGAACTGGTGAAATTCAATTTACATATTTCAGTTAAAAATTAGAACATAAACATTGACAGAAAAACCCGGTTTATCTTAGATAAACCGGGTTTGTGGGGGGCTTAAATTTTCACACATCCCGCAAGAATTGCTTAGGACTTAGACACTCGGAACACAAGAAACCCGGTTTCTGAGTCCAGGAGTTTTGCTGTATGTGCGTAAAATGGCGAGCTGTTAAATTGGCAAGCGATTGATATCTTTATTAGAACCAATTACTACCATGGCGTCGCCCTTTCTCAAGCGTTCGCTTGGCTCAGGATTAATCTCGAACTTTTCGGCGCGCCCGACTGCTAGCAAGTTCAAACCATACCTGCGCCGGAGTTCCAATTCGGAGATGGTTTTACCATCAAACTTTTCAGGAACGAGCAACTCAACGATGCTGTGAGCTGGGTCGAGGTCAAAGCGTTCTAAAATGCTGGGTTTTGTAAGAAGGCGGGCCAAAGAGCAGCCCATTTCTCGTTCGGGAAAAACTACATGATCTGCCCCGACTTTTTTCAACAGTTTTAAGTGAGTTTCCGAAGAAGCTTTGGCTATTACGTGACTTACCCCGCCTTCCTTAAGATTTAGGGTGGTGGTAATGCTTTCTGCTAGGTAATTGCCGATCGCAACAATCACTGTTTCAAATTCAAATATACCCGCTTCCTGAAGAGCGCTAGGCTCAGTAGAATCTAACTGCACAACGTGAGCAGCAATACGATCGTTCAAAGCTTGAGTTACTTTTTTTTCATCGGTGTCTATTCCCAGGACTTCGTAACCCAAACCGTGCAGAGTAGAACACACAGCTTTGCCGAAGCGTCCCAAACCAATAACTGCAAACTGCTTGTTGTCGGCGCGCAAAGTGCGAAAAAAATTCAAAGATGACAGGTTCACTAAATTTCCAGCGCTGAGCGTCTTGCTGTTTAAATTTTAGCAGAGACAGCGCCGCCTCCTTTTGATTTTTTGGTAAGTAGTAAAAGTTGATTTGGGTTGTCACCCATTGTTTAGATTATCAGCAACGAGACAGGATTTTTTTATCCCACTAACAAACTTTCCTCAGCATACTTAAAAGACCTGGGTTTTGGGTCGCCGAAGGCAGCACTTATCAGCAGCAGCACCCCAACCCGACCTATGTACATCGTAGCAATCAAAATCAATTTACCGATCGCTGAAAGCGTGGGTGTAATTCCAGTCGAAAGACCGACCGTAGCAAAAGCTGAAACGGCTTCATACAGCGCTGCGATAAATTCTACTTGGGGATTGGTCAGCTCGATTAAAATTGCAGATGTGAACGCGACCAACAGGGAACCGAAGACTACGCTAATGGTTTTCAGAATCATTGGTGGCGGGATTTGACGCTGATAGCACTCCACATCTTCCTGGCCTTCGATAACTGCTGTGGTACAGCAAAACAATAGCCTAAAAGTTGTGGTTTTGATTCCGCCGCCGGTGCTGCCAGGACTGGCGCCGATAAACATCAGCGCGATAGTCAGAAATAGCGAGGCTTCGCTCATTTGGCCAATGCTAATTGTATTGAACCCCGCCGTGCGGGGAGTAACAGATTGAAACCAAGCTGCCATCACCTTTTGAGGAAAATTTAGAGCGCCGAAAGTGTTTGGGTTGTCGTATTCGAGCACCAAAAAGGCTAGCGTTCCTAAAATTAAAAGAACAGCCGTTGTAGTGGTAACAACTTTGAAGTTCAGGGAAAAAACTGTGCAGATAGGGCTTTTGTTGAAGCGATCGCGCAGCCACAGGTACATTTCCATAATTACTTGATAGCCGATTCCCCCAAATATGATTAAACCGCTGACTGTGAAGTTAACCATAGGCGAAGTGATGTAGCCGATCAAATTATCTGAATAGATGCTAAAACCCGCGTTGTTAAAGGAATTAACGCTGTGAAATATAGCAGACCACACACCCTCTTTAAATCCGTATTGGGGGACGAAAACCGTCATCAGCAAAAACACTCCTGTTAATTCAAACAAAAGCGTTGTTGCTAGAATGGACTGCACGAGTTGTACTACGCCGGCTAGCCCGGATTTGTCGAGAGATTGTTGCAGGGCAATTTTGTCTTTCAAGCCAAAACGGCGGCCCAATAACAGCAGCAAGAAAGTGGTGGCTGTCATGTAGCCCAAGCCGCCTATTTGCACCAGTAAAACTAGGCACAGTTGCCCCCAAAAAGAGTAATATTTTCCCACATCCACAACCGACAAGCCCGTGACGCAGACAGCGGAAGTAGAGGTAAACAGTGCTGTTATTGGATCGCTCCAAGTTCCATCAATTGTGGAAAAGGGCATCATCAGTAATAGAGCACCTGCGAGGATGACAGCGAGAAAGCCCAAAGCAATGGTTCGCGAGACAGTCATTCGATTTTAGATTTTAGATTTTAGATTTTAGATTTGAGAGGGAACCACAAATCGATTTTAGATTTGAGGTTTTAGAGGGAACCCACAAATCGATTTTAGATTTGAGGTTTTAGAGGGAACCCACAAATCGATCCTCGGGCTTCAAATAAGGACATCTCTGTCTGGCGAGTGCCTGCGGTCGATCGAACTAAATGACCAAATTCTATGACAACAGCGGGAAAATAACGGTAGAATTCCTTTAATAACTTGCGATCCGGCGATGACTTCAACACTTTACCAGCAAATTCAGCAACTTTACGACGCTTCTAGCGGTCTGTGGGAGCAGGTGTGGGGCGAACATATGCACCACGGTTACTACGGCCCGGATGGCAATTTGAAAAAAGAGCGCCGACAGGCTCAGATAGATTTGATAGAAGAACTGCTGGCTTGGGCTGGAGTACCGTCAGAGAAGGCACTCTGTGAATCTTACCGCATTCTCGATGTCGGTTGCGGGATCGGCGGCAGCACGCTGTATTTGACCGAAAAGTTTAGTTCGATCGCGGAAAATAATTTAAAGTTGGATGGCGGGAGGGATCATGATTTTAGCAGATCGCCCGAACTAAACAAAACGGGCGCTACCGTTACAGCGACCGGGATTACTCTGAGTCCGGTACAGGCCAACAGAGCGACCGAACGCGCTAAAATTGCCGATGCTCAAAGCAATGTGAACTTTTTGGTGGCCGATGCTTTGAATATGCCTTTTCCTGACGAGTCCTTCGACTTGGTTTGGTCGCTCGAAAGTGGCGAACATATGCCCGACAAAATTAAGTTTTTACAGGAATGCTGCCGCGTGCTCAAGCCGGGAGGAACTTTGATTTTGGCAACTTGGTGTCACCGCCCGGTGGGAGAAACAGCGGGAGAATTAACTGATGAAGAGAGAAAGCAGTTGGCAGAAATTTACCGAGTTTATGCTTTGCCTTATGTGATTTCTTTGCCGGAATATGAGGAAATTGTCCGCAGTTTGCCTTTGACAAGTATTCGCACCGCTGATTGGTCAAAAGCTGTTGCTCCTTTTTGGGATGTGGTGATCGATTCTGCTTTAACTCCGAGCGCGATTTGGGGTTTGCTCACGAGCGGTTGGACGACTATTCAAGCAGCACTTGCTCTCGGATTGATGAGCCGTGGATATCAGAGCGGGTTGATTCGTTTTGGGCTGATTTGTGCTGTAAAATAACAGGGATAGATCAGAGAAGTTTTGAGTCTTGAGTTGATGAGTAAGGTGCGTAATACGCACCTACAAAATATTATTTGTCTGGTGCGGGTGTGAGATTTATGGGCAATGATTCGATTGGCAAGTCTTGGATTGATAAAAATGGCTCGGCTCCGCAAAGCTGGCTGAGGGCATTTTGGGAGTTTTCTCGGCCTCACACAATTGTGGGTACTAGCTTGAGTGTATTGGCGTTGTACGCGATCGCCCAAAGTGCGCGGCTGTTTGTGAATCCTGTATTTGGGCCCCTAGCTTTTGCATGGCTGGCTTGCATTTGCGGCAATATTTATATTGTGGGATTGAACCAGTTAGAAGATGTTGAAATTGATAAAATAAATAAGCCGTATTTGCCGCTCGCCTCGGGAGTGTTTTCTCGGAAAACCGGGGAATTAATTGTAATTGCAACGGGAATTATAGCAATTTTGACCGCTGTTTTACAAGGCCCGTTTTTGCTGGCTACCGTTGGCGTTAGTTTGGCGATCGGGACTGCTTATTCTCTGCCCCCAATTCGGCTGAAACGGTTTCCTTTTTGGGCGGCGCTGTGCATTTTTACGGTGCGGGGTGCGATCGTAAATTTAGGGTTATTTTTGCACTTTAATTGGGTGTTGGATTTGGGAATGGCGAAAAGCGCTTTTTCTGGCTGGAGTTTGGAGAGTGTGTCTTTTCGGATTCCTGCGGAAGTTTGGGTACTGACGATTTTTGTTGTGGTGTTTACGTTTGCGATCGCCATTTTTAAAGATATCCCCGACATGGAAGGGGACAAGCAATATAATATTACTACGTTTACGATTGAGCTGGGCAAGCCTGCCGTCTTTAATTTATCTCGCTGGGTGTTGACGGTTTGTTATTTGGGCGCGACTTTGGCGGGAGCGATCGTATTGTCTAATGTTAATTTAGTGTTTCTGGCAGTTTCTCATTTGGCGGCTTTGGGTTTGATGTGGTTTTGGAGTGCGAAAGTTGATTTGGACGATAAAATAGAAATTGCGGCATTTTATCAGTTTATCTGGAAGTTGTTTTTCTTAGAATATCTGATTTTTCCCGCAGCTTGTTTGTTGGGGTAGAAGGGGAAGAAGGAAGAAGGAAGGAAGAAGGAAGGAAGAGTTAACAAGTTAGAACAATTTGACAATTACCAGTTAGCGAACTCCCAAACAACAAAGACAACTATGGCTTCTCAAAAAAAAATTCGGAAAACTGCCTGCAAACTGGGTGCCGAAGACTCTTTGAAATTAGCTTGGGAACATCACCAAGCGGGCCGTTTGTTAGAAGCTGAGAATTTGTACCGGCAAATAATAGAAGTGCAGCCGGAATCAGCAAACGTGCTGTGTTTGTTGGGAATAGCGGCGCGACAGCAGGGAAAAATTGCCGAAGCGATCGACTTTTACGAACAAGCGATCGCCCAAAACCCCGATTTTGTAGAAGCACATTTAAATAAAGCTAATGTTTTGCTGGATGTACGCGAGTATCAAAGGGCGATCGCCAGTTACGAACAAGTCATCAAAATCCAGCCAAATTCCGCACTCGCTTACAATAATTTGGGCTGGGTAAAACAGCAATTAGGGGAAATAGACGCGGCTATTTTATATTACAAAACAGCGTTGCAACTCGACCCCAACCTGTCGGAAACAGCGCACAATTTAGGACATTTATTTAAACAAAAAAATCAGTTAAACGAGGCGATAACTTATTACGTCCACGCTTTAAAAATTAATCCAAATTTGATATATTCCCTGATGGGATTGGGAACAGTTTTGCAACAGCAGGGGAAATTCGCCGAAGCTTTCAACTGCTACCAGCAAGCTGTAAAACTAGAACCCACCAATCCCGAAGCTCACAACAATGTAGGAGCATTTTACCACGAACAAGGCAATGTAAAAGCCGCCATATCCTACTACAGACAAGCATTAAACTTAAAGCCCGATTTCGTGGAGGCTATTAACAATCTCGGACACGCTTTGGTCGATTTGGGAGAATTTCAAGAGGCTTTTTCTTGTCACAGTCGAGCCTTGGAATTGCAGCCAGACAATGCCACAGCCCATCTGGAATTCGCCTTAACTTTGCTATTGTTCGGAGATTTTCAACGCGGTTTTGCTGAATACGAGTGGCGGTGGCGCACTCCGCAACTACAACCGAGGCAATTTAAACAGCCGGTTTGGGATGGTTCAAATTTGCAGGGAAAAACTATTTTACTGCACGTCGAGCAAGGCTTCGGCGATTCTATTCAGTTTATTCGCTACGCGCCAATTCTTCGCAGCCGAGGGGCTAAAGTTATGGTGGCTTGCTACCCCGAACTGATGCGCTTGTTTGCGACAGTTGCTGGTATTGAATATTTATCAGTTAGTCTTGAAGGTTTGCCAGAATTTGATGTTCACGCGCCGCTGATGAGTTTGCCGCGAATTGTCGGGACAACTCTAGAAACAATACCGGCAAATGTTCCTTATTTAGCTCCGCCTGCTGAGTGCAAGTTTGCGCTTTCTTCTGATGCAAAATTGAAGGTAGGGATTGTTTGGGCGGGGAACCAGAAGCGCCGGAAAGACAATCAGCGTTCTTGCAGCTTGAGCGATTTTATTCGATTTTTGGATGTTCCGGGGATTGCTTTTTATAGTTTACAAAAAAACTTGTCCCAGAGCGATCGCACTTTGTTACACCAACACTTAGTGCCGGATTTAACTCCGCATTTGAACGACTTTGCTGATACCGCTTCGGCTATATCTCAACTGGATTTAGTCATTAGTGTCGATACGGCTGTGGCGCACTTAGCCGGTGCTTTAGGAAAACCGGTTTGGGTGCTGCTTTCTTTTGCTCCTGACTGGCGTTGGCTGCTGGATCGTGAAGACAATCCTTGGTATCCAACTGCGAGGCTTTTCCGCCAAAGTCAGCCGGAAAGTTGGCAAGAATTGTTTGAGGAAGTGCAGGCAGCTTTGAGTTCTTTTGCGATCGCCAATACTGCTAGTTACTCCGAGGATTCTGCCCACGCTCAGCTTGACTTCGTTTCACTTGCAATGACTGCTAATCATACGCCTGACCTCGATTCTGTAGCTCTCAAAATGACAGGTGCAAGCGTAGTTCAAGAAAGTAAACAAATATTTGTGATTGGGAGCGAAGGGTTAGCAGAAGGCTCCGCAGCTAAGCAATCGCAGGGGATTGAGACATCGGTTGCGATTGGAACTGGCGGGGAGAGTTTGGTTGTTTTAGAGGATTTATTGCGGCAAGCAGAGCATTTAATGGAAACAGGCGATAGGGAAGAGGCGATAGCCATTTACGAACAGATAATATCTCTTGACACAAGTTGCGTCCAAGCGCGGATTAATTTGGGTTTTCTCAAGCAAGAAAACGGCGAAGTGGACGCAGCTATGTCGCATTACCGAGAAGCTTTAGCGCTTAATCCCAATATTCCTCAAACATCTTACAACTTGGCAAAGATTTTTGAGGAACAAGGTCAAGTGGAAGAGGCGATCGCACATTACGAACAAGCTCTTTTCGCTGAACCGAATTTCGTACCCGCACTGATTAATTTAGCTGTGGCGCTGCAAGAAAAGGGGGGACTTTTCAGGGCTAGCGAGCTGTACCGACGAGCGCTGGAAATTCAGCCGCATAGCTGGGAAGCTTACAACAATCTAGCAACAGTTTTGCAAGAACAGGGCAATTTAGAAGAGGCGCTGGAGTATTATCACAAAGCTCTGGAATTGCTGCCGGATTTTGTGGAAGCTATCAACAATTTAGGCAGGACGTTTCTGGAAAAAGGCGCGGTAGAAGATGCGATCGCCTGCTACAGACGAGCGATTCATTTAAGTCCAAATCATGCTAGCGCTCACCTCAATTTGTCCTTGGCTTTGCTGTTGGTGGGAGATTTGGAAAATGGTCTCGCCGAATACGAGTGGCGCTGGCAAATTAAAGAATTTCACACTGGTCACTCGTGTTTTTTGACGGGGCCGGATAATACTGTTTCGGCGAGAGAATACCGGCCACTATGGGACGGTTCTGATTTGGTGGGAAAGACTATTTTGCTGCACGCCGAACAAGGTTTAGGCGATTCGCTTCAGTTTATTCGCTACGCTGCGATCGTCAAAAATAAAGGCGGTAGGGTCCTTGTGGGCTGTTACCCGCAATTGCACCGTTTATTTGCAACGGTTGATGGCATTGATTTGCTAATAGTTAAAGGGGAGCCACTGCCGGAATTTGACGTGCAAGCGCCGATGTTGAGTTTGCCCTATATTATTGGTACAAAGCTGGAAACAATACCGGCAAATACTGCTTATTTATCTCCGCCTGCGGGTGCTGAATTTACGCTTATGCCCGATCGCACTTTGAAAGTTGGCATTGTCTGGGCGGGGAATCCAAAACACCGCAAAAACAAGCAGCGTTCGTGCAGTTTGAGTCAGTTTCTGCCGCTTTTGGACGTTTCGGGGGTAAGTTTTTACAGCTTGCAAAAAGAGGTTTCCGAGGCCGATCGCGCGCTGTTGAATCAAACGTCGATCGTAGATTTGAGCCCGCATTTTGGCGATTTTGCCGATACTGCTGCTGCGATCGCCAAACTGGATTTAGTCATTAGTGTCGATACCGCTGTCGCCCATTTGGCGGGCGCTTTGGGCAAACCAGTGTGGATTTTGCTGGCGTTTTCGCCGGATTGGCGGTGGCTGTTGGAGCGTGAAGATAGTCCTTGGTATCCCACGGCGCGGCTGTTTCGCCAGCATCAGCGGGGGGACTGGGAGGACGTTTTCGATCGGGTGGCGGAAGGTCTAGGCGCGGTTGCTGCTGCATTTGTGCCGTCGGATTCGGCGGATGCAGAGTTTCGGTTGGGCGTGGATTTGCAGCAGCAAGCCGATTTTGGCGGTGCGATCACTTGTTATGAGCGAGCGATCGCGATCGCTCCTAATTACGCAGCCGCCTACAGCAATTTAGGCGTTGTCAAACAGCAAACGGGCAGGCTAACAGAGGCGATCACCCACTACCGACAAGCCCTAGCAATCGACGGGAATTTGGCGGAAACTGCAAGCAATTTGGGTAGCGCGCTCGCGGAAGCAGGAGAGACTGAAGAGGCGATCGCAGAATATGAGCGGGCGCTGTCTTTAAACCCGAATTGCGCGGAAGCGCTGATTAATTTGGGCCTGTTGCGGGAAGAGCAAGGAGATGTGGCGGAGGCTATAAGCTGCTACGAGCAAGCCATTCAAGTCAATCCTAATTGCGCGGTCGCTTATTTGAATTTGGGAATTGCTTTGGAGGAACAAGGGGAGGAATCGGGCGCGAATTACGAACGGGCGATCGCGAATTACGAACGGGCGATCGCGATAGAGCCAAATTATGTGGACGCCCTGCAGCATTTAGCATACGCCTCGATCCGACAGGGCAAAATTGACCGCGCCATCGCATACTACGATCGAGCTCTGGCGCTGCAACCGGATTGGGCAGAAACTGATCTGGCTTTCGGGAGTTCGCTGTCTAGCCCAGATAAGGTGGATGAGGATTTAGCTGTTTGCCAGCAAGCGATTCAGGCATTGCCAGCCAGTGCACAGGCTCACTGCAATCTGGGAATTGTCCTGCACAAACAGGGCAAAATTGAAGATGCGATCGCCTGCTACGAGCAAGCTTTGAGCCTGAAACCCGACTTTCCACAAGCTTTGAACAATCTCGGCAAAGCTTTTGAGGAAGCGGGAAAAATGGCAGAGGCGATCGATTGTTACCGTCGGGCGATCGAACTCAAACCCGGTTATATCAATCCCCTCACCAGTTTGGGAAGTGCTTTGCACGATCGCGGCCAAGTTGCAGATGCTCTCACCTGCTACAGCCAAACAGTTAAATTCAATGTCGGCCATCCTGAATCTCACCTAAATTTAGGTTTAGTTTTGCTGCTGGCGGGAGACTTTCAGCGCGGTTTTTGCGAGTACGAATGGCGACTCCTAGTTAAAGAAAAACAGTTCCGATCCCACCACTTTATTCAGCCGCTTTGGGATGGCAAAGATTTGCAGGGAAAAACTATTTTGCTTTGCCCGGAACAGGGTTTAGGCGATGCAATTCAGTTTATCCGCTACGCAGATTTAGTCAAGCAAAAAGGCGGCAGGGTAATTGTTTGGTGTTTGCCGCAGTTGCAGCGCTTGTTTGCACAAGTTTCGGGACTCGATGCGTTAATAGTTAATCCAGAGGATGCGCCGGATTTTCAAGTGCGCGCGCAGCTCATGAGTTTGCCTCACCTTCTGGGAACAACTTTAGAAACTATACCCGTCAAAGTTCCTTATTTAGCTCCGCCGCCCGGTTGCGAATTTACTCTCAATCCAACTACTAATTTGAAAGTAGGGATTGTGTGGTCTGGAAATTCTCAATACTCCCAAAATAAGGTGCGATCGTTTCCGCTAAATTTGTTCACCAAAGTGTTAGATATTCCCGGAGCAGATTTTTACAGTTTGCAAAAGGAAATGACAGCAGACGATCGCGCTTTGTTAGAGCAAATGGCCGTAACAGATTTAAGCTCTTATTTGCACGACTTGGCGGATACTGCGGCGGCAATCTCGGCTCTGGATTTAGTAATTTCTGTAGATACTTGTGTGGCACACTTGGCTGGTGCTTTGGGCAAACCAGTGTGGATTTTGCTGTGTTTTGTGCCGGATTGGCGGTGGATGTTGCAACGCGAAGATAGTCCTTGGTATCCGACGGCGCGCCTGTTTCGCCAGTCTACAGCGGGAGATTGGGAAGGAGTTTTAGAACAAGCTAGTTTGGCGCTCAGAAAAAGAATTTCTCAGGATCAGGAAGCTCAACCACTAATAGAAGCTCAGCCCTATGTTGACTTAGCTCAAGAACAGTTCAATTGCGGAAATGTTCTGAAAGCGCAAGGTAGATTGTCGGAGGCGATCGCTTGTTTTAAAAAGGCTTTAGTTTGGCAGCCGAATTCGATCGAAGCCGCCACGAATTTGGCAGTAACGCTGCACCAAACAGGCGATTTAGCCGAAGCTGCCACCTATTATCAGCGCGCGATCGAAATCGCCCCGAACTGCGCTCAAGCGCACAATAACTTGGGTATTTTGCTGCAAGATCAAGGTAATATACCCGATGCTGTATCTTGTTTTCAAAAGGCGATCGCCCTGAATCCGATTTACGTCAAAGCTCTCAACAATCTCGGCGCGACACTCCAGCAGCAGGGCGAGTTGCCGACTGCGATCGCCTGTTTTCATCAAGCACTTTCTGTCAATTCCAATTATGCGCCAGCGCTGGTAAATTTGGGTGCGGCGATGCAAGCAAAAGCTCAGTTAGCCGAGGCAGAACGGCTTTACGAGCGTGCAATTGAAGCAGAACCCAACAATCCTAAAGGACACTATCACCTGGGAACGTTATCCTTGGGTGCTGGCAAAATAGAACAGGCAATTTCTAGCTTGGAACGAGCAATATCTTTGAATCCGAATTATCTAGAAGCTCTCACTAATTTAGGCAGTGCAAATGAACAATTAGGAGACGTAAATCAAGCAATTTATTGTTACAATAAATCTCTAAAAATTGATGAAAATTGTGTTAAAGCTCACTTCAATTTAAGCTTAGTCTTGCTGCTAACTGGGGACTTGTCGCGCGGTTTAGCAGAATACGAGTGGCGCTGGCAAACAGAACAAGCGAAAAAATTGCAAAGGTTGAATTTTGATCAACCGATTTGGGACGGTTCAGATTTGAACGGGCAAACTATTTTACTCCGATCCGAACAAGGTTTGGGCGATGCCATTCAATTTGTGCGATACGCGGCAATTGTGCAGCAAAAAGGCGGCAAAGTAATCCTTTCTTGCTATCAAGAACTGAAGCGTTTATTTAAGCAGATTCCTGGGATTGAACAAGTGGTGATTCGGATGGATGAATTGCCCGATTTCCAACTGCAAGCACCGCTGATGAGTTTGCCATATATTCTCGGAACAAATTTAGAAAATATACCGGCAAAGGTTCCTTATTTAGCTGCGCCGCCGAATTGGCAATTTTCTCTAAATTCCGATGGTCAGTTTAAAGTTGGAATTGCGTGGGCGGGAAGTGCGGAACATTTGAAAGATTTTCAGAGATCGAGCGATTTAAGCTACTTCCTGCAATTGTTAGATATTCGCGGTGTAACTTTTTACAGTCTTCAGAAAGAAATGTCGGCTGGCAATCGTACTTTGTTAACTCAGATTCCAGTGATAGATTTGAGCGACAATTTGAACGATTTTGCCGATACTGCGGCGGTGATATCGCAACTAGATTTAGTAATTTGTGTGGATACCGCTGTCGCGCACTTAGCAGGTGCTTTGGGTAAACCCGTATGGATTTTGCTGTGTTTTATGCCGGATTGGCGGTGGATGTTGGAACGCGAAGATAGCCCTTGGTATCCGACGGCGCGACTGTTTCGGCAGCAAACACCGGGCGATTGGGTGGGAGTTTGCGATCGCGTAAAAACAGCCTTAAAACACCTAATCTCTAATCGTTCCCAGGCTGTGCCTGGTAACGGATATCCCCAGGCTTCGCCTCGATTTTCCTTATCGCCCGCACAGGTACAATTTCACATAGCAAATGCTTTACAAAAACAAGGTAAAAAAGCAGAAGCAGCCGATCGCTACGAACAAGTAATTGCTGCCTCACCCAGCCACGCAGAAGCCCACAGTTGTTTAGGTGATATCAAACAGGAAAACGGGCAAATAGCCGAGGCTATTGCTCATTACCAAAAATCGCTAAAAATCAATCCCAACCAGGCTGAAACTAACTTATACTTGGGTACCGCCCTCGAAGAACAGGGACAAGTCGCAGAGGCGATCAACTTCTACAATAAAGCAATTCAACTACGTCCCAACTCGCCAAATTGGCGCTTGAGACTAGCCTTCGCTTTGCTCTTAACTAGAGATTTGAAGCGTGGTTTTGCGGAGTACGAATCGCGCTGGCAAGCTGAACAATTGGATCGGAACTCTTTTGAGCAACCGCTTTGGGACGGCTCTGATTTGCAGGGAAAAACAATTTTACTGCACCCTGAACAAGGTTTTGGCGATACGATACAGTTTATCCGCTACGCGCCTTTAGTTAAGCAAAAACGTGGGAAAGTTATTGTTGCTTGTCATGTCTTGCTGAAGCGTTTATTTGAAGGAATTGCCGGAGTCGATCGAGTAGGAGTCAGGCCGAGCGATTTGATAGATTTTCAAGTGCAAGCCCCCCTGCTAAGTTTGCCCAGAATTCTGGGAACGACTTTGGAAAATATACCGGCAAATATTCCTTATTTAGCTCCGCCACAGGATTTTAAATTTTTCCTAGAGCCGAACAATAAACTAAAAGTAGGTCTTGTGTGGGCGGGCGGCCCGCTGCACCGCAACAATCACCAGCGCTCGTGTAAATTGAGCGATTTTGTGAAATTTGTAGATGTTCCGGGAGTGAGGTTTTACAGTCTTCAGAAAGATTTGTCAGCGGGCGATTCCCTACAGGATAGCTGCGCTTCACGCACTTTATTAAATCAACACCAAATTGAAGATTTGAGTGAACATTGCGTCGATTTTGCCGACACAGCAGCAATTATTTCGCAACTCGATTTAGTAATTTGCGTAGATACTGCTGTGGCGCATTTAGCCGGTGCTTTGGGCAAGCCCGTCTGGATTTTGCTGTCTTTTGTTCCCGATTGGCGCTGGATGCTGGAACGCGAAGATAGCCCTTGGTATCCCACTGTGCGTCTGTTTCGCCAGCAAAAACCGGGTGATTGGGATGGAGTGTGCGATCGTATAAAAGCAGCCTTGCTAGATAGGGCGGGCACGGGGGCACCGCCCCTACAATCTACTCGTTCCCATACTCAGCCTGGTAACGCAGATTCTGATACTCCGCCTCAAATCCAACCCCCAGAAACTCCCCCACAAATTACCGGAATCGGCATTAGTTGGCCCCTCAGCATCACCAGCGGCTGGGGAATTTACGCCATGAATTTAACACTACAACTGCGGCAAAATCCCGCCTGGGAAGTTGCACTTTTAGCACCGCCATCAATCACATCAGATTCAATGAATCCGCTGCATAAATCGCTGTTGTTACCTGTAATTGAAAAGCACAAAATTTTTCAGGAATTAGTAGCAGCAAATTCCGACAAACAAATCAGTTGTAATTTTCCCGTACTTTATGCTTTGGGGAATAATTTAGCATCCTCTGGAGTTGACAATCAAATTACCAGCGCTTGTCAAATAGGAGTCATATTTTTTGAAGACACACGAATCACAGCAGAAGCACTAGAAACAGCCAAAAAATATCGCGTGATTGTCGCCGGTTCTAACTGGAATGCCGATGTGTTGAGAAGCCGCGGCTTGACTAATGTGGCGATGGTACATCAAGGAATTGACCCAACAATTTTCCATCCTGCACCCAAATCTAATCTATTTGGCGATCGCTTCGTCATTTTCTCCGGCGGCAAACTGGAATATCGCAAAGGTCAAGATATTGTAATTGCTGCTTTCAAACGATTTCGCGCCAGACATCCAGAGGCTTTGTTACTAACAACATGGCACAACTTCTGGCCTCAGTATATGCTAGGAATCGAACAAACCGGAAACGTTGCCGGACTCCCCAATATCAACCGCGACGGAAGTTTAGAAATTTCCCAATGGTTGGTGGCTAACGGTTTGCAGACTGACTCTTTTATCGACCTCGGCTTAATTCCCAATCACCTCGCCGGACAAATTTTGCGAGAAGCTGACTGCGCTGTTTTCACCAATCGCTGTGAAGGCGGCACTAATTTAGTCGCGATGGAAAGCATGGCCTGCGGAATTCCGACTATTTTATCAGCAAATACTGGTCATTTAGACTTGATTTACAGCAACATTTGCTATCCTTTATCGAGCCAAGGACGAGTTAAACTGACTGCTCCTTTTTCCGGTGTAGAAGGTTGGGGAGAGTCTGAGGTTGCAGAAGTTGTCGAGGCTTTGGAACAAGTTTATACTAATCGCGAAGAATCAAAACGTCGCGGTTTAGCTGCGGCTAATTTTATGCTAGATTGGACTTGGGAAAAACAAGTTAAGCGTTTTTTGGATGTGATTGCGGATATGTAGATAACACTAAAGTCCTGACTACAAACTTTCGGGAAATTGTTCGTAGTAAAGACTTTAGTCATTATAAAAAAGATTAATTGGCGATTGATTCCAATAGTTTGTTAGCACTGTTTACACTTTCACTATCGTATAGTTCTGGATTGTAAGAAACAATTTGTGCTACCAATTTGTGATGATATTGTTGAGCAGTTGCATTCCTAGAACCATGAACGCTACGATAATTAAGAACTCTTTCTCTCGTTCCCAAAAAAGGAATCCTATGTTTGTGACAATTAACCCAAAATTCCCAATCCTCATAACCTTCTTTCATCTCTGCTTTGTAACCGTTGACCAAATTCCAAACTGATTTGTGATACAATGAAGACGTGCAAATCATATTAGATTGTTTGATATTTTTGGGTGAATATAAATCATAACTGGGTATTGTGTGATTTTCATTGCCGCCAAAAAGTTGATAAGAACCAAATGCTACGCAAGGTACTTTGGATGTTAGACATATTTCTAAAAGACAAATCAAGGCATTTGGAGCTAAAATATCATCGGCATCTAAGGGCATTATGTATTCGCCGTTTGCTGCCGATATGCCAGTATTTCTAGCCATTGATATCCCTTGATTGGCTTGTTCTATTAGCCTGATTTGATGCTGGGGATTTGCTGCTATCAAATTTTTGGCTGCTGTGCTAGTAGTATCTAAGCTGCCATCATTGACAATGATTATTTCCCAATTTTTGTAAGTTTGATTGATAACGCTAGTTACTGCTTGCGACAAAAAATGAGCTTGATTGTAACAGGGAATAATCACAGATATCAAAGGTTGACTTTTAAGCTGTGGCGAAGCCGCAATTGGCGGGAGGCTTTTAGGATGGTTTGAAGGTAAATTTTCCCTAGAATTTCGAGCCGCTTGTAAGCCGTAAAAATAAATCTTTGGATGAACAATCGCTAATAGATTTAAATCGGTATTTTGATACTCATTTACTAACCTGGGATATTTCGACAAGTATTCTTCTTTAACAAAAATTAAGATATTCTGAGCGTACCAAGGCTCTACTTTTTCATTGTTCCAGATTTTTTTTCTCAAGCAATCAATGACTGCAAAACCATTTTGCTGAAAGTAATAAGCCCAATATTGTGGCCACTGTTCGTTAACGTGTTCGACACCGCCTTGAAATGGTACTGCTGCTGAAAACAAAATTACTGGTGCTAGTTTAGTTAGAGAATTAACAAATTTTTCCGCACAGGTACTGGGTAAATGTTCGGCAACTTCCAGAGAAATTGCCAAATCAAACTTTCTTTCTACTTGCAGCGGTTGCTTTAAGTCGTAAGACTTGAACTGATTTAAAGGAATTTCTAAAAGAGTGCGATCGACATAATCGCCATCTATTCCTAAACAATCAGCAATTCCCAACTTGTGAAAAGCCGCTAACCAGCTTCCCGTACCGCAGCCCACATCCACCACACTTTTAGGTAAAGTCGGTTGCAGCAAGTCTAACAGCAGGGGAATAATTTCTCTAGCAGAACTGCGAGTTCCTTCTCCGATTAATTGGTAACAATCTCTTGTATAAGATGACTGTTGGTTTTGATGGGTTTGGTTTGCTCTTTGAGAGTTAATTGTCTCTAAACTACTAATATTGTAACCTTGCAAATGTGCTGGCAATTGCCAGGAAATATTGGGGTCGGGTTGATGTTTTACTGGCTCGACATTGCCCCGCCAAGCAGCACCCATAATTTGCATTGTTTGATATACTACTGTTTGCCATCCTCTTTGCTTCAAGTAATCTAAACCTTTACCAACATCGGGAGCGGTTAAATCGTGAAATAAAATTATTGCATCTTCCTCAGCCAATTTTTCACACGCAATGGCATCATTTAACGGCCCATCACCTCCGTGTTCTCCGTCAATGAAAATTAACGACCATTTGCGGTTGAATTGAGCGGAAAATTCTTCTACTCTTTGGGGGCTGTAGCCTGGTATTAGCTCGACTGATGTTTGAACGCCCGACGCATTTAGAGCACCTTGAATTGAGTCGATTACGCTTTGTCTGATGTCTTCTCTTTCTAACAGCGGATCGACGACATCTAATGCAACTCCTGCGAGGGCTAAATGACAGGCTGACCAACCCAGCCAGCAACCTATTTCTAATGCTTTTTTACCTTTGAATTGCAGGGCTGTGTTGTAAAGAATGTGGGCTTCGTCGCGATTCAAAAACCCGATGAATGGATAGCGCTTGTCTGCATACCAATTATGCGGAATTTCCCGGCGCAAGTAAGGCCAGTTACTCGCATTTGGATCGGCAATAATCATATTGGGGAAATAGGAGTCAGGTATAATTATTTGGAACTCTGGCGAAACGTAATCCCCTGGTTGTAATAAATTATTTTTGCTAAGTTCAGATTGTTGGTAAGTCATTTTGGGTTCTTGAAATATTGGTATTGCTTCCTGTTTTTTAGGTTGATAACGGACGCTAATTTCCAGTATATCGCCGTCAGTTGCCATCAATTGTACTCGGTCAAACTGCTGGCGGCCAGCTAAATGCAAAATGCCGATCGCCTCCTGCGGCAAGTAAGGCTCCACAAAACAGCCTCGCTGCTTGTCCCAAACCGGAAAACCGTTGAATATCCAATTGCACCAAGCTGGGAGCATTTCAGTGAGATTGAACAATTCGCCACTGTAAACAGCGAGGTTGAGGGCAAATTGATCTGTCATGACACAGCCGGATCTTTGCAATCCTTGATTGAGTTTTTCAGCCCATATTTTCCAGTGCGAAGTATCTTTTCGGAGTGCGAAAACTCCGGCATTTAATATCGGATAACTGTAGAATTTCTTAGCAATTTCTTCACCAAAGTTAGCTTCATATTGTTGATAAACCCAGTGCCAAAACTGAGGAAGTTGCCCGTACTGCTGCAAGCTCGCCCTGTGAACTTCGGGAACAATTGCCAGTCCCCTGCGCGATGCTCCTTCAACCAACAAATTAATGGCTCTCCAGTCTTGAACCCAAGCATCCGCATCAATCCAAAGGTATATATCAAAATTGGGAAAGTATTTTCGCAAACAAGGTCTAACTAATAGTCCTTTTAAATGTTCGGGAGATTCATTTCTGCCAGGAAAGTCAAAGTCCCAATCCGGCTTTTGAATGATATTAACTTGTGTTTTCAGCCACTGCAACTGTTCGGGAGTACAGCCGAGATCGAAAAAGCCGATCGCCACATTTTCACCCTCTGGTTTTTCCCGCACCGATAAAATAGTACCTTGCACCAATTCAAAGTAATTTGCATCGGCGGCGGTGATGATGATAATCTGCATAAATAGCTTTTATTATCCAATCAAACTGCTGAGTATAACGTAGGGTGCGCCTCGGCGCGCCTTACTATAGTGTAGGGTGCACCATACGTACCTTACTATAGGCTAGCAATATTCATAAAACTATACTATCGAGGAGGAATTGTGAAAAACCAAAAAGGGAAAGTTTATCTAGTCGGTGCGGGACCCGGAGATTGTAACTTGATGACAGTCCGATCGCACAAACTGCTATCCCAAGCAGAAGTTTTAATCTACGATGCTCTCATCGACATCCCCCAACTCGAATTAATCCCAGCAACTTGTCGAAAAATCCAAGTTGGGAAACGCGGCGGAAAACCTTCCACCCAGCAGCAAGAAATCAACCGTTTGCTGGTAGAAAATTGCCAATTAGGAAAACAAGTGATCCGCTTAAAAAGTGGCGATCCGTTTATTTTTGGTCGTTCTAGTTCCGAAATTCAAGCATTAATCACAGCCGGCTGCGAGTTTGAAGTAATACCCGGAATATCCTCCGCATTAGCCGCACCTTTACTAGCAGGAATTCCCCTCACAGATCCGGTAATGAGTCGTTGTTTTGCAGTGATGAGCGCCCATGAACCGGATGCTTTGGAATGGGAAGCATTAGTGCAGATAGAAACTTTGGTAATATTGATGGGAGGGCGCAATTTAAGCGAGATAATTTGGCAATTGCAAAAGCACGGACGATCTACTGACACTCCGATCGCCATTATCCGAGATTGCGGCCGCCCCGAACAGCAAATTTGGCTCGGTACTCTCTCCAACATTGTACAGCAAACAGCAGGTCAATCTCTGTCGCCTTGCGTGATCGTAATTGGGGCAGTAGTTAGATTGCGCGAATATTTAATCCAGCCAGAAAGCACAAATATGATCGATACACCTGTCACGATTAATAACAGCAAATCCCCACTAGCAGGAAAAACCATTTTAGTCACCCGATCGGTTTCTCAGTCGGCTGAATTTAGCGATCGACTCCAGCAACAAGGAGCCCGCGTGATCGAAATGCCCGCCTTGGTAATTGGGCCACCTTCGAGTTGGGAACCATTAGACAGTGCGATCGCACAAGTGTCAAGCTTTCACTGGTTAATTCTCACTTCCCACAACGCTGTAGACTGCTTTTTTCAACGATTACAAGCAAAAGGCAAAGACGCCCGCAGTTTGTTTGGTATTAAAATCGCAGTTGTCGGGAAAAAAACAGCAGAAAGTTTGCGATCGCACTCTCTACAACCAGACTTTATTCCCCCCAACTTTGTCGCCGATTCCCTAGTCGATAACTTCCCCGACAACTTGCAAAACAGCAAAATCCTATTTCCGAGAGTAGAAAGCGGTGGCAGAGAAATTTTAGTAAAAGAATTCACCGCCAAAGGAGCGCAAGTAATAGAAGTGCCAGCTTACCAATCTTGCTGTCCCGAAACTATCGATCCGATAGCCCTATCCGCACTTCAAAATCAAGCCGTAAATATCATAACATTTGCCAGTTCAAAAACCGTGCATAACTTTTGCAATCTCATAGAACAAAGCCCGCAATTGTCCAGATCTCAGGATTGGTTGGAAAGCGTTTGCATCGCATCCATCGGCCCAGAAACTTCCAAAAGCTGTCAGAATTTATTGGGTAAGTTAGATGTGGAAGCCAAAGAATACACGTTAGACGGATTGGCTGAGGCGATCGTTGAATGGGTTGCAGAATATCAAAGTTCGTAACTGCTAGCGGGCAGCCGTTAATTATCTCATCTGTAGCTTGTAAAATGGTTGTAATACCAATTTAAAAAAGTAAGTAAGGACACGGCAGTGCCGTGTCCATACAGATGCTCGCGTACAATCTCTAGGTTGCAAAACTTTTATGAATTCGGATAAAATAGTTGTAAAATAACTAGGAGGAAAGACACATGACCGCAAAAGACCAACTTCTTCAAGAACTCGCCCAAGTACCAGAAACTATGTTGAAAGAAGTGCTGGACTTTGTACTAAGCCTGAAGGCAAAACAGCCTGTAAAATCAGAAAAAAGGGATGTTTAGAACGCTTACCTAGAATCTAACAAAGAACGAGATGAGGTTTACCGTCGCCTTGCCAACTCCTAAATTTTTCTGGCGTTGCTGAGTTATAGTATGAACACGAGGAACAATTTATGCAATGTCCAGACTGTAAATCAACCCATATCCGTAAAAACGGCAAGAAAAAAGGAAAACAAAACCACATTTGTGTCGAATGTGGTCGTCAATTCATTAATGAGTATGCACCCCAGCGAGGCTATAGCGAGAGCATCAAACGTGACTGCCTAAAAATGTACGTCAATGGTATGGGCTTACGGGCGATAGAACGAGTTAAGGGAGTTCATCATACCACGGTAATGAATTGGGTAAAACAAGTCGGAAAACTGTTACCAGATGTTTATGACCCTGAAGTCATTCCAGAAGTGGGTGAACTCGATGAGTTACAAACTTATGTAAAAAAAAACAGATAAGATCTGGCTGTGGACAGCGGTTGACCACTTTAAGCCAGGAATTTTAGGATGGGTATTAGGGGATCATAGCGCTAAGACATTTGAACCATTATGGGACCAAGTAAGTACATGGAAATGCTATTTTTATGTCACAGATGGATGGTCTGTATATCCCATGTTTATTCCTGATGGAGATCAGATTGTTAGTAAGACTTATATGACACGAGTCGAAGGGGAAAATACAAGACTAAGACATTATCTAGCTCGGCTACATCGCCAAACTCTTTGTTATTCTAAATGTGAGGAAATGCTCAAGCATTCTATTAAGTTATTAATACATTACTTGAAATTTGACGATATTCCCATTCCTGGGGCCTTCATATCTTGATTCAGCAACGCCATTTTTCTCTCTAGATGAAGTGCTAGAACTTGATGCAGACCAGATTTCTAGCTTTGGTGGCACTCCCGGCGTTAGAGATGAATGCTTGTTGGAGTCGGCTTTGGCTGAGCCACAAGCAACTTTTGGCGGAGATTTTTTGCATCCAACGATTAGCGAACAAGCTGCCGCCTATTTCTATCAAATAGCGATGAATCATCCCTTTATTGACGGCAATCAACGAACGGCTTTTGCAGTGACAGATACCTTTTTGCGTTTGAATGGTTGCGCTCTGAATTTGACCGACGATGGAGTATATAATTTAGTCATGCGAGTCGCACGGGGAACCATGACTAAGGAAGCACTAATCACCAATTTCGAGTCATGTACTTTTGAGTTTTAATAAGTAATTTTGGCAGCCTTCATTGAGATTCAGTAAGGTGCGGCGTAGTCACCCTACATTAAAATAGCGAATCGCGGAACAAAAAAGCGAGTAAAATTATCACTAAAGAACAAAGCCGAGATCCTTTGCGTCAAATCAGTAATAAAACTAAACAAAAAAAAGCACAAACCGCCGATCGCCCTTTCTTCCCAAAATCCCGCTACCCAACTACTAATTAGCAATAGCCATGAATATAAATTTTTCTCGTTACGACACCTTAAGCACCCTGCTAGCAGGAACTACCGCAGCCTTAACTATAGTCATCAGCCAACCCGCGATCGCCAAAACTCCCCAAGAAGTCGCCAGCATTGCTGGGCCGCTGACAGTACAAATTAACAGTTCCCTCGGAGACGGTTCTGGGGTAATTATTGCCAAAACAGGCAAAACTTACACAGTTTTAACAGTCAACCACGTCGTAGAAAAAGCAGACGTGAAATACACCGTTCGCACGTCTAAAGGCAAAAACTATCAAGCAACCTCCGTCACCCGTTTGCAAACCGCCGAAACTGACCCGGATTTAGCCGTAGTCAAATTTGAAAGTCCCGAAGAATATCCAGTCGCGACGATCGCCGATTCCGATCAAGCCGTCATCGGCACTCAAATCTTCGTTTACGGCTATCCGGCTACCGGCGGACTTTTCGGCGCGGAACGAGAACCCGAACTCTCTCCCGGACTCGTTACCAGCCGCCCGGGGAACCGCCCGGAAGGTTACACTTTGCGGTATCAGGCCGTAACTTGGAGCGGCATGAGTGGCGGTCCAGTTTTTGACTCCGAAGGCCGAGTCATCGGTTTACACGGACAAGGGGAATTCGGTTTCGCGCAAACGAGTTCCGGCGAAGTCGCCCCGATTAAAACCGGATTTAACGCAGCAGTTCCCATCAATACATTTATCGCCAAGCTAGTGGCGGCGGGAATAAACAAATCCGAGTTGAAAGTAGACAATACTCCCGCAAATCAAGGCCCCGTATCCACCGCCAATCCGCAAGACGCCCAAGCTTATTATTTTCGAGGACTTTCGCGGTTAGATCAAGACAATCCTTCGGGGGCGATCGATGATTTCTACAAAGCACTCACTTTCAAGCCCAACTACACTCCTGAATTGCATTTCAACATCGGCAATGCCCGCACTCTTCTCGCCAGCATCGAGACAACCCGCGCGCCCAGCGCTATGGAAGCATACACGCAGGCGATCAAAGCCAATCCCGGTTTTGCCGACGCCTACTACAACCGAGCTTTAGCTTACCTTGAAAACAACAACAAACCGCGAGCAATGGCCGACTTTCAAAAAGCAGCAGAACTTTACAAGCAAGGTGGCCGAACAAGTGCGTATCTAGACGCGCTCAGCAGAATCAAACAGTTGCAATAAACTTAGCATTTAAGAGTTTAAACATCAAAATGAAGCTATTCATTTTGATGTTTGAATTTCCAACTAGGGTAATTAATATAATCAGCAACTACCATGAACGTAAATTTTTCCCGTTTCGACACCTTAACCACCTTGCTAGCAGGGAGTACGGCTGCCCTAACTATAATCATCAGCCACAGTGCGATCGCCAAAACTCCCGAACAAGTCGCCAACATTGCCGGGCCGGTGACAGTGCAAGTTAACAGTTCCCTAGGAGACGGTTCCGGCGTAATTATTGCCAAAAACGGCAAAACTTACACAGTTTTAACAGTCAACCACGTCGTCGAAAAACCCGATCTCAAATACACAGTTCGCACCTCCACAGGCAAAAACTATCAAGCAACCTCTGTCACCGAGCTGCAAACAGCCGAAACAGAGGCGGATTTAGCCGTAGTCAAATTTGACAGCCCAGAAGACTATCCAGTGGCGACGATCGCCGATTCCGATCAAGCCGTCATCGGCACTCAAATCTTCGTTTACGGCTATCCGGCTACCGGCGGACTTTTCGGCGCGGAACGAGAACCCGAACTCTCTCCCGGACTCGTTACCAGCCGCCCCCGCAACCGCCCGGAAGGTTACACTTTGCGGTATCAGGCCGTAACTTGGAGCGGGATGAGTGGCGGGCCGGTTTTCGACTCTGAAGGCCGAGTCATCGGCTTGCACGGACAAGGCGAATTCGGTTTCGCCCAAACGAGCTCCGGCGAAGTCGCCCCGATTAAAACGGGATTTAATGCAGCAGTTCCGATCAATACTTTTATGGCGAAACTGGCGGCGGCGGGAATGAACAAATCCGATTTGAAAGTAGACAATTCTCGCCCCACCGCAGTTCCCCTATCCACCCTCAACCCAAAAGACGCCCCAGCCTTTTATTTTCGAGGACTGGTGTACTTAGATGAGGGATATACTTTCGAGGCGATCGAGGATTTCAACAAAGCACTCTCTTTCAAACCCAACAACACCCCGGAATTGCATTTCAATATTGGTAATGCCATCACCATCGCCAGCACTCCCGAGACACGCACTAACCCGATTCCAGCATACACGCGGGCGATCGAAGCCAATCCCGGCTTTGCTGACGCCTACTACAACCGGGCTCTAGCCCGCCTCGAAAACAACAACAACAAACCGCAAGCAATTGCCGACTTTCAAAAAGCAGCAGAACTTTACAAACAAGGCGGAAGAACGAGTGCGTATCTAGACGCGCTCAACAGAATCAAGCAATTGCAGTAGAATTAGAAGTTAAGAATTAAGAATTAAAAATGGGATTAGTCATTTTTAATTCTTAATCACGTTCCTACAAACAGCAGGTAAATAACAATGACTGCTATCACCTTAAACCTCAATTCCATTATCAAACTAACTTCAGAACAGTTTTATCAACTGTGTGAACAAAACCCGGAATTGAAACTTGAACGGAACGCCAACTGAGAATTAATTGTCATGCCACCAACCGGAGGAGAAACGGGAAAAAGCAACTCAAAATTCAACTTACAGATTGGACTTTGGAACGAACAAACCCAACTTGGTGAAGCCTTTGATTCCTCCACAGGATTTACTCTGCCCAATAAAGCCGATCACTCTCCCGATTCGTCTTGGGTAGAAAAATCCCGCTGGGAAGCTTTGACACCTCAACAAAGAGAAAAATTTATCCCGCTTTGTCCCGATTTTGCTGTGGAAATTCTCTCTCCAACGGATAGCTTGAAAAAGACTCAGGAAAAAATCCAAAAATATATGGAAAATGGCTGTCGTTTGGGTTGGCTGATTAACCCCAAAAAACTGGAAGTTGAAATTTATCGCCCCGGTCAAGAGGTGGAAGTTTTACAATCTCCTCTCACTCTTTCTGGGGAAAATGTTTTGCTGGAATTTGTTCTCAATTTGCAAAAAATTTGGAATTAGCAGAGTTTAATTTTGACTTATATCATCTTCCGTAAAATAACCGTTATAAGCTGCTAGTGAGGAATCTAAGTCGGAACGAGTGAAATGATGACTCTTCGTCCTCACTACGAACCAATTTTGTTAGGCTCGTTCGAGGGGAAATAATATTAGCTGGAAATGTGATAAAATTATAAGTACCCATAAAATTAACGCGCTAGAATTAGAGTTCCAACAATTCCCGCTACAAATGTCACATTAGAATAATTAAAAACACTTTTTGACCTGCAACTTGTCAGAGACGACCAATTTTTCAGAGAATGGCAAGACTACTTGCCAGAAATCACCGACTTTCAAAAACGACAGCTAGATCAGATTAAAGCGGGTTACTTCAACTTGCTGTCGTATCCGCCGATGCTGGAAAAAACGGCTTTGCTGATTTACGGTATGAAACGCTAAATATGCCCGTCATAGAAACCAGTATCAACAAAGCTTTTGGATTTTAAAGCTATTTTCTTCATACCCTGATTAAGCAACGCCGAAAAAACAATCAGTTTGTCGAGCGTCTCTCCGCTGTTATTTACGGGCGAGTTTTATCTGCATCCTTTCTACATTAAACAAAAAAAAATCGTCGAATTTTCCGAAGAAGATGAAGGCGTTATCATCAAAGACAGCAGCGACACTTTAGTGTTAAAAGAGCAGTTGTGGCTGATGGTAATAGAATCAAATTTGTCCTTAAATTCGATAACCTGACGGGGTGACAACCCCGCTCATTTGCCCCACCAGTGGCGGATTTGCCCAACGTGAGGTAAAAAAAGATGGGGTCGAAATTGTTAAGTGTCCCCATCTAGATAATTATGTTTCCTAAATTTTACCAGAACAATCTAGAAAAACAACTCAAACCTGCAGAATACCAGACCCTGAAGGCTCTGGTATATACAGCATATTCCATGTGAGTTTGGTACACTAATTGTAGTAGCTCGGTGTAAAAAAATGAAACCATTACCGCTCGAATTTCGTGAAAAAATAGTTAAAGCTTATGAACAAGGTGATACATCTATTAGGAAAGTAGCTGCCCGATTTGATGTAAGTAAAGCGTTTGTCCAGAAACTCTTGAAACAAAAACAAACCCTCGGTCATGTTCAACCCAAAAAACAGGGCGGAAGCCTTAAAAGTGTGTTATACTCGCGCACAACTGAATTGACAGAAATGGTGGAAAAATATCCTGATAGCACCTTGTCAGAATATTGTGAATATTGGCGAGAGTGCCACAAAGAATCCGTCAGCCCTAGTATGATGTGTCGCGAACTAAAAAAACAAAATCTGACGCGAAAAAAAAGACAATACGAAGTAGTCAGGCTGCCACAGAACGAGTGCAAATTTTGAGGTGTGAATATTGGGAGCAGGTGAAAAATATCAGCCCGGAAAACCTCGTTTTTTTGGATGAAATTGGGGTTTTATTGGGGTTAACACGAACCCACGCACGTTCAAGAGTGGGTAAGAGAGCCTACGATTTAAAACCCTTCTATCGGGGTGCAAAAGTCACTGTTGTTGGAGCAATTAGCTTAATAAAAGTAGTAGGATTAATGACGCTAGATGGGTCGATGGATGGCAAGGCTTTTGAAGTATTTATTGAACATTTTTTAGTGCCGAACTTATGGGAGGGTGCAGTCGTTGTTATGGATAATCTCAAGGCCCATAACTTAGCGACGATTGAACCATTAATTCACTCGGCTGGTGCCAGTATCCTGAATTTATCACCTTATTCTCCTGATTTTAATCCTATAGAATTATGGTGGTCACAACTGAAAGCTTTTTTACGTCAGTTCTCCCCAACTACTACCAAGATGGTTGACGTTTTGCTGGCTACTGCACTTGATTTAGTGAATATTAAACACTTCAAAAACTATTTTACAAGCTGCTGCTACTGTACTTAATTAACCTGGAATTCGCTGTATTTTCACCGCCGAGTGTTATGGCTTGATAACAAAGAGCGATTGTTGTTGGGTAATCGAAACTTTTTTATCGAATTATCATAATTTATCTGGACTAAAAGTTTTCAGTAAAGACTTGTATACAATCAATATTTCTGGCGCTAGCAGTCGAATTTTTTTTCAGTTTTCTTGTTCCCTTTTATCTCATTTTCTATGTTGAGCTCGCGGTTTATAGTGTGAGTTACCGCACTTTTTTAGGTATTCCCATCCTCCGAGTTTTGCGACTTGTTCTCTCCCGGTTTTTTAGGCGATCGCACCCTGTTCCTTCAGAATTACCACGGCGAACCGATCATTGTAAAAGCAGCCCAATAATAAGGATGCGAGAAATTTCGATCGCCCCTGGCGGTCAACTCTGACGGCAAAGGCAGAGCTTGATTGTTGCCCGATCGCACCAAATAACCATCTTGCAACCGCACTTCTCCCCGCAGCATCGCCAACTGCGCTTGCCGCAAAGCCTCAGCCTTAATCGGCGCTGTACGCAACTCCTGGTAAAACTCAGTCATCAGCCCCAAAGTAGCAACATCGCTGACATACCACAAACTCGCCAAAGCGGATTTTACCCCCGCGTGTACCGCCAACCCCGCGAACCCCAACTCAGCTTGTTCGTCTCCCACCGCCGTAGTACACGCACTCAAAACCAACAACTCCACCTGCGGGTTAGATAGCTTCAACTGCTCCAACTGATTCAACCGCAACTTAGTATCCCAAAACTGAATGTAAGAATTTTCCGCCCCCCCAGGCTGAAAATCCCCGTGAGTAGCTAAATGAATAATTTTGTATTGCGGTTGATTGCGCTTGTTCTTCAAATTTGCCAAAGTAAAAGCTTCATTGAGAAAAGACGAACCCGGCCAAATCTTGCCGACAATTGTCGATATTTCCAGCGGCACCGCAGGCAAAGGATTTTGATCGTATTTGGCAGGAAAATTCGACGCACCCATCGCTAACACTTCAGAACCCTTAACATCGGCATAGCGAGTATCAGTTAAACTCAAACTCGGAATCAGCCCCAAACTGTACTTTTCTACCAAAAACTGCTTGCCGTCATAAAGAGCAGCCAAAGGCAAAGTTCGCAAACCGGCATCCATCGAAAACACCAAGGTGTCAATCTTGTTAGCCTCCAATTCCGGTTGCAGCGGTGCAATTAACCACTGGTAAAGTTTCTCGGCAGATTCCTTGTAATTAGCAGCATTCAATCTCCTAGGAGTTCTGATAGCATTAGTGAATTCTTTAGCAACTTGCAGCACTGTCTCGCGGCTTGCAGGCACGCTTTTAAAAACATTTTTGCCGTCTGGCAATAACAACACAAGTTCTAAATGTTTTTCTTTCGCCCAAACGTAAAGGATCGCGGGTTTAACCCCAGTCAACCGATTGACGCTGCTGAGAGTATCTCGAATACTTTGCTGCGTGACTGACTTTTCAGTGAGATTACCCCCAAAGTAACGTTCAAATTCCCGGCCCTGAGTTCTATCCCTTTGCTGCACTGCGTCGATCGGACTTATTTGCGCGATCGAACTTGATCGAGAAATCTCAGGAACCCTCACATTCCCGACACTTTCTGCACTCACCGCACTCGCAGGCTTCTGTGGAGTTGTTGCCACGCTGCCATTTTCTGTCGTCCCAGGCGCGCCCAAATTGTCTGTTAACACCGACGGCGACAGCAGTACCGGGCCGGCAGCAGTCTCGTTCGACCCTGCCTCAACAGACGCAGCAGCAGGTTCTGGCGAGACATTTGTGGTACTGCCCTTTGGCACCGACGCTGCGGGAGGGAGACTCACCTGAGTCACAATTTGTTGAGAATTGTCTGTAGTTTGCAGTTCCACGCTGGTAGTTGGTGCCGGACTCGCCACGATCGCCAGCGGCCCGATCGCAGTTGAGGAGGTGGCAGTGTTCGACTTCGAGTTTCCCGTCCCAACAGTCGCCGCCGTGCAGGTTCCCGACGGGCAAGTGCTTTGCAGCAGCGTCTGTGAACCCGATTGAGCCAGCCCGTCTGTAGAAATGCTGACCTGGGCGCGCTCAGCAGCCGTTCCTGTTCCCGCAGCCCGAAATGCTCCCCCAGCTTCGATTGCCACATCGCCGCCGATATTGCCACGAGCTTTGATCGAAACCACTTCAATATCTTTGTTCCCGGTAATTTGGCTCGAACCTGCACTTCCCGATTGCGAACTCGAGTTGATCACCCCTGTAACGATCCGGCCCGGCGCCGCAATCGAAATATCTCCCCCGCTTCTGGCACCAAAAGCATCGATGTTGCCGGTTTCTACCGCACCGGCGCTGCGAATAGTGATAGGGCCCGCCACCCCGGAAGTTGAGCGAGATGAAACCGTACCAGCAGTCAACTTGCCTTGACTGCTAGTGATGTTAATCCCCGCAGTCGAGGTAACGTCTCCGACGGCTACAGTACCGCCCATCAGAGAGATCGTGGCGTTATCAGTGCCGACGATCGCACTCGTTCCCACGATCGCGCCGCTGCCCGACGGCGATCTAATCGTCGTCGGATCTTGAAATGTCAACGCCACTGGCGTTGAATTGAGCGTTGAATCTGGCGTTCCAATCGAGATCACGCCGCTACCGTCAGCGCGCCCGATCTTGATCGAAGCAAACCCATTCCGAAAAGCGTTCAATTCAGCCGCAGTCAAGTTCAGAGCTTCTGTATCGCCAGAACCTTGAATTATAATATTTTGACTGGGATCAGCCGGTTGCAGTACCAGATTGCCGTTGCTGGCGATCGAATTTTGGTCACCCGTCAAGTCAATTTCGTTGCCGGTTAAAGTAATATTTCCCGGTGTTTTCGAGCCACCAGCTTCGATCGCACCTGCTGTGACTCCATTCCGTCCCGTCAGCGTCACATTCCCCGCGCCAGGGCCCCTCGTGTCGATCGCCCCGGCAGTCACCGTGCCCTGTGCGGTAACACTAACATCTCCCGCCGAATTACCTATATCTTCGGAAGAATTGACAGAAGTGTTGATGGTGCGGTCAGTTCCAGTAAGTAGCTGACCGGTTGTGACATTGCCTGCGGTGCTGACGATGCGAATTTCCTGATTATTGGTAGTGATATTTCCGGTTCTGATATTGCCATCAGCTTTGAGAGTAATTGAGGCATTGTCTGCCCCTGTCAGGGAACTTGTGGTAGTGATTGTTCCCAAACCCGCTGGCGATTGAATAATTAGCGGATCATAAAATGTGAAATCGTTGGCCATCAGAATTGAACCGATACCGTTGCTGCGGCCGATCGTAATTCCAGCAAACCCATTTTCCAAACTTCCTAGGTCGTTTGCCGTCAGATTCAAATAAATATTAGTGCCGACATCTCCAGAACCGCCGATCGCAATATTTTGACCTGGGTTCCAAGGTTGCAGTACCAAAAAGCCAGTGCCGCTGACTGAATTTTTGTCGCCTTTGAAATTAATTTCATTACCAGTCAAAGTAATGTTTCCCGAACCTGCTGCGACGAAGCTCACTCCCAGAACATTCTGAGCCGTCACAGTTACATTGCCCGTCGCTTCCGGGCCGCTGGCATCAAGTTTTTGGGCCGTCACGTTCAGGCCGTCGAGCACAATATTCCCGCTGCTGCCGGTGCTGGGATTGGATGAAGAAATATTGTTGGCAACAGTCAAACCCGGACTAATCAAACTAATATTTCCGCCGTTACTCGACAAATTGCCCGCAGTAATTTGACTTCCCGAAATGGTGATCGCACCGCCCGCCGTGCTAATTGTATCTCCAGAATTCATCGAAAAAACACCCGCACCATTGCCATCGGCATCTGCTCTAAATGTTACCGAACCAGTAGTTGCTTGAAAGCTCAACTGATTGTCCGCCAAATCAGCAATTGTAATATCATTGAGCGCTTCGAGAACCACATTTGCAGTCGCCGACATACTTTCCAAAGCTCTAGCCGAAATTGTCAGCGAAGGCTCAGAATTGTTTTCCTGTCCTGGTAGCGTTCCTGTTGACAAAATATTATTGTTGGCAATAATGTCCGCATCGCCCGCCTCTTCTGCAGAATCTGTAATTAAAATATTTTTTGGATCTAACAGCAAAGTCCCCAAACCGTTTGTCCCGGAAGTATCGACAGTACCGTTAAAAATCAATCTTTGCTTGCCCGAAACTTCCACCAACCCGCCAACACCTGCGGTGGTTGTTGCAGAAACGCCCGTTGCGCTGATGCTGCCCAAAAATGCTGTGGTGTTGTCAGCCCAGACAAAAACTCTGCCGCCGTTGCCTGATTCAGTGGCGTTGGCGGCGATCGAACTTTTGCCATCCACGTAAGTCATCCTGGCATTCGGCACAGTTCCCTCGCCTCGGTAATCTCCCCCGATCCGCACCGTTCCGCCGCCGTCGGGCCCCGAAGCCTCAATCTTCGCTCCCAACAGCCCTACCTTGTCGCCCAACACGTTGACGCTTCCTCCCGCGCCCCCCCTGGCAGACACGTCCGCAGAACCCGCTACGAGCGCAGTTCCAGCACCTGCAGGCACTGTTTGGCCGCCTGTGAGGACGACTTCACCTTGAGCGTTCGTAGTTATACCCGTAGCGTTAGCCACGCCGGGGCCCGAAAGCAGCCGAGGTAAAGTCAGCGGAGAGAAGGGAAGCGCTTCCGAACCCGACACTCCGGCTGCTGGAGAAACTTCTAAACTCAGCAAAAGTCCGTTTTGAGTCAACCGCACCAGATTTTCGCCTGGGACAGCCGCCACAGTAATTTGACCGCCTGGGGCTGAAAGTTGCCCTGTACTGATAACCGTGCCGCCCAGCAAAGTCAAATTTTGCCCCGTGCCGACAGCCAAGTTACCGGCATTGACAATACTCCCTGGCTGTGCGCCAAAAACAAAAGCATTCGGCGTTCCGACTAGGGCTGCGTAGTCGTTCGTCCCTGTACCGTTGAACCAACGATCGTCAAAACCGATACCGCTAGCGGTGGTAGCAAAAAAAGACCCAGACACATCGAGTCTGGCATTTGCCCCGAAGATAATGCCTGCGGGATTCATCAGCAACAAGTTAGAATTGCCGCCACTAACTTGAATTAGACCGTTAATTAAGGAAGCGTCGCCACCGACAACGCGGCCGAGGATATTTTTAACGGTTGGGTTGGAGATGAAATTGGCAGTTTCGCCAGAATTCAGACCGAACCGAGTAAAACTGTGGAACAAATTTGCTCCGTCCCGGGAGGTAGTGCCGCCTTGAATGTCGTAGCGAGGAGGCGACCCTGTATTTGGGGCGCTGACAGTGGTTCCGGTGCCGTCTGGGGCTGGAGTAATAGATTGTGCCGCAGCAATTTGAGATTGGGGATAAATTGCCACGAGTACCCATCCGTTGCTGTTTTCTTTGAGGAAAACCAGGTTGGGGAAAAAATCTACTATCAAAAATCCAGCAAGGGGAATTGCTGCCAGAATCGACCGCACAGCACGTTGAGCATTCATAAGTTTGCCTCGGTCTAGACCTTAATTCGAGTTTAAAATTGAGATTTTAGGTAAAAAAGAGTCGATCGCACCCCAATGCTGACACTTCCTAACGCGAACTCTCGATCGCAAATCTTAAATTTTAAGTCTAAATTTGATTGTGTCACCAACATAGCAAAGACTGACAGTAAGTGTCGAAACACAGGAAGTTTAAACAGAGAAAATTATGAGCGATCGAATTGTCCGTCTGATCGGTTTAACTGGGGGCATCGCCACCGGTAAAACCGCTATATCTAATTATCTGGCAGATGCCTGTGGATTTCCAATTTTAGATGCCGATATTTACGCCCGCGAAGCTGTGAACCCCGGTTCGCCAATACTTGACTCTATTGTAAAACGATACGGCGCGGGTATTTTGCTCCCGGACGGCAATTTAAATCGGCCAGAGTTGGGAAGTATTATTTTTTGTAACGCAGACGAGCGGCAGTGGTTGGAACAACAGATTCACCCTTACGTGCGTCGCCGATTTGTTGAGGAAACTCAAAGCTGCATTGCTGCATCGAGTTTGGTATCCCAAGACACACAGGATTTAGGTACAAAGACTCAAGAAACCGGCTTTTTTCACCCTCATCAAAAGCTAGAACAAAGTATTGTTGAAAAAAAACCCGGTTTCTGTGCCAAGGCTGACACGTTGACTTTGGTTTTGGTAGTGCCGCTGCTGTTTGAAGCTAATATGACTGACTTGTGTACCGAAATTTGGGTGGTGTACTGTTCACCAGAAGTGCAGTTAGAACGACTAATGCAGCGAGACGGCTTGAGTTACGATCGAGCTCAGGCCCGCATTAACACTCAGTTACCACTGGCTCAAAAATGTCAACAAGCTGATGTTATTTTGGACAACTCGTCAACCCTCGAGTCGCTATTCCTGCAGGTAGATGTGCAAGTCAGTCGCTGTGAGATTTGATACTTGAGAGTGACTCCGCGATATCAGTTTTAAAACCAGTTTTTTTACTCCCTGCGCGCCAGTTCGATTTGAGAGTTGAGATTTGAGATTGACTCCACGATTTTGTGAAGGGGCTTTTTTCCTCAACCGCTTTCGACTCCTCCTTCAAAGTGGTGCGTAAGCGCTATTGTCACAAAGCAAGATCAAAAAAGATCAGAAAAGAGCAGAAAAGATCAGAAAAAATCAAAGGTTCACAATTTATTTAAAAATACAATAGCAATCATTTATGAAGTTAATGTAAAAAATTAGGCTGTGCCCGCTTTCAGGAATCTCATTCACCAAGATATTTATATGTAAGGTGCTGATGGCGCGCCCGGTTAGTATCCTGTTGTGTCTTTAATCCCCGGGTTGCCGCTTCACCTCCATAAATTATGAAGTTAATCATAAAAGTAGTAAAACTTTACAATTGGCGGTTTTTGTTTCCTTGTTGGAAGACTGTTTTAAGAGGATTCCAGGGGTCATACCATTTTTGATTTTTGATTTTTGATTTGGGAATGATTTATAAATACCAGGGTTGGCAAGACCGGCATAGAAGAGTAGCATTATTTTTTTGAACATGGTCTTGAATTTTGCTGGTTGCCCGCAAGTAGCAGAGAACTAGAAATTACCAGGGAACAAGCGAGCTAGAGGATAGATTTCACCAGCTTTTAACCAAAACCAAAAAAATTGCAGGTGCCCTCACTTATCTAATTGATGACTTCGCCAAAATTATTTTTTTTTATCCTGATAGCAGAGTACAGACTGCGTATCAAGAAGGGGAAAATACAAACACCAAAATTTATGATGCGCGTTTACTCTTCCATCCTGATGTCAAGCCTGTTACTGAGTGCTGGCGCAGTTAATCCTCAAAGCTTAGAAACTCGATCGACCTTTTTTGCTCAAGACAACTCTGCTCCCGAAATTTTAACCGCCGTAGCCGACACTCAGACCTTTTACGATAAAGAGCCAGATAATAATACGCCACCAGGACGAGGCCAGGGGAGATAAAGCCGAAAAAAGCGATAATTGCAGGGAATTAGGGGGAGAATGGGACAATATAAAATTGAGAGAAGAAGAGAAAAATTGAAAATTTCGAGCCATTAATTGGGGACTTACGTACTGCGTAGCAAAAAACCGATTTTTCAGCGGTATTTGACGACTTAAGGCATAATTGTTCGCTACTCCGGTTTTTTTGGCCAATATCGTCAAAATATCAGACACCACAAACGGGCCCGAAATGTTGCACTCAAAAAATAAAGGTAAAGCGCCAGATTCCTACTCGCGCTTTACCTTTCTTTTTTAAACTTTTTCAGCTTTAATCTTCTTCCGCAGCTTCGCCACCAACAACGACATCGCGAATCCGCAAACTCGGGCCGCCGCAGCCGACGGGCAAACCGCTTTGTCCTGCCTTGCCGCAGCCGCCGGATTCATCCCAGTAGAAATCGTCGCCGATCGCCTCAATATCGGCTAAAGTGCTGAAAACATTACCCGAAAGAGTAACATCCCGCACGGGATTGTCTAGTTTTCCGTCGCGGATCATCCAAGCTTCGCCGGCACTGAAAGTAAACATTTCGCCGTTAGTCATGCCACCTTGCCAATTGCGCGCATAAACTCCTTCTTTGATACCAGAAAATAAGTCAGCAACTGGCGTGTCACCCCGTTCGATCCAAGTATTCGTCATGCGGACGATCGGCGGATAATGATAATTCAAACAGCGAGCATTGCCAGTAGGCGTTTCTCCCAATTTGCCCGCCGTTTCCCGCGAGTGCAGTCGCCCGACTAAAGCGCCGTCTTTAATTAACTGAGTAGTAGTCGCGGGAGTGCCTTCATCGTCGTAGCAATAGCTGCCCCGGTGTCCCTCTGGCGCTGCACCGTCGAAAATTTGCAAGTTTTTGGGGCCGAACTGGCGACCGAGGGTCATAATTTCCAAGATGTCGGGATTTTCGTAGGCCATGTCGGCTTCGGAAAGATGCCCGAAGGCTTCGTGGACGAACAATCCGGTCAAAATTGGGTCAATGACGACGGTGTAGGTGTTGCCTTGGACGGGGGGTAAGGCTAGAGAATCTACGGCTCTCTGGGCGGCGCTGCGAACTTGAATATCGAGATCGGTTAAATCTTCGTAAGCTTTGCGGGAACCGGTGGTTTCGCGGCCGGTTTGTACGGTTTCCCCGCTGCGGGCTGTGGCGGCAAAGCGCATTTCCATGTCTGCCCAACCTTGTTCGAGCATAGTGCCTTCGGAGGTGGCGAGGATCATCCGCTGGGTGCTGTCGCCGTAGCGCACGGAGATTGTGGCGATGCGGGGGTCAATGCTGCGGAGAATGGCCGCGTAGCGATCGCACAATTGCTTTTTGTCAATTAGGGGAACCAGACGGGGGTCTGTTCCTGTCAGCGGCAGCAAGCAAATGTCTTGTATTGGGGTGACAGGCGCCAGAATCGTTTCTTCTTCCCCGATCAGTTTGGCCGCGGCAATGGCTTCTTCGATTCTTTCGGCGAGGGTGGAAAGTCGGTTAAAACTGGCAAAGCCCCAGCCGCCTTTGTGACAAGCTCTGACTTGGCCGCCAATTGAGACTCCTTCGCTGAGGGTTTCAATTTTTTCGCCCCGCAGCAGGATGTCGGTGCCTTCGGCTTCTTCCAGTCGAATTGCCAGATAATCGACTTGGTGACGGTAGCGTGCCATTAAGTCTGACAGCAGATTTTTCGAGTCGGCGATCGAGGTGGGCATAAGGAAAGCGCGGTGTTTAACTTACTTCATTTTGCACTTTTGTCAGGGCGATCGTACAAAATATCGCCCCAAGCGCGGAGATTGCGGCTTATTGGTACGGTTCTGCCAATATCGTTAGTTAACAAATGTGGATATCCTGTGAGTTAGGAGGAAGGCGCAAGAAATTATGCGGGATTTTTCTATCGTGCTGGTGCTTGACTCCTAACTCCTGAACTTTCCTATACATAAATACTTCACCCTTCATGCCTCCGAAGGTGGGTTTATAACTGTGAATACTTACTTTTTACCGACAATAAGCGAAATTTTAGCCTCCGAAGGCCAAGAAAATGACCTGAGTCTCTTTGATGCTAAGTTGGCGGGAGAAAACAACCGTCATCGCTGTCCTGCAAGCCGTGGGGCTTCTCGGCTGAAAGCTCAACAGGAATGGTACGGGGCGATCGCAGCTTTGAATCAAATGCTCGATCGGCAAAAAGCAGGACAAAAAACAGATGCCGATCGACAATTTGCTCGATCGACAATCCCCAATTCCTGTCAGGGATTGGTGTTGTCTGGCCCGTCTTCGGTTTTGACTGGCCCCGCTTTGGCCAACGGCTTTGCCAATTGGATTTTTACCAGTATTCCCGACAACGATGCAGCTTTGTGGTCTTTTCGGGCTAGACAAACTTTAGCTTTAATGCCGGCGGCTGATGTGCAAACATCAGTGCCTGCAGCGGCCCCGGCTTTGGCTTTGGCAAGTGGTGATCCCTTAGCCAACGAGCAGTTTTGTTTGGTTTTAACTGCTAGTTTTAGCCTGGTGATGGTTTTGGGTGAAAATTCTGCAGGAATTCCGGCTTTTCTATTTTCTTTCGCTCCGCAAGTAGTCGCCAAAGCTTGGGAGGTTTTGCGGCGCAGGGTGACAGAAAGCGAATGTTTGCTTGCCAATTCTGACGATAGCTTCAATTTACCAGTTAGCCAATTAACTAATAATTCTACTAAATTAGACGCGCTGTTCCAGCAGTTTTTGCCTGTGGAGCCAAATTATCAAACAGTGATGCAGTTCAGCCGCTTGCTGTTGCATAATTTGCCGATGGGGAAAGATGAAGCAGGCAGGATAAAGGATGAAAGAATTGATGATGGTTTGAACCATAGACATCACAAGTTATCGGCTACAGATATCAACTGCAAATCTCCAATTCCTCTGGCTACTAAAGAGGTGGAACTGCTACAGGCGATCGCCCACGAAGTCCGCACTCCTTTGGCTACCATTCGCACGCTGACTCGGCTGCTGCTGAAGCGCCCCAAACTCGAGCCGGTGGTAGTCAAGCGTTTGGAAATGATTGATGCTGAGTGTACCGCTCAGATCGATCGCTTCGGTTTAATTTTCCGCGCCGTGGAATTGGAAATGTCGCAAGCTAAAAATTCGGGCGTGCAGCTAACAGCAATGTCTCTCGGTGAAGTGCTGCAAAATAGCATTCCCCGCTGGCAAAAACAGGCGGCTGTGCGAAACCACACTTTGGAAGTTATTGTGCCGAAAAAGTTGCCTGCGGTAGTCAGCGATCCGACGATGCTGGATCAGGTTTTAACTAATTTGATTGAGAATTTTACTCGAACTTTGCCCTCGGGGAGTCGCATTCAGGTGGAGGTGACATTGGCGGGCGATCAGTTAAAGTTGCAGTTGGAATCGGAACACCTACCTGAAGATAATGGCGCATCGACTTTTGCAGCTAAGGCAAATGGTCCTTTGCGCTCGATCGGGCCTTTGTTGATGGTGCAGCCGGAGACGGGAAGTTTGAGTTTAAACTTGAGCGTGACTAAGAATTTATTTCGGGCTGCTGGCGGGAAGTTGGTAATTCGCCAGCGACCCCAAAAGGGTGAGGTGATGACGGTATTTTTGCCGCTGCAATAGTCAGTTGTCAGTTGTTGGTTGTCAGTTGTTGGTTGTCCTATCAATTCTGGTTGCATCGGAATGATTTAACCGCAGAGGACGCAGAGAACGCAGAGGAAGAGAAGAGAGAGCTCATTAATATCTGTCAACAACGGACAACTAACAACTGACAACTAATCTTTAATCAATTAAAATCTCAATGACAAACTCGGTTCCTTCTCCGGGTATAGAAAAACAACTCAGTTTTCCGCCGTGTTTTTCTTCTACGATTTGACGCGCGATCGCCAGTCCTAACCCAGTTCCTTTGCCCACGTCTTTTGTGGTAAATAGATGGTCAAAAATCCGTTTTTTGACCTCTTCGGACATTCCATTTCCGTTATCGGCGATGGAAATTTTTACCTTTTCGCTTTCTACTTTTGTCCGAATAGTGATGTGATTGGGATGGGCTTGAATTTCGGCAAAAGTCCGTCCTTGATTGGATTCTTCTAAGGCATCAATCGCATTGGCCAACAGATTCATAAATACCTGGTTTAATTGTCCCAAATAACATTTTACTTTGGGAATCTTGCCGTACTCTTTAATGATTTTAATTTCAGGATGCTTGTCGTTCGCTTTCAGGCGATGGCGTAAAATCATCAAAGTGCTATTGAGGCCTTCGTGGATATTTGCCTCAACTTTATGTGCCGTATCGGCGCGAGAGAAAGTGCGGAGAGATGTGCTGATGTTTTTGATGCGCTCGCATCCTATTTTCATGGAACTCAACATTTTGGGTAAATCTTCTACGAGATAATCTAAATCTATTTCCTCTGCTTTCTTAATTAATTCTGCTTCGGATGGAGGAAACTTTTCTTGATAGAGGCGCAAATAATCAATTAAGTCTTGGACTCCAGCATGAGCTTCATTAATGTTCCCGGCAATGAAACCAATAGGGTTGTTGATTTCATGGGCAACCCCTGCCACTAGATTACCTAATGCTGACATCTTTTCACCTTGGATCATTTGCATCTGAGTTTGCTGAAGTTCATTCAAAGTCTGCTGCACTTGGTGATAGAGGCGGGCATTTTCCAGAGCGATCGCCGCTTGACTAGAGAGAAAACTCAGCACTAGGAGGCGATCGCGACTAAACACCCCACTGGTTATCCGATTTTCTAGATACAAAATGCCGACCAAATTCCCCTGATTTAGAATTGGCAAACCCAGCAAACTCTCTGGTTTGTGATACTCTAAATAATCGTCAATCACAGGTAGATCAGTTGTGGCGTGATCGATGACAACTGCTGCTAGGGTGTTTTTGACATACTGGATTAATTTAACAGGAACGGTGGGATTGTTCTCTAGGGGTTCCGTTTGCAGGCTAATGTTTTCCCACGTAGCTATCGCCCGCACTTGCCATTGTCGATCTTGGCAGAGCATCAGTGCACAGCGATCGGCTCCCGAGTTTTGTAACATGGTTTGGGTCACAATTTGCAGCAACTCATCCAGGTCGATCGTGCTGGAGATCGTTTGGGAGATTTGCAGCAGAGTCGTAAAATCTAGAGCATGGTTGATCGAGGTGCTTGAGGTAGTGTGGTGGGTGCTCGAATGAATTGAGTAGGTGGGATTGGTAAGGGTGGATAGAGTTTCTAAAATAGTGATGGGTTGGCCGGACTGTTGTAAGATGGGGCGCAGCAGATCGGGATAACGTTTTTCTAGGTCATCGGTTTTTGCTTTGGCTCCCCAGCGGGCGTAACAATAGTAGGCTTCCTGCATATAGCCTGCGGCGACTTTTTCTTTGCCCCAGTCGAGGTAGAATTTAGCGGCGAGTTCGTTTGCTAAGGCTTCTTCGTTGAGGAATTGGTTTTCTTGGGCGAGTTGAATGGCGCGATCGTACAACTCAGCAGCCTGCCATTTTTCTTCAGCAACACGAGCCATCTCTGCCTCTAAAAGCAGAAATTTGGACAGACAGTTTTCAGGACAGTTCTGTGCCCAGATTTGAAGTTGTTCCCAATTTTTCTGAACAACTTCTTGATAATTTTTTGGGGGTTTTTCCGGTGCTTCCCCATAAAGTTGCAATACACTCAAAGACTCATAAAAACAATGCAGGACACGTTGAAATTGTCCATAAAGTGTATTAGAAAAATCTGCCGCGGCTCCTAACATTTCATAAGCTTTAGCATACTCACCGTAGGTGAAAAACAAAAAGGCTTTAGCGAAATAGTAAGTGCTACTGCCATAGCCATAGCCAATTTCATTGAATGTTGCTAGCGCCGACTCTTCATCAAATGTTTCAGAGCTAAGGCTATACTTCCCTATCGTTAGGCATTGCAAATTCTCTAGAAGCTTGCACTGAAGAATTAGGGCAAATGCTGTCGTAATCTCCGTCCGTTCCGCAAAGCTGATGTACTTTTCATGTCGATCCAGCAAACTGGGAATATCGCTGGATACGATCGCCTGCTGCCAGAAACTGAACAGAGCACTGTGATGACACCAAGAAAAATCGCCTACCTCCATTGCTCCCTGATAAGCAGCTTGTTGCAGAACAAGATTGGAACTGACGTGCTTGCGCCAATGGTTGATGAAGTTGCCGAACGACATATAAATTTTGCCATTCAGGGTGGTGTTATGAAATTTTTCATTCACCTTCAACCCTAAAAGTCCAAACTCATAGCCCAATTCATAGTCTTGAAAGCGTTGGCAGAGAATTGTGCCATACCAAACATAAACAAAACCCGCCACATTTGTATTCCCGTATTGCAAACAGAGATTGGTCATGTGTAAAACAACCAAAACTAATAACTCCTGATTAGTCAGGTAAGTGGGCGGTACCATGTTCATTAGCAGTTTGATCAGCATCTGGCGTTCTTCATCGACAATGAGTGGTGCGTCGATTAGTCCTGCAACTGCGCGCTTATTTAAGGTTTTTTTAACTTCCAGAGCCATCCCTTCTAACTCTGCTTCATTTGGTATAACGGCCAGTTCTAAGCCTAACAGTTTCAGCCCTTCGATTCCTACCTGAATCGCCTTTTGATAGAGAGCTTTGTTTTGATAATGAGTTAGCTGAATAGCAATTATTTTGGCTCGATCGAGACTAGATTTGGCATGACTAAACGCGATTTCTACTAATTTTTCTGCTTGCTCAAAGTTGCCTGCCAAAAACTCAGTTTCAATACTTTCTATATATACACTAAAGGTCAATTCGTAGGCACATTGCCATTTATTACTCGGTAGAAAACTTAAGCCGAAGGCGAGATATTTTGTCCCAGATTCATAAGCCGTTGAGAGTTTGGCTCTATGCCCTGCAAAAAGGCTAATCTTAGCGAGCTTGGTGCGTTCTTCTTGCTGCGTTATTAGCGCCGAGCCAATGATAAAATGATTAATAATATCGAAGACTTCTTCTCCTCTTTCCACTTCTGAAAAAGTGGGAAGAAGTAACTGTCCAATTTTGAGATGGGTTGCTTGCTTTTGGTCATCAGGAATTAATGAATAAGCAGCTTGCTGAACCCGATCGTGTAGAAATTTGTAGTGTGGTAATTGAGCTGTTGTCGTTGGCAATGCGGGGCTGGTTGTCCGCTCTTCTTTTCCTAGATAAAACTTGTAAATTTCACTGGTTGGTAAAATGAATCCTTCTTGCAATGATTTCCACAAATCGGCAGCAGTTTCTTCCGGCGACTTCTCGCTGACTACCGCCAATGTATTCAAATCAAAGTGCGCTCCTATGCACGCAGCCAACTTCAGCACATCCTGAGTTTCTGGCGGCAACTTTTGCAATTGCACCGCCATAAACTCCACTACATCATCGGTGATAGTTAGGGCTTTGACTTTGGCAATATCGCACTGCCACCCCCCTATTACCCCCCTCTCTCTCCCCTGGGAAAGGGGGGTGGGGTCAAATGTAATCAGCCCATCTTCCTGTAGCGCCCTGAGAAATTGCGTGGCAAAAAATGGATTGCCTTTGGTTTTTTGATAAACTAACTCGGTTAATGGCTGAGCAAGAAGCCGGTCGCACGAGAGCGTATCTGCTATCAAATCGTTAATATCGGTTTGACTCAGAGGTTCCAAGGTAATAGTATTTACCGTTACTTGGGATTTTTCCATCTCTGCTACTGCCAACATAAATGGATGAGCCGGAGATACTTCGTTATCTCGATATGCCCCAATTACCAGCAAATTCTGACTATTTTTTTCACTCATCAACACTTGCAAAAGCTTCAGGGATGCTGAATCTGACCATTGCAAATCATCCAAAAAAATCACTAAGGGATGTTCTTTGGTGGCAAAAACAGAAATAAATTTTTGAAATAGTAAATTGAAACGGTTTTCGGCGGCACTTCCCGAAAGTTCCGAGACTGGCTGTTGTTTGCCAATAATTCGTTCCAATTCAGGAATTACTTCTACAATAACTTGACCATTTTCGCCAAGAGCCTGGATAATTTTCTTTTGCCATTGTTCGAGCTGAGCGTCGCTTTCTGAGAGTAATTGATCCATTAAATCTCGGAAGGCTTGCACAAAAGCACTAAAGGGAATGTTGCGTTGAAATTGGTCGTATTTGCCTTTGATAAAATAACCGCGTTGGCGAACTATGGGTTTGTGAATTTCGTGGACTACAGCGGTTTTCCCAATGCCGGAAAATCCGGCAACTAGCATCATTTCGCTGCGGGATAACTTCGAGTCCCCCCAGGCTCCCTTAGTAAGGGTTGAGTCTTCTTTTCCCTCGTTTCTATCCTTGCTAGGTGCTTCTTCGGAACGGGAGTTAGAGGGGTTTGCTACTCGATCGAATGCTGCTAATAATGCAGCGACTTCGGTTGCTCTGCCGTAGAGTTTTTCGGGTATGATAAAGCGATCGCAAAAATCTCGCCGCCCAATGGCAAAACTCTCTATTTTATCTGTTTCATTGAGTTGTTGCAAACAAGTTTTTAAATCTGCTTTCAACCCTAATGCACTCTGATACCGACTTTCGGCATTTTTGGCCATCAATTTGCTGACAATTTCCGAGAGTACAAGGGGAATTTTGGGATTAATTTCACGTACAGATGGCGGGTGGTGGGCAATATGACAGTGGATCAATTCCATCGGATCGCTGGATTGAAATGGCAATTTTCCTGTCAGCAGTTCGTAAAAGGTTACACCTAATGAATAAAAGTCTGTGCGGTAGTCAAGACCGCGATTCATCCTTCCTGTTTGTTCGGGAGATATATAGCTGAGTGTTCCTTCGATTACGTTGGGACTCATCACTATTTGAGTTTCTCGCGGCAGCAAAGATGCAATACTAAAGTCAATGAGTTTGACTTGTTTAGTCTCAGGATTTATTAAAATATTGGCGGGTTTAATGTCTTTGTGAATGATGCGGTGGCGGTAAAGTATATCTAATGTATTGCTTAGGTCGATCGCAATTTGGAAAAAATCAACCAGAGATTCCACGGTTTTTCCTTTCCCCGTCCATTCCTTCAGAGAAATTCCCCCGAAGTCTTCCACAATCAGGGCATAGCCGTTCCGGTAGGGTTCCAAGCTGTAGGTTTGGATGATTCCGGGCAAATTCAGGTTTTTGGCGATCGTGTATTGATTGCGAAAATGCAAGAGTTCGCTGAAGCTGGGATACTCGTTCCGCAAGACTTTGATGGCGACCGATTTTTGGTCGCAGAGGCGAGTTCCGCGATAAACTAGGGTGCGAGTGCCTGAATAAATTCGAGCGAAAATTTGATAGCCAGTTAATTCTATCATAGCAATAATTATTTTTTAGTAAAATATTTGATTTACTCTTATAATGTAGTGCAAATCAGATGCTTCCTTGGTATTAATACTTAAAAATATAACAAATTTTGCAGCCCGCGAACAGCTAACCGTTAACGGTTAACCGGATTCGGTTAACCGTTAACATTTAACCGAATTCAGTTAACCGAATTCATTCTGGCTTTCAAGGCATCACGCGCTTGTTCTCGATCGTCAAAATGGACTTTTTCTGTGCCCAAAATCTGATAATCTTCGTGTCCCTTTCCTGCAATCAGCACGCCATCTCCCGGTTTAGCCTCCATAATAGCAGTGCGAATTGCAGTGGTTCGATCGCACAAAACCATCGGCTTTACTGCGGCGGGAATTCCTGCTAAAATATCCTCCAAAATGCGATCGGGATTTTCCGTGCGCGGATTGTCGGAAGTAACAACCGTTAAATCGGCTAATTCTGCAACGATTTTACCCATAATCGGCCGCTTAGTGCGATCGCGATCGCCACCGCAGCCAAACACGCAAATCATCTGACCCGGAATAAACGGCCGCGATGCTTTCAGCAAGTTCTCCAAACTGTCGGGAGTGTGCGCGTAATCGACAATAACGCTAATATCTTGGTCGGGACTAATTTGCACCCGTTCCATCCGTCCCGGTACTCCCGAAAACTGAGATAATTTCTCCACAATTGCGGACAAATCTAAACCCAATTCTAAAACAGCACCGACAGCAGCCAGCATATTTGATAAATTGAACTGACCTACTAAAGGCAAAGCAAAAGCTGTTTCGCCCTTAGGAGTGTGCAGCATTCCCTTAACTCCGTTGGGCTGATATTGCAAATCAAAAGCATACAAATCTGCCGTTTTATGAACAGTGCTGTAACTCCAAACTCTGTCAGATTTGAGGGTTTCAAATATCCGCTGCCCGTAGGGGTCGTCTATATTAATTACAGCGCGATTTGCGAGGTAATTAGAACCGAATAAAAGCGACTTTGCCTCAAAATAATCTTCCATATCACGGTGATAATCTAGATGATCTTGAGTCAAGTTTGTAAAGACAGCAACTTCAAAACTACAGCCTAAAACTCGCTGCTGCGCTAAAGCGTGAGAACTGACTTCCATCACCCCGTGTTTGCATCCGGCTGCTACAGCTTCTGCTAATTGCTTTTGCAGGTCAACTGCAAAAGGTGTGGTGTAAAGTGCAGTTTGTTGGAAGCCCGGCCAGCGAGTGTAAAGCGTGCCGAAAATCGCCGTCGGCAACTGCATTTGATTGAGCAGAAATTCGATTAAATGAGTTGTTGTAGTTTTGCCGTTAGTCCCGGTAACGCCGACAAGTTTTAATTTGCTAGCTGGATTGCCGTAAAAAGCAGTTGCGATTTGACCGCAAACTTGAGCCATATCCGCTGCTGCGATGACGCAGGGAACCTCTTCTCGCCCCCCCTGGCTGAGGGGGGGTTGGGGGGGTGTTTTCTCGGCTGCTTGGGTGGAAATTACGGCGGCAAGTGCACCAGATTCGATCGCACTTTGCCAAAAATCTCCCCCATCTACCCGAGTTCCGGGCATTCCCAAAAATAAATCGCCCGCCTGACAAGCATGGGAATTAGTGGATAAACCCTTGACTTCGGCATCGAGGGCGGGATGTTGCGCGTCAAAGGAAATGCTGGGAACTGCTGCTAATAATTCTCTCAATTTCATCTGAAAAACTCCTCGCTTGAATGTCTTGAATATGACTGGCGGAACACATTGTTTGAGCCAGTATCTACAGGTTTTTGCTGTGCACGGTGCAAACCCTAGGGTTTTTTATATGCGCGCTGTAAAATCTATTGACCTAGAGTAAGCTGCACACCGAGTACCCCGAGGTCAGGATTAAAACCTGAGTTTTTGGGTAAATCGTATTATTGTGACGGATCGATTTGCAAATATTTCTGTAACATTTGCTCCAATTGGGCGACACTACAGCGGGGAGAAGGACGGGGTAACAGTTCTTCAGGGGAGAATGCAGCCTCGCCAGCAGAATTTCTTGCCTGGGGCTGCACTTTAAACAAAACTGGAACTTCGTACTGATAAGCTTGAAACCAGTCATCCTGTTCGGTAATATCTCTGACTTCGAGTTGAAACTTGAGGCTTTCAATCTGTTCCAGTTTTTCTTGCAACCCTTCGCACAAGTGGCATCCGGGTTTGCTGTACAAAATCAATCGCATCATAACAGTAAGATTAAACTCGATCTTAAATTCTCAAACCTGCGATCGCCAGTGGGCGAACTCAACGCGAGTAAGACGCAACTCACGGCTTCATTGGTCGCAATGCGCGATCGAAGTTATCTTAGCATTGGCAGCGAACCGATTACCGCGCTTGACAATCAAAACACTACAACCCCGTACCTCTCTTTCTTCTCTTCCTCTGTGCCCTCTGCGCCTCTGCGGTTAAAAAATCAATCTAGTTCACAAATGAAAGAGTTAACTTTATTCACATCACCTAATTGTTAAATCAAACTTGACTAATAAATCAATTTCTAGTATACTATATAAATAGCCTTAGTTAAAGGAGGCAGTATGGATTGCACCGAATACGCAGAAGCCAAGCGAAAAGCAGCTAAAAAAATTAGCGCCGACATTCGAGAACGCTGGAACAATCGCATCGTGACGCGAGGATTGCACTTGATGGGAGAAGCGGGGGCAGTGCAGTATTTGGCTGATTACGGGCGCGGAATTGGTACGGCAAAAGTTATTGGTTTTGCACTGTGCGCCGAGTCGGAAGGATACCCGGAAATGGCGATCGGCTTTTGGAAAAGAGCGTTTGAATTGGAAACCGGAGAAAAGCAGATCGCCCTGAATCCTCCAAACAAATCTAGCACCAATCTTGCTCCTGCGGCCAAATCAACTACCGCTGCCAAAATAGAGACTGTTTACAATCCGATTGTTCCCGAATTACCACCGCATTTGCAGCCGGGAAAGATTGTCACGATGCAGCCAGTGGACGCGCCGAGTGAACGTTCTTATTACATCGAAAATCCCGATTATTGGGGACAGCCAAAACGCGACGGCAATCGAGTAGTGGTCATTGCGACGCCAGATAAAGTATACTACCAATCGCGATCGACTAACCTGCGGCAACAGGCATCGGTGGAGAGCGATCGCACATTAATCGACACAGCCGCTAAAATTGGCACCTTTGTTTTAGACGGCGAACTGTATTACAAAAGCTGTACGGGCAGCGAACACCGCACCGGGGCGCAAGCTGCTACTGTTAATATTGAAAGCGGTTTTCCGACTACTCAGCCTAGCGCAATTTATGCTATTTTTAAAAGTTTGTTTTTCAAAGGCAATGATTTAACTACCGTGGCAGAATCCGAACGAATTGCAGCGGGAGTTGAAGTTGGCGAAATGTTGACTAATTTATCCCCAGTTTTTGAAGTTGTACCGACATTTCGCACCACAGCCGAAAAACTCGTCCTGGCAAATCAGCAGGAATCGGAAAATAAAGAAGGCGAAGTTTGGGTGTTGCATAACTGTCACTATGTCGGCGGAAAAGATGTTAAAAAAAATCCGATAGTGAGGACTAAATACTGTCAAGAACACGATTTGTTTATTGTGGGTTTGACGGCGACGAAAGTTGCGGGTCGGCCGTTTAGCGCCGTCAAAGTAGCGCAAGAAATTGATGGCCTATTAGTCCCAGTAGGAAGCGTGGGAACCGGGTTTAGCGGGGAGGAAATGCAGGAAATTGCCCGACTCTACGAGGCTAACCCCAAAAGTGTCAAAATTAAAGTGCGATCGCAGGGTTTGACAGAAAGTGGCAAATTATGGCACGCACAATTTCTGGAGTTTTGTTAAATTTGTAGGGAAACGGCACTGCCGTTTCCTTCCCCAAATAGGAGAGTTCCAACACATAGTATCAGATAAAATCACCGAAGTAAAAATTAATGGTTGTCAGCAAAAATAATTTCTACATTTCTCCAGAATAGTACCTAGAAGGCGAGCGAGTAAGCCCTATCAAACACGAATACAGACGCGGACACGTTTATGCAAGGAAAGGGGCAAAAAAGCTTCACATTATTATTGGTAGTAATTTAGTTCGGCTCCTAGGAAATCATCTTCTGAATGCGCCATGCTTAGTTTTCTCATCAGATATAAAAGTCCGACTGGAAGAGGCCAATTGCAATTACTATCCTGATGTAGCGGTGACTTGCGACGAAAGGGATACCTCAACTACTGAAGAATTTATTTTATATCCATCTTTAGTAGTTGAGGTATTGTCGCCCTCAACAGCAGCTTTCGACAGAGGCGATAAATTTGCCGATTACCAAACTTCCCCGAGTTAGCAAGAATACGTACTCATCATTCAATCTGAGATTAAAGTTGAGCGTTTTCGACTCAATGCTGAGGGAAATTGGGTTTCTCAGATTTACCGACAAGGAGATGAGTTAGAGTTAATGAGTATAGATTTTCGCTGCCCGATTGCACAAGTTTATCAAAAAGTCCCCGGCATGGTATTGTGATGTATGAAACTAAATTTTGAGTAGTAATCTCCTCTCGTCTGTACTTTGATAAAAACCTTAAACCTAGTTCTTAGTAAAGACTTTAGTTTTTCTGCCGAAGGTAAAGGAGGGCTGAAGTCCTCACTACCAACCGATGAGAACAGAAGTCCTCACTACGAACCCAAAAGATAATTTACTAGGCAGACAGGCAACAGATTGAAGCAAAAGGATAAGAAATAAGTTCGCTATGTCGTACTCCTACTCGATGCAGGGTTTATCAGTAAGCCCTATTGACCTGACTGGGTTGTAACCCAACATTCGGTAATAGAACCCCTGCTGGGTAAGGAGTTCGGTGTGAGTGCCAGACTCCTTAATCTCGCCCTCTTGCATCACAAAAATCAGATCGCAGTCTACAGCAGTTTCGAGTCGGTGCGTGACCAAGATAATGGTTCTTTTGCGACGTAGACGTTGCAGAGTCTCTAGTACCCACTGCTCGTGCTTCAAGTCCAGCGCATTCGTGGGTTCGTCGAGGATCAGTATGGGAGCCTTAGTGACGAGCGCCCGCGCAATAGCTAGCCGCTGTCGCTGTCCGCCCGATAGGTTTTGACCGCCCTCAGCGATTAAAGTATCATATTGCTCCGGCAAGGTTTCGATGAACTCGGCTGCCCCAGATTCAACCGCCGCTTCCCGAATATCGGAGAGCAGAGCGTCCGGGCGGCCGTAGGCGATATTCTCGGAGATCGTTCCGGGGAAAAGCGGGCTGCCTTGCGAGACGAGCGCCATGTGTTTGCGGACATCGGCAAGTTTAAGGGTGCGGAGGTCGAAGCCGTCGAGCAGGACGCTGCCCGATGTCGGGTCGTAGAAGCGAGGCAAAAGATTGAGCAGCGTACTCTTTCCCGTCCCGCTAGGGCCCAAAAACGCCACCATCTGACCAGGCTCGATTCTAGCGCTGATGTTCCGTAAAACTGGTTGCCCAGCGTTGTACTCAAAACTCACGTCGGCAAATGCGAGTGTGCGGGGATAGACGGGAAGCGAGCGCGCATCAGGCTCATCTTTTATGGCAGGTGGCTCGTCAATGACGGCAAAGACTCGATCGCATGAAGCTACAAACGTCTGGATCTTGGTCGTGAACCCCAAAACCCAACCTATCGGGTCCCAGAACTGCCCCAGGTACGCCATGAATACGAGCAAATCGCCGATGCTCACGCCGTTCGGCACCGGACGCAAGAACTGGTCGCGATAGACTAGGTATCCGCCGTAGCCTAAGATTACCCCGCTTCCCAGGGCAAAAACTACCTGAACCGCTAGCGGATAGAGGTTCTCTTGCCAATTGAGTCGCATGGATGCCTTGACGCTGCGTTCGACCACCTGCCCGAAGCGCCGCGACTCCGTTGCTTCTCGACCGAAAGATTGGATTAGCCCGATCAACTCTATAGCTTGCTGCATGGTTGAGGTCATCACCGCATCGGTCTGCTTCGACTCCAGGGCTCGACTCCTAATTCTTCCCTCGAAGTACCAATTGGCCAGTATTAGAAGCGGAGTGAACGAAAGTGCAAACACGGTGAGAAGGACATGGCGCGACAGCATGATCCAGATCATCGCCGTCAGCGTTACCGATGCGGCAGTGGAGCCGATGAGCGTATCGATTACCCCCCAGGGCCCGAGGCTGTCGTAGCTCAACCGATAGATTGCGTCACCCTGCGATCGGGAGCCGTGCCAGCCGAGACTCAGCGCCTGCATTTTGTCGTAGAGTTCGGTGCGAACCCGCAAGGTTCCGTTGTACTGGATGCGGTAGTTCAACATCCTACGCAGCATCAAAACGGTCTCGCTCAGGATTCTGATCATCATCGCGACGAACGCCATTCCGAAAATCCGGTTCAGCGTGCTTTCCCCGAACGGAGCAAGAAACAGCGTATGAATCCAGTTGGATTTCGGAGTTGGTGACAAAACCGTATCGACTAGAATCGCCATCGGCCAGGCGTTGAGAAGGTTGAAAAGCACTGATGCTCCGATCAAAAGCAAGAGCGTGACGATCAGCCATAAGTCTTTGCGAAAGTAGGAAATAGAGCGCAGGACGATCCGCACCAACCAATGTTGGTTAATTAACGGCATCACCATTTTTGGTGAATTCTTCTGGCTCTTCAAACGTGCTTTGAATGGAAAATTCATGGATGTGCTGGATGCCTCTAAGTAAGACAATGCACCAATTAGCAAGTTTCACCCCAGTCAGAGAAGCTAGAAATTAACTTTGAGTTTTAACTCGTGTTGTCAAACAGGGCAGATGGAATGTGAGATTATTGACTGGTGCAAGATGTAAATATAGTTTCGTTGTTTAAGCGTAGCTAGATAGAAAGCGAAAGCGCGCATGCTTCCTGGTTTGATGCGTCCGCGTTGCTTTGCCGAAAACGGTCGCAAAGTTGAGATTTTCTCAACTGTTCTAGCGGAACTTCCCCCTGTGGTCGATCGCATCCAAGCAAAAACCCCATCAGTCAGGCAATAGGGCTAACGCCCTCGCCCAATAGATAACTACAATATTAGGAAACCTTCAGTAAATCCAAAGCTCTCTGTTGCAAAGGAGCCGGCATCGTCAGCTTGTCGAAACTAACTGAAACCAGACGCAATTTAGGCTAGACTCGATTTTTAGCGATTGTCGATAAATTTGTTATTAACGTCCGAAAAGTGTAAAGTGGAAAACTCTCAGAAGTACATTTTGTTGAAGCTTTCCGTTTTGCGGGAGTGGATGACTTAACTGGAACAAGCACTGACCCTGAATCAGAAACATTCAACCACTCCTAATCCTCGAACAACGACGACGGACGGTAATCGTTGACACATATGCTCTTCTAAGTAATAAGCTAACACACATAAAAACAGGTGTGCAAGTACCACCATTCGTTGTATCGTTCGCAACAACACCCACAGCATCACTAATAGGGGAAACACTACCCACATAACCAACACAGGAAACTGCATTGCCAACTGCCACACCACCGGGGCCGGAAGCATTAGCACCAGAACCAGTTTCCATTCAATCAAAGGAGCCTAGCCTGATGAGCAAGCTGCAAGCAGCGGATAAAGAAGCGACAATTAGGTTTACGGTGGATATGTCCGTCGGGAGAGTACCGTAAACTGTCGATGTTGGCAGCCAGGACGGGGCGCAAGAAAGTTGACCAGAGTGCGGGTGGGTAGTGCCAAAGATGTAATGATAGGAAAGTAGAGTTTCTTGTTGGTGTTTTCTAATCATGCCTGCTTGCCCAACCTGTGCGTCATGCCAAACGGTCAAAAATGGTCGCATCCACAACGGTAAACAACGGTTTAAATGCCATGAATGTGGGCGACAGTTCGCCCTGGCATCCGCAGAAAAAAGTAATTGATTCACCTTGCGCGTGAACTGATTGAGAGATTGTTGCTAAAACGGATTTCCCTAGCTGGAATTGCTCGTGCCACACAGGTGTCTGAGCAGTGGTTGCTTTCGCTACGTCAATCAGAAATATGCCCTGGTGTCTGGGAAAGTTCAGGTGGCACAAAAAAAAAGGGGAGACTAACGATGCAATGTGACGATCTGTGGTCGTTCGTGGACAACTTGGGCAATAAACAATGGGTGTGGCTCGCCCTTGATGCAGACAAAGAGTGAAATTGTGGGTGTCTACATTGGCGCACGTAACTCCGTCGCTGTTCGTGGGTTGTGGAATTCCTTACCCCCACTCTATTGCCAATGCGCCGTTGCGTACACCGATTTTTGGGCAGATGGAGCCGCAGTGCTGCCGGGAGCTAACGACATCGAGCAGTCGGCAAGGAAACGGGCTCTCACCACTTACATTGAACGATTCAACAACACCCTTAGACCACGGGTGTCTCGGTTAGTGCAAAAAACCTTATCCTTTTCTAAGTCCTTGGAAAATCACATTGGTGCCATTTGGTATTTCATCCATCACTACAACACCTCATTACTTGTTGAGCACTACCTAAAAAACAATGATTAAAATCTTACACCTTTCAGACATTCACATGGGAAGCGGCTTTTCCCACGGCCGGATTAATCCAGAAACTGGTTTAAATACGCGGCTGGAAGACTTCGCGGCGACGCTGAGTAAATGTATGGACAGAGCAATTTCTGAACCCGTAGATTTAGTCGTATTCGGGGGCGATGCTTTCCCGGATTCGACCCCTGCGCCGTTTGTAAAAGAGGCTTTTGCTCGCCAATTCAACCGCTTGGTGGAGGCGCAAATTCCGACGGTTTTGCTAGTAGGAAATCACGACCAACATTCTCAGGGACAAGGCGGCGCGAGTTTGGGAATTTACCGGACTTTGGGAATACCTAAGTTTATTGTAGGCGATCGCCTGGACACTCACCTGATTCAAACCCGCAGCGGGCCCGTACAGGTGGTAACATTACCTTGGTTGACTCGATCGACCTTAATGACACGTTCCGAGACTGAAAGCCTGTCTATGGGCGATGTTAACCAATTATTAACCGAAAAACTGACGATCGCAATGGAAGGCGAAATTCGCCGCCTCAACCCCGACATACCAACCGTACTTTTAGCGCACTTAATGGCAGATAAAGCAAGCTTGGGTGCAGAACGTTTTTTAGCAGTTGGCAAAGGTTTTAACATTCCAGTTTCCATGCTAACTCGCCCTTGTTTTGATTATGTTGCTCTCGGCCACGTTCACAAACACCAAAATCTCAATGCTTCCAACAATCCGCCAGTAATTTATCCGGGAAGTATCGAACGAGTTGATTTTAGCGAAGAGAAAGAAGATAAAGGTTTTGTGTTAGTTAATTTGGAACGGGGAAAAGCTGAGTGGGAATTTTGCACTTTGCCAGTGCGGGTGTTTCAGACGATTAAAGTGAATGTTTCCGAATCGGAAAACCCACAAGCCGAGTTAGTTAAAGCTATTGGCAAGAAGGAGATCGAAGACGCGGTTGTGAGATTAATTTACCAATTGCGATCGGAACAATTAGATTTAATCGACAACGGAGAATTGCACACACTTCTGGGCGAAGCGCACAGCTACACAATTCAACCGGAATTAGTCAGTCAGCTAGCGAGACCGCGCTTGCCAGAATTGAATGCTAATAATAGTATAGAACCCTTAGAAGCTTTGAAAACTTATCTGGCAAGTCGCGACGATTTGAAAGATGTTGCGGAGAGTATGTTAGAGGCGGCACAGGGTTTATTGGGCGGCGCGGAGGAAGTTTTGGTTGAATTTTAGTCAAGAATCGCCCATCTAATTACAAAATGATTTTGCTGCCCAATATTGTAGGGTGGGCATCCTGCCCGCCCTAAATATACTATTTAACTCCCCAAAATCTCACCCACCGCCAACCGAGTTCCATTCGCAAAATCCACCCCAGACTGCACCTTTTTCCCCGCCAACTGCACCTCCCGCAACAATAATAAACCATCACCAGTTTGGACGATCGCCCCCAAACCCTTCACAACCTTAACAACTTCCCCCTTTGCGCCCGACAACTGGGCTAAAACAGGCCATTCGCGTTCCAAAACTCTCAAATCCGCTGGCATTTGCAGCCAATATTCCGGCCCCACGGGCACAGTAGCTATCACCTTCAGAGAATTGCCACGAAAAGTCGTCGTGCAATCCGGGAAAAAGCCCCTAACTTGATTGTGAAGGTCGATCGCACTTCTCGACCAATCCAGCACATAATCGGCACTCTTAATCATCGGTGCGTAAGTCGCCTCAGCATCATCTTGAACAACAGCTTCAATTTTGTCGTCCCTCAATTTCACCAAAGTTTCCACCAACAAATCCGCCCCAACTTCCGCCAACCTATCCGCCAAAGAATCAGCATTATCCAACAGTGAAATACCAGCAAAAGCCTTCAATAGCATCGCCCCAGTATCCATGCCAGCATCCATCAACATAGTAGTAATTCCTGTTGTCTTTTCCCCGTCAAAAAGACTGCGCTGAATCGGCGCCGCACCCCGATACTTCGGCAAAATTGAACCGTGAACGTTAACGCAACCCAAACTAGGAATATCCAGAATTTCTTGAGAAAGAATTTGGCCGTAAGCCACCACTACAAACACATCCGCCTCCGCTTCCCGCAATTTGGCAATTGTTTCAGCATCTTTCTTGATTCGCTGCGGCTGCCAAACCGGGAGACTATGATTTAAAGCCACATCTTTTACAGGTGAAGGCATCAATTGATTCCCTCTTCCCCGGCGTTTGTCCGGCTGAGTCACCACACCCACCACCTCAAATTCTGGGTGACTCAGCAAACTGGATAAAGTAGGAACAGCAAAATCGGGAGTGCCAAAAAAGACAATTTTCATAGATTGTTCGTTATTAGTAAGTAGTCGTCAGTCATTACTCATTAGTCATCAAGTAGGTAATGGCAAAAAACCCTAGTATATTATAGAGACTATTCAGCGCGTAGCAGCTATGATACAAGCTAGTTTATGAGTGTTTTCACCGACCCGACTCATGTAATGTTTATTTGTCAGCTTAAATAATGGTAGTTTGCTCCTAGATTATACACTTCGAGAAGAGTTCCGAGTTGTGCGATCGGCCAAAAAAATCTCGATTGATACTCAGGGGCAGCCCGACTCGAACGCTCAAAAGCAATGGGTTTAATAGACGCAACAACATTTGCATCCATTCTTCCCAAGTTAACTATAACTGTTCTACACTAAGAATTATCATCTAATCTACCCTGGTCACTGCTAATCTCAATCTTATCATATCTACTCGAACATGGAAAAACAGTCAAATCTCCTGCTTAAACTCAGCCTCAGCTTATTTGCCGACACCGCCGAACAAGAAAAGTTTATTCATGCCGTCACCAATCCCCAAGCCTTTAATCCTGCTATCTTGTGGGTGCAACCACAACCACCAAAAAACCCATTTGATCTCGAAATTCCCGTTTTTGGGTAACCAGAATTTGTAACTAGACTAGCCTTAGAATACCAACCGGGAAAACATTCCTTACATCAAGCCAGACATTACTACTGTCTCGACTTTTCCTCAATCTTCGCCGCCTCCACATTGTTAACAATATCCTAGTCCATCAAACTAATTTTAGATATGTGCGCGACCGCCGGAGGAAAAAGTATATTTTCCTGGAAAACCTTAAAGCTAGAATTGCTGTTGTGCAACGAAGCCATAGGCAAACGCATGGGAAGGCTGAACTCTAATTTAAGACGCTGCCAAATTAACCCATCCGCCGCCACCAATGTCGATTCAACAATACTTGCCGAAAAGATGCCACAAACGGCTAACTTAGTAAGAGTAGATGCTCCTTGTAATGGTCAATCACTCTTAGCAAAAGGAGACAAAGCACCGGGCTGCTTTCATCATGTCACCATCAATAGCAATGCCAACCGCCAAAAAATAATTTTAGCCAATTCTGCTAAAATTGTAGCGCCCCAAGGTTATCTTGTATACATGACCTGCACTTATTCAACCGCCGAAAATGAACAAGTCAGCGAATGGCTGTTAAGCTAATTCCCCCAATTTGTGTCAGTCACTGTTCCTCTTTTAGAAAAATATCGCTCGCACCTGACAGAAATTCCTTGCTATCGGATGTGGCCGCAAGATAGACTAGGAGCAGGAGCTTTCACCGTTTGGTTTCAAAACACCTCGGATGGAGAGAGAAATCAGCTACCAGCAGATTTTCTAGATTGAGCTCGTTTTACCAACATCTAACTATCCGCGTCCATCCCCGTTGATCTGCGGTTAAAAAAATCTTCTTCCCTGAATCTAACTAAAAAATGATATTATCCAAATTATCCAAAGCAATTAAAAGACCACTCAAACTAGCGATCGGCATTTTAATTACCTTAAATCTGCTAATATTAAGCGGCTGTCAAAACAGCACAACCCCAGCCTCAAAAAACGGCGAACCGATCGAACTCACACTGTGGCACGGCATCAATCCTCCACCAAATCGCGACGTATTTCAAACCCTCACAAACCAATTCAACAAAACGCATCCCAACATCCAGATCAAACCTGTTTACATCGGTCAGCCCGACCAACAACTGCCAAAAATACTAACAGCAATAGTTGGGAACGCACCGCCGGATTTGCTGTGGAATGCTGCCACAATTTCAGGAAAACTAGCAGAACTCAACGCCATTGAACCCTTAGAAAACTGGCTCGACAAATCGCCCCGGAAAGCCGAAATCTACCCGGCACTCTTCGAGTCAATGGAACTCGGCGGACACACTTGGTCAGTTCCCCTAGCGACAAACAACGTCGCCATCTTTTACCGTCCCAGCTTATTTGCAGCAGCAGGAATCAAAGAAGTGCCGCAGAATTGGGCGCAATTAAAGCAAACAGCCCGATCGCTCACGCGAGACACCAACGGAGACGGCCGCACAGACCAACACGGCATAGTGCTCCCCCTAGGCAAAGGAGAATGGACAGTATTTACCTGGCTGCCATTCATGTTCAGCGCAGGCGGCGAACTCAAAGGCGAAATACCTCAAAGTCCTGTACCCCAAATAGATAATCCCGGTTCTCACGCCGCCTTAGAATTGTGGAGCGACTTGTTAAAAGAAGGTTCAGCAATATTGTCAGCACCCGAACGCGGTTACGAACTCGACAATTTCATCGCCGGGAAAGTGGCCATGCAAATCACCGGGCCGTGGACGCTAGCACAGTTGCAGCAAAGCGCGATCGACTACGGAGCAATGCCTTTACCGATCCTCAAACGCCCTGCCGCCGTCGTAGGGGGTGAAAACCTATTTTTAATGAAAACCTCGCCAGAACGAGAGCGAGCAGCCCTAGTATTCTTAGAATACGTTATAGGTGAAGAATTCCAAACAGCATGGGCATTAGGAACAGGTTATTTACCCATTAACTTAAAATCGAGACAGAGCCAAGCTTATCAAAGCTTTGTGGAAAAAAACCCTGTTTTGCGAGTATTTTTAGAACAAATGAACTCAGCCAGAGCGCGACCCATTATATCAGGTTACTCCCGCCTATCAGAAAACCTCGGTCGCGCCATAGAGGCAACCCTTCTGGGTCGCAACCCCCAAGACGCCCTTAAAGAATCTCAAGAGCGTTTGACACTCACCTTAGATATGGCGACAGCTAAAGAGAAATAGACCCTAAAAAATATTTTTCTTAGCTGTAAATTATCTGCTTTCACTGTATTCGATCGAAAGGCTTGAAGCCTCGATTGGTTAAAAATCTAGTGAAAATCACTACCGTCTGCACTTCTAATCAGAAACCGTGTTTCTTGCCCCAAACTTACCTAAAAGCAGAGATTTTACGTCGCTGTTATTGGTATTTTAGGTATTTTAGGTATTATTGAGTATGGTGCCAGATGTTAGGGTGAATTGAGTTACGATCGCCAGACACAAAAAGACACCCGCTGTCGCTCGGTAATAAATTTTTAGCAAAAACCAAAAATTTACAAACCAATTGCTTAGCCATTAGAGATATATTTACAAAAAAGCGATACTCCCGAAATTCATGGGCAGATTTGAGCGAACAAAAAAACCGCTCCCTCAACGGCACCACAAAAAGTTAGCTCAAAAGCTTCTCCCACTACCTACCACCCATGACCTACCATCACCTAATAGAAACATTTTCTCTACCCTGTGCCTGTCCCGTGCCACCTACTGAGATCCCAACAACCGTCCACCTTTTCCCCAAACGACCATGCAGACAAAGTTCCTTAATGCAATCAAAGGACATTCCTGGCGGTACTTCCTCGCAGTAGGCGCGATCGCCCTGGTCTACTATTGGGGGTCCCAATTCGCCATTTCCAGCCTCACCCTCAGTTCAGAAATTTACCCGATGTGGCCAGCAGCAGGAATTGCCCAAGCAGCCCTGCTGCTGTTGGGGCGGCAACTGTGGCCGGGAATCGCGATCGGAGGCTTCCTGTTCAGCATGAGCGTACCGTCGGCGAATATCGGCACGGCATTGATCTCGGCAGGCGCCAGGACCCTGCAAGCGTGGACGGGAACTTATCTACTCCAGGGCATGAACTTTAGCGCCAGGCTCGATCGGCTCAAAGACGTTTTAGGAATAGTCGGATTAGCAGCCTTGGGCTCTACCCTGATCAACTCCACCATCGGCAGCATCGTCGTATGCCTGACGGGTTTATCTAGCTGGAGCAATTTTGGCACGATTTGGGGGACTTGGTGGGTGGGAGACGCTATGGGAATTGTGCTCGTTGCCCCGCTGCTACTGACGTGGCAACAATTGCCCAAAGTCCCCACCCATCGTAAACAGATAGCTGAACGAGCGATTTGGCTGCTGCTGCTACTAGCACTCGGCTGGCTCGTCTTCTGCTCCCGCACCCGCGCCGCCTACGCCCGCTATCCCCTCGAATACTTACCATTTCCGCTAGTAGTTTGGGCTGCCTTTCGATTCGGTCAGCGCTACACGGCCCTCTCCAACCTCATCCTCTGCGGCTTCGCAATCTGGGGTATCGCCCGAGGCAGCGGCCCCTTCCTCAAACACGCCAGCAGTATCCCCCAAGCACTTTTATCCCTGCAAGCCTTCATCGCCGTCATCGCCGTCACCGGCTTAGTCTTAGCTGCCACCGTTGCCGAACGTCACCAAGCAGAAGCCTCCCTGCGCGCCAGCGAAGCCAGCCTCGCTAACGCCCAACGCATCGCCCAGCTAGGCAACTGGGACTTAGACCGCAACGCCCAGCAATTGCGATGGTCAGAGGAAATTTACCGCATTCTGGGAGAGCAACCGGGAACTTTTGAACCCAGCCTGGAAGCCTTCTTGGAATACGTGCACCCTGAAGACAGAGAATTAGTCAAAACCTCGATCGAAGCCGCTTTATTTCAGCAACAGCCTTACAGCATCGACTACAGGCTCATACTCCCCGACGGCAGCAACCGCACAGTCTACGAACAAGCCGCCGTCACCTCCCTCTACATCACCAGCACCGTCCAAGACATCACAGACAGAAAGCAAGCCGAAGCCGCCCTGCGTTCTTCAGAAGAAAGATTTTCCAAGGCTTTTCACGCCTCCCCAGTCGGCATCAGCATCTGCACCCTCACAGACGGATGCTTCCTCGATGCCAACGAAAGCTTTTTGCGCTCATTAGGCTGGCTGCGGCACGAATTTATCGGCCGCACTCCCAGCGACTTAGGAATGTTTGTCAATTCAGAAGACGGTGGGAGGCTCGCCCAGATTTTACAATCACAAAATTCGATCAGCAACCAAGAAATCAAAATTCGCACCAAAGCCGGCGAAGTGCGCGACTGGCTGATGTCAGTGGAACTCATCCACCTCGGCAGCACTCAGTGCGTTTTAATCATGACCACCGACATCACCGAACGCTTGCGTTCCGAAGAATTCCGCCGGGCCGCATTAGCCGCCGAAGCTGCAAATAGATCCAAAAGCATTTTTCTCGCCAACATGAGTCACGAACTCAGAACCCCCCTCAACGCCATCATCGGCTACAGCGAGCTCCTGCAAGAAGACGCCCGAGACCTTGGTGCCGAAGAGTTCATCGACGACCTCCAGAGAATTAACAAGGCCGGCCAGCACCTACTCACACTGATTAGAGATATTCTCGACTTAACCAAAATTGAAGCAGGCCACATCGACTTCCACCTTGAAACCTTCACCATTTCAACTCTGGTTGAGGAAGTAGTTGCCACGATCGCCCCGATGGCACACAAAAATAGCAATATCCTAGAAATACAATGCCCCGAGGATATTGGATCGATGCACACCGACAAAACTAAACTCCGGCAGTCTGTGCTCAACCTCCTCAGCAATGCCGCGAAATTTACTTGCTCCGGCGCAATTACCTTCGCCATTACCCGATCCGTCGAAACCCCCGCCGACGCTGCAAACAAAGGCAAAAAACTGGGAGCGTATAGAGGAGGTGGCCAAGCTGAAAATAGCTTGTCTCTGTTATCTTCCGCTCAAGATTGGATCATTTTTACGGTCAAAGATACCGGCATTGGCATGAGTCCCGAACAGTTAGCCAGAATCTTTGAGCCTTTCACCCAAGCAGATTCCTCAACTACTAAGAAGTACGGTGGCACTGGTTTGGGGCTGACGATTACTAAGAAATTCTGCGAAATGATGGGCGGAGACATTACTGCATTCAGCGAGGTGGACAAAGGTTCTACTTTTACAATTCGGCTGCCAGCTATTTTCACAGACCTTTCGATCTCAACCGACAAGTCTGACGACTAATATTTTTTTTTACAGTTATTTTCGATGCCTGCAACTTTTGTTTGCCTCTGCTATTGGCTGATTATTTCGCTAGTAAAGCGGGAGATTTTGCACATAATTACTCACATTATAAAATTAGTTTTTTATTTTTTTATATATAGTAATTTTAGGTTATTAGTAATAATACCCCCCCATCCTACCGGCATCCTTATGAGGTAATAATAAATTTACCAATGATTTAGAATTGCTATAGAGGTAGAAGATTAGGGCGGGTTAGATCACCCTAATTAATTTATGAGTAAATACGAAAAGTGCTGAAATCGTTTCCGCCGGCATGGGAATAATAAATTTTCCTGTCCAGTACCCGCGTCCGCGATCGTTTTTTGGGGACAACCTAGTTTTTGAGGCTAAGTTCACTTGATTAATATTCCGAACAGTTTTTCTATAGCCCAAGGACTGATTCTCGCTTGACACTGATTGACTGTGGATAATTCAATCAATGTCAGATCCACCCTGGTCTTGAATTTAATTCGACTTTTTTATGAGCCTTGCCCTGTAAAGCTTGTAGTATCGCTACCCAAACTTTCCTGAGTATTGACTTGATAAGATGATATTATTATTTTTGAGCGTGCTGCCGACATTCAGAGGATTAGTTGGTTGACCAACCTTAAAAGTTCGGAGAATTTATAATTAGCGCCGTTTGAAAGATTTTGGAGAGGAGACATGACCCCTCGGCTTCTCAATAAAACCTGTGATAGACTTCGATCCCGTACTTGTCCCCTAACGGTATACCTACGTATATATACTATTAATTAAAAAGATATACTGTAGAAAGTTGCTTACAAAGCGCCAGAAAATATGCACCCCCACCTCCAGCGCCAACTCGAACAGCTCGGTTTAGTCGGCGAGTCTCCCCCTCCCACTGCTGAGCAGTGGCAGCTTTTATTAGAGCAGGTAAGTTTTAGCTATGACCGAGTTCAGAGTCAGCAAGAACTTCAGCAGGAAGATTGTTTTAACTTGGAGACGGTGGCATTAAAGGATTTAACTGACTCGCCCCAGTCCCCTCAAGACTCTCCAACAGCTTCAGAATTCGATCGACTGCGGGCGAGTGTCAACAGTTTGGGGGCGGGATTGTGTATCCTTGACGCGAAGGGCTGTGTAATCTCGGTGAATCCAGAGGCAGAACGCTTGCTGGGATGGCGAGAATCGGAACTTGCAGGCGTTTCCCTGCTAGAGCGCATCGGGAAGCAAAAGAAAGGCAACAAATCCCAAGTTTTGACGGCTCCGAAACAGTCGCCCAGCAAGAGTGAAGATAGGCCGATCGCACCTACACTAGATTTACAAGAGGCGATCGCTTCCAGTCAACCTTCCAGCAATTGGGACGACGAGTTTTTGTGTCGCGACGGCAAGATTTTACCCGTTTCCTATTTTTTCCATCCCCCACTTGAGGCCAGCGAAATATCAGTCTTGGTGTTTTTTGACATTTTTGAGATTAGAGAACACAAGCAATCGCTCTCGATACTGCAAGCACTTCTAAAATCTACAGATGCAGGAATTCTGGCGGTTGACAGAAACGGCAATATATGTAATTATAATCAGAAATTTCTAGAGATGTGGGGTTTGTCCGCCAGCCAAGGAAAGTTGAGCCGATCAACCTTGGACACACTCAAAAACACGCTCAAAACAGGATTCCCCTTCGACAGCGAACAATTAAAATACCCGCAAAGATTTCTCCAAAACGTGATCAAAGTGTCGGCAGATTCAGATAATCAAATTAGCGAACTATTAGAATTTAAAGACGGAAAAATTCTTGAATTAAATTCGTTGCCATCAAAAGTCGGAGCGAAAACAGTCGGTAGAGTCTGGAGCTTTCGAGACGTTACCGAACTCAAAAAACTAGAACAATCTTTGCAGTATCAAATAGAATTCGCTCAGTTGATTGCCCGTTTGTCAACAGATTTCATCAGCCAGCCCTTATCAGAAATAGATAAAAGTATCGTTCAAACCCTGGAAGCGATCGCCATTTTGAGCGGGTTTGACCGGAGTTACATCTACCTGTTATCAGAAGACAAAACCCGCGCCGACAAAACCTACGAGTGGTGCGGCGAAAGCTTTCCGACAGTCAAAGACAGCACCTCCAAACAAATAGACATCGCACAAATCCCTTGGATCGCAGAAAAACTCGATCGCGCCGAATGCCTCTATATTCCAGAAATCGGCGAACTCTCGCCCCCAGCCAAAGCCGAAATAGCCTATTTGATCGGTCAAAATTCAACCGAATTCCATACAGACTCCCCATCCAAAACAGTCAATCAAACAGAAACGACCTCAATACCTTCTATTGGCGCTTCCCTCAATAATTTAGAATTTAAAAAACAGCTAAAAAATATTCAATCGCTGATAATTATTCCCCTAATTTGTAGTAAAAACCTAGTAGGATTTCTCGGATTCAATGGCTTAAAGCAAACAGCAGGTCGAGCAACCGAAATATCCACACAGCTAAAAATGGTAGGAGAAATGCTCGCCAATGTCCTAGAGCGCAAGCGAGCAGAAGCAGCCTTGAGACAATCGGAAACAAAATACCGCAGCATCTTTGAAAACGCAGTCGAAGGCATATTCCAGACAACGCCGACCGGGCACTATCTCAGCGGCAATAGCGCACTAGCCAGAATTTACGGCTACGAATCCTGTACCCAAATGCTTGCCGAACTCACCGATATAAACTGTCAATTTTACGTTAACCCCAATCGACGCGCCGAGTTTATGGCTCAATTGCGCGCGCGCCACCAAGTGTCAAAATTTGAATCCCAAATATACCGCCGAGACGGTAGCACGATTTGGATTTCCGAAAACGCGCGCAGCATCTGCGACGAAAACGGCAGGGTTTTGTACTACGAAGGCACAGTCCAAGACATCACCGATCGCAAACAGGCAGAATCCGCCATGAAGTTGGCCCTAGAAGCAGCAGAATCAGCCAACCGAGCAAAAAGCACATTTCTCGCCAACATGAGCCACGAACTTCGCACACCCCTCAATGCCATCATCGGCTACAGCGAAATGCTTCAAGAAGAAGCCGAAGAATTGGGTAGTTGCGAATCCGTCCCAGACCTTGAAAAAATCTGCAGCGCCGGCAAACATCTGCTGTCCCTGATTGACGACATCCTAGATATTTCTAAAATTGAAGCAGGTCGAATGGATCTCTACTTAGAAACCTTCGACATCCATACCTTAATTGAAAGTGCTGTTGCCACGGCCAGACCGCTGGTCGAGAAAAACGGTAATACCCTAGAAGTGTACTGTCCAGACAACCTCGACACCATGCACGCGGACATGACCAAAGTGCGGCAAGTGCTGCTTAACTTGCTCAGCAACGCTGCCAAGTTCACACAAAACGGGAGAATTGCGATCGGAGTGGAAAGAATTAAAAATGAACAATTAAAAATGATAAATCAAGAGGAATCTTCCCAAATTTTAATTTCCAACTCCGAATTCTTAAGTTTCCGCGTCGCCGACACCGGCATCGGCATGACACAAGAGCAATTGGAGCGAGTTTTCCAACCTTTCACCCAAGCTGATGCCTCGACTACCCGCGAGTACGGTGGCACCGGTTTGGGACTAGCAATCAGCCAGCGCTTCTGTCAGATGATGGGCGGCAGCATTGAGGTCAGCAGCACCTTGGGCGCAGGCACCACTTTCACCGTGCTCTTGCCCAAAGCCATCAAACAGCCGGAAATCCCCAACAAAGTCCACGACAGCACTAGCCCTCCGCACGCCCCCGCTGTCGGCACGGTGCTGGTAGTGGACGACGACCCGATCTCGCGGGATTTAATTCAGCGCACCCTCAGTCGCCAAGGACTGCACATAGAAGTCGCCGGCAGTGGCGAGCAAGCTCTCCGGCTCGCTAAGCAACTACGGCCAGACGCCATTACCCTGGACGTGATTATGCCCGGAATGGACGGCTGGGCGGTACTCTCAGCGCTGAAGGCCGATCCTGACCTTGCCGAAATTCCCGTAATCCTGCTATCCTTTGTGGGCAACAAAAGCCTCGGCTTTGCATTGGGTGCCTCGGACTACCTCACCAAACCAGTGGACGGCAAACGGCTGGCTGCCTTGTTGAATAAGTACCGACGCGACCAAGACGGCGTTGCAAGTAACAATTTGACCTGTCAGATTCTAATTGTGGAAGACGACCTTGCCACGCGCGAAATACTGCGATGCGTACTAGAAACACAAGGCTGGGCAGTAACGGAAGCTGACAGCGGACGCGCTGCTCTCGATCGGCTAAAATTTGCTCGCCCGCACCTGATATTACTGGATTTAATGTTGCCAGAAATGGATGGTTTTGAGTTGATTGGGGAAATTCGCAAATCCCATTCGGGAGATCCTATACCGATTGTTGTGATCACGGGGAAAAACTTGACACCGGCCGAAAGCCAGCAACTAAACGGCTACGTCGAGCGGGTGCTACAAAAGGGAGTCTACAGTTGCGATACTTTGTTGCGCGATGTTCGCTCTATAGTCAATGACAGGTTCGATCGCAGGTACGACTCGAAAGGCAAGGAGAACACCAATGGCTAAAATCCTGTTGGTCGAAGATAACGAAATGAACAGGGATATGCTTTCCCGGCGTCTGGCCCGCAAGGGACACGAGGTCTTTATTGCTGTTGACGGTGCTGAGGGAGTGTCGATGGCGCTCGCGAAAGTACCAGATTTGATTCTGATGGATATGAGCCTGCCGGTTCTCGACGGGTGGCAAGCAACGCAGCAAATTAAGGCGGCTCCTGAAACTAGCAGGATTCCGGTGATTGCGCTGACGGCTCACGCAATGGCGGGCGATCGTGAAAAGTGTCTGGCTGCCGGCTGCAATGACTACGATACTAAACCTGTCGAGTTTCCCCGACTTTTAGGTAAAATTGAAACGCTTCTGAAAGAGGCCCTGACATGAAAGGTGATGAGGGCAGCGTGCTGGTTGTTGACGACAATGAGGTAAACCGCGATTTGCTGGCCCGCCGACTTCAGCGTCAAGGCCATTTGGTGAGTGTTGCTGAAGATGGTCTGCAAGCTCTGGAAATGTTGCGAACAGAGCCTTTTGATTTAGTTCTCCTAGACATTATGATGCCGCAAATGAACGGCTATCAGGTGCTCGAAAGTCTGAAGGCGGATGAAAAGTTGCGCTACATCCCGGTAATTATGATTTCGGCGGTGGACGATATCGACAGTATCGTCCGGTGTATAGAGTTGGGGGCGGAGGATTATCTTTCTAAACCGTTCAATCCGGTATTGCTCAAGGCTCGGATTAGCGCTTGTCTGGAAAAGAAGCGGCTGCGGGATAAGGAGCAGGCGTATTTACACGAGTTGGCTCAGGAAAAGGAAAAGTCCGAGCGTTTGCTGTTAAATATTTTACCGAAGGCGATCGCGCAGCGCCTCAAACACGGGGAAATTACGATCGCAGACAGTTTCGCTGAGGTAACAGTGATGTTTGCCGATTTGGTCGGTTTTACCAAGCTTTCGGCTCATTTATCGCCGGCCCAATTGGTGGAGTTGCTCAACGAGATTTTTTCGGCTTTTGACGAGTTGGCCGAGCGCTACGGACTTGAGAAAATTAAGACGATCGGCGATGCTTATATGGTGGTTGGCGGTTTGCCGACGCCCAGCGACGACCACGCCGAGTCGATCGCCGAAATGGCGTTGGAAATTCAAGCAGCAATGACTAAGATACGTACCAAGGGAGGTCAGCCGCTCAGCATCCGCATCGGCATCCACACAGGCCCGGTAGAAGCTGGGGTAATCGGTACTAAAAAATTTACTTATGATTTGTGGGGAGATACGGTAAATACAGCTTCCCGGATGGAATCTCAAGGTGTCCCCGGCAGCATTCAGGTGACAGTTGCTACCTACGAGCGCCTGCGGGGTAAGTACGTTTTTGAGGAGCGCGGCGTGATTCCAGTGAAGGGGAAAGGCGATATGATGACTTATCTGCTTGTGGCCCGAAACGCCTCATGACAAATGACCAAATGACCAATTACCAAATTGACAAATGAGCGTAAATTCTAACCTTTTAATGTACGCCCAATGGGCGGGAATTCTGACAGGAGCTTTAGCTATTTTAACAGTTATAGCATTTATCTTCAAATGGGGTTTTCGCTTCCGATTGGTAGGAGTGACAAGCTTTATGGGCGTGATTGCTGCGAGTATATTCGGTCTCGGTTTGGGACTGTTTTCCCGCACAGAAATTCCTGGTGCAGTTCGCTATTCTTTAGTTTACGATACTGGCGGCGCTCAAACAGTAGTTACTGTGCCACCTACGATCACGGAATCGGAATTAGAAGCAACGATGCGGCAAGTGGCTGCGGATTTGTACTCTCCAGGCCGCTCTGGACGGGGCAGAGACTACATGACAATCCGGGTTCGTACAGTTGTACATCCTGAACCTGGGCTGTCGCAGCCGCTGTTTTTGGGCGAAGTGAGGCGATCGCTCGCGACTCGTTATGATGACAAAATGGCGATCGAAATCTTCCCCGAAAAAGTTGCTATTCTGAAAAAATACCAAGCCTGATAAATGCTGTAGGGGCGGGTTTTACAAACAATAATTGCCTCAAACCGACAATCTCAAAAACCCGCCCCCACCAAAGAATTATCAGTAAGGTGTGCAATGCGAACCTACAAATTATTAATTATTTGGCGATTTAAGAATGTCACGTTTGGAGAGAATTAAATAATATGATTGCAACTATCAAACACCTATTTAATTTTAACGAAATTATTGCAATTTGCCCGGAAGATAGTCTTTAAGAATTGGTGAACCGAGAGATTGTCAAAATAGCAATTACCAGAAATCATGATGAGCTTGGTGAATTTACAGACATACACTTTTATCAAGAGAGCGATCGGGTGAAACTCAACAATGTAGTAAAACGAGGCATCACTATTAAAACTACCACAAAAGAAGGTACAGAACAAGGACGAGTTCCTGATGTGAGTGTTATCGATCGCACTTTGTGGCGTGCTGAACGCAAAGCTTATGCCGCACTGGAATTGCCGATTCAGTTAGCTGTCGAGGTACTATCAACTAATTGGGAAGATGATTGTGTTGACAAGCTAGATGAATACGAAAGGTTGAGCATTGCTGAATACTGGATTATTGATTACTTAGCAATGGGAAAAAGAGAGTTTTTGGGAAACCAGAAAATTCCGACGGTATTTGTTTTTTCGCTCAATGCTGAAGGGAAGTATCAGCGCACTCAATTTAGAGAAAATGAATAAATTGTTTCGCCCACTTTTCCAGAATTAGTGCTGACGGCCGGTCAGGTATTGTCAGCTTAGTTCGGTTGTGTTAGTGTTAAGAAACATTGAAATTGCAAAAAATACTTTATTTTTATTAAAAAATTCCTCTGCTGATTAAAGTAATTAAGCAATTTCACGTTGTCTTACACAACTTGATCCCGGAGGTTAGAAATGATTGGTTGGAAGGAACTGTACAATTTAGGCTTAGGCTGGTTTGAAAAAGCAACCGCCTTTTTGGACGAATCATTAGAAATAAAACCCGATCCAGAAGCCTGCAACGATCGGGGCAATACACTGGATAGTTCAGGAAGATTTGAAGAATCGCTCGCCTTCTTCGACAAAGCCTTAGAATTAAAACCACAGGATGACAACCCCTGCTACAATGGGGGCCTTACACTGGGTTCTTTAGGCTTGTTTGAAGAAGTGATAGCCTCCTACAACAAAGCCTTAGAATTCCCACCAGATAAAGACGAAGCCTGGGTAGAACCCGGCTATGCACTGGCTAAGTTAGCAAGATTTGAAGCAGCGCTCGCCTCCTACGAAAAAGGCTCTGAATTCAAACCATCTTTACACCCAGCCTGGTACGATCGTGGCCATGCACTGGGTAATTTAGGATTGTTTGAAGATGGGATCGTATCCTACGACAACGCCTGTGACTTAAAACGATATTTACTATACGCAGCCTGGTACAATCACGGCAATGCACTGGGTAATTTAGGAAGATGGAAAGAAGCGCTCGCCTCCTACGACAAACCCTTAGAATTAAAACCATATTTACACGCAGCATGGTACAATCTGGGCTATGCACTGCTTTCTTTAGAAAGATTTGAAGAAGCGCTCGCCTCCTACGACAAAGCCTTAGAATTAAAACTAGAGGATGACGAATCGTGGAACAATCGGGGCATTGCACTGCATAATTTATGGAGAAGGGAAGAAGCGATTTACTCCTACAACAAAGCCTTAGAATTCAAACCAGATTTACACCAAGCCTGCTACAATCGGGGCGCTGCACTGGAGGATTTAGGAAGATGGGAAGAAGCGATCGCTTCTTACGACAAAGCCTTAGAAATCAAACCAGATTATCACGAAGCCTGGTACAATCGGGGCATAGCACTGCTTTATTTAGGAAGATGGAAAGAAGCGCTCGCCTCTTACGACAAAGCTTTAGAATTAAAGCCAGATTATCATGAAACCAGGTTCGATAGGAACATAGGACTGCTTTCTTTAGGAAGATTTGAAGCAGCGATCACCTTCTACGACAAAGCCTTAGAATTAAAGCCAGATGATGGCGAAGCCTGGAACAATCGGGGCATTGCATTGGGTAATTTAGGAAGATTGAAAGAAAAGTTCGCCTCCTGGGGCATTGCACTGGGTAATTTAGGAAGATTGAAAAAAACGCTCCCCTCCTTGGGCCAAACAGCCTTAGAATTAAAATCACATAATGACCAAGCCTGGTACTATCGGGGCGTTGCACTGTATAATTTAGAAATATGGGAAGAAGAGATCGCCTCTTTTGACAAAGCCTTAAAATTCAAACCAGATTATTACAAAGCCTGGTATCATCGGGGCGTTGCACTGGAGGATTTAGGAAGATGGGAAGAGGCGATCGCCTCCTACGACAAAGCTTTAGAATTCAAACCAGATAAACACGAAGCATTTTATAATAAAGCTTGCTGTTATGCGTTACAGAGTCAGATTGACCAAGCGATTCAGAATTTGCAGCAAGCTATCAATCTGAATCCTGACGAATACCGAGAAATGGCAAAAACTGACTCGGATTTTGATAGCATTCGATCGCACCCTCAATTTCAAGCCTTGATTCAAGAATAGGGATTTGCCCTTGGGCGGGGCGGGTTTATGAGATTGTTGGTTTTAGACAATTATTCTTGGTAAAACCCGCCGCTACAGTATCAAAAACACTCTTATTATTTATTAGTCTGCAAAGGCGGACTTCGCTTGAGAAAAGGAGGTTTTAACTCCCGATCGCTCAAAAGGGTTACGTGCAAATAATATCTTGGATGAGGTTTGTCACACCTCAGTACGATCGCCCTTCCCTATTTTCTACGCAGTCATATAAAAAAATAGTATTAATCTATACCTACAAATCCAAGCTCTAGAATTATAATGAAAAAAATTGAAAAAGCTCCCAAATTCCTGTAAAATTGCCATAAATAACCAAATAGTCGCGATCGAAAGCACTCACAGGCGAAAAAGATCGCATATAAAAAAGAAAAGAATCAATTAGACAGAAAATAATGAGGTGAAACCCCTTGCAAAAATTAGCCAGCATAGAAAAGCCGATCGACTCAGGGGAAAAATCCATAGCAGTCAACACCCAAAAGGCTCAAACATTATACGATCGCGGCAACGCTCTAGAAGCAATGGGACGATTCCAAGCTGCGATCGAATCTTGGGAAGAAGCGATCGAACTTGAACCAAAATTTTATGAAGCCTGGTACAACCAAGGCGTAGCCCTCAAAAAAATGGGCCAGCTAGAAGAAGCGATCGCAGCCTACAACAAATCCCTACAAATCAAAGCAAACAATCCAGAAGCGTGGTACAACCGCGCCAACGTTTTGCGGAAGCTCAACAGACTCTCAGAAGCGATCGCATCCTACGAAAAGGCGCTCGCACTCAACCCCAGCTACCCCGAAGCTTGGACGAACCGCGGCAACACCCTTGTCAGCTTAGAAAAATTGTCAGAAGCGATCGACTCCTACGACAAAGCCATAGCCATCAAACCAGACTACTGCGAAGCTTGGTATAACAAAGCATTTGCCCTGAGAAAATCCGACCAAAATACAGCAGCGATCGCCTCCTTCGACAAAGCGATCGAACTCAAACCAGACTTGCATCAAGCCTGGTACAACCGCGGCTTAGCCCTAGCCGATGAAAAACTCTACCCGGAAGCCGTCGCCTCCTACGACAAAACCCTGCAACTGCGGCCGAATTCCGCCGAAGCCTGGAACAAACGCGGCACGGCGATCGCCCAAATGGGAGAATTTGAAGAAGCGATCAAATCCTGGGACAAAGCCCTCGCACTGAAGCCAAACGACAGCGAAACCTTTTACAACCGCGGCTTAGCCTTCGCCAACTTACACCGCTTTGAAGAAGCAATTGCCTCCTGGGACAAAACCCTAGAGTTGCAGCCAGACAACACCGAAGCCTGGTACAACCGCGCCATAGCACTCAAAAAAATTCAACGATTTACCGACGCGATCGCCTCCTACGATCAAATCATCGCACTCAAACCCGACGATCCCAACCTGTACTATCAAAAAGCTTGCGTGTACGCCCTGGAAAAACAAGCAGGCGAGCTCACAAACAGCCCCGAACTTGTAGCCACCAGCATCCGGCTGGCGATCGAAAACTTATCCAAGGCGATCGAACTCAATCCGCAGAAATACCGGAAATTGTGCAAAAATGACTCTAAATTGCTTACAATACGGGAAGAAGTGCGGTTTTTAGCTTGATTTCAGGGTAGCTATGATTGATGGAGACGGATGCCGCACTGCAACCTTTGTAGGCAAAACAGCACCATAAACCCCAATCATGCAAACCCTAGACAAAACTCAAGCAAAATTCGCTCAACTGGCAGCCCACCTCAGAGAAGTTAACGACATCGAATCAGCCTCGTCGCTGCTGCATTGGGATCAATCAACTTATATGCCCCCCAAAGGTGCAAGTGCCAGAGGCCGCCAGTTGGCTACTCTCAAACAAATATCCCACGAAAAATTTACCGATCCCAAAATTGGTGAACTCCTAGAAGACTTGCGTTTCTACGAACAAACCCTCCCCTACGACTCCACCGCAGCCAGCCTGATTCGCATAGCCCGCAGAGACTACGATCGCGCCGCCAGAGTCCCCGCAACCTTCATGTCCGCACTCTGTCGCCACCAAGCCGACAGCTACGAAGCTTGGGCCGCGGCCAGGGCGGCAAACAACTTCGCAGCCGTTGAGCCGTATCTAGAAAAAACCCTAGAATTAAGCAGGCAATACGCCGACTTTTTCCCCGGCTACGAACACATCGCCGATCCTTTGATCGATCGTAGCGACTACGGCATGAAAGTATCCCTGCTGCGCCCGCTTTTCGCCCAACTGCGTCAAGAATTAGTGCCGATAGTCGAAGCCATCACGTCGCAACCTCCTGCCGACGACTCCTGCTTGCACCAAGACTTCCCAGAATCGCAGCAACTAGAATTCACCCGCAAAGTCGTAGAACGCATGGGGTACGACTTCCAACGGGGACGGCAAGACACCACCCTGCACCCGTTCATGACCAACTTCTCCATAGACGATGTGCGAATTACCACCCGCGTCTATGAAGACCACTTGGATCAAGCACTGTTCAGCAGCATCCACGAAGCCGGACACGCCCTCTATGAACTCGGAAATTCCCCGGAATTTGAAGGCACGCTTCTGGCAGGTGGCATTTCCTCCGGGGTTCACGAAAGTCAATCGCGACTTTGGGAAAATCTGGTCGGGCGCAGCCGCGGTTTTTGGGAATGTTTCTACCCGCAACTCCAAGGCATATTTTTGCGACAGTTGGGACACGTATCCACTGACGCATTTTACCGGGCAATTAACAAAGTCTCGCGATCGCTCATCCGCACCGACGCTGATGAAGTAACCTACAACCTCCACGTCGCCATCCGCTTTGACCTAGAATTGGCAATGGTAGAGGGAAAACTAGCAGTGCGAGACCTCCCCGAAGCCTGGAACGAACGTTATAAAACCGACCTCGGCGTTGTCCCTCCCACGGATAGCGAAGGCGCGATGCAAGATGTTCACTGGTATGTTGGTACGATCGGCGGAATGTTCCAAGGTTACACCCTGGGCAACTTAATGAGCGCCCAATTCTACGAAACAGCAGTAAAAATCAATCCTGAAATTCCCGTAGAAATAGAACAGGGCAATTTTACCGTACTCCACGACTGGCTAAAACAAAACATCTACCAGCACGGCCGCAAATACACCGCTGTCGAATTGATCGATCGCGTTACAGGTTCACCTTTAACTATCGATCCCTTTATCCGCTACATTCGCCACAAATACGGGGAGTTTTATGTCATTTGAGGGATAGCCAGTTCAGATTGCAGACTTTAAAATTACAAAAAAAGTAGGCGCTTCAAAAAAGGGCGATACTGTTTGAGTATCGCCTAATTTCACAGCGTAAATAAAAAGTTTTAAATAACGGAGTATGTATGTCTGAACTTTTTCAGGCTGTTATTGCCAGCGACGAAAAAGCCGACTTGCGTCAGTTTGCCAGCGATTTACGCGCTTTGGGAAACAACTATTTACTGCGAAACGATATAGTTAACGCTTTTGCCGTCTACTGCACCAAATACGAAAAGCCCGAACAGTTCCATCAATCTTCTCTTTTAAGCAAACTGATTTACTACGTTCAGGAAATTATTCTCGAAGATGGCAGCCTTTGCGTCCTGCTGCGACCAAAAATTGCTACAATGGAAATAGTGCGAGTTGCAGACGACTTGACTGTTGAGCAGATGACAGTGCAAGAATTGCTCGATGTGCGCGATCGCTTCGTCAACCACTTTCACCCCCAAGAAGGCGACATTCTCGAACTAGATTTCGGTCCTTTTTACGATTATTCTCCCACAATTCGCGACCCGAAAAACATCGGCAAAGGAGTGCAATTCCTCAACCGATACCTTTCCAGCAAACTGTTTCAAGACCCCAGACAATCGCAGGAAACTCTCTTTAATTTCTTGGGCATTCACCGCTACAACGGCGTACAATTACTAATTAACGATCGCATAAAATCCCAAGAACAACTTTCCGAACACATCAAAAAAGCCCTCACCTTGGTCAGCGATATTTCTGAAGAAGAACCCTACGAGAGATTTCGATTAGTTCTGCAAATGATGGGTTTCGAGGCAGGTTGGGGAAATACCGCCGCCCGCGTACATGAAACCCTAGGACTTCTTGACGAATTAATTGATTCCCCCGAGCCGCAAACCCTAGAAGCATTTATTTCTCGCCTTCCGATGATTTTCAACATCGTCCTAGTTTCTCCTCACGGCTGGTTCGGCCAAGAAGGAGTTTTGGGGCGACCGGATACGGGAGGTCAGGTAGTTTATGTCCTTGATCAAGCCAAAAGTTTAGAGAAACAACTGCAAGAAGACATTCATCTTGCCGGTCTCGATAGTTTAGGAGTCAAACCTAAAGTAATTATTCTCACCCGGTTAATTCCTAACAGCGACGGAACGCGCTGCAACGAACGTTTGGAAAAAGTTCACGGCACAGAAAATGCTTGGATTTTGCGGGTTCCCTTCCGGGAGTTCAATCCCAAACTGACTCAAAATTGGATTTCTAGATTCGAGATTTGGCCTTATTTGGAAACTTACGCGATCGATGCAGAAAAAGAACTGCTGGCTGAGTTTCAGGGCAAACCCGATTTAATTGTCGGCAACTATTCCGACGGCAACTTGGTAGCGTTTTTGCTGTCTCGCAAACTCAAAGCTACTCAATGCAATATTGCCCATGCGCTGGAAAAATCTAAATATTTGTTAAGCAATCTCTACTGGCAAGAATCAGAGGAAAAGTACCATTTTTCGCTGCAATTTACGGCCGATATAATTGCCATGAATGCAGCTAATTGTATTGTCAGCAGCACCTATCAAGAGATTGTGGGCCAACCCGATAGTGTCGGCCAGTACGAATCTTACCATTGTTTTACCATGCCGGATCTGTACCACGTTGTGAACGGGATTGAACTGTTCAGCCCTAAATTCAACGTAGTGCCGCCGGGAGTTAACGAAAGTGTGTACTTTCCCTACAGGCGGATGGAAGACCGGGTGCAAGAGGATCGCGATCGGCTCAACGAACTGCTGTTTACTCTAGAAGATCCGGAACAAGTCTTTGGAAAACTCGACAATCCGCACAAGCGGCCTTTATTTTCGATGGCCCGGCTCGCTCGCATTAAAAACATGACAGGCTTAGCAGAATTGTTTGGCAAAAGCCCGGAATTGCAAGAAAAATGCAACTTAATTCTAGTTGCTGGGAAGCTGCGGGTCGAAGACACCGAAGACTACGAAGAAGCAGAAGAAATTAAAAAGCTCTACGCAATTATCGACCAATACAACCTTCACGGTAAAATTCGCTGGTTGGGAGTGAGGCTTTCCAAAAGCCTGTCCGGCGAAATCTACCGGGTAATCGCCGACGCCCAAGGTATATTTGTTCAGCCAGCATTATTTGAAGCTTTCGGCTTGACAATTCTCGAAGCAATGATTACCGGTATTCCAACTTTGGGGACGCAGTTTGGTGGCCCGCTGGAAATTATTCAAGATGGCGTAAATGGGTTTTATATCAACCCGACCAACCACGAGGATACTGCCCAAAAAATTCTAGATTTTTTATCGAAGTGCGAACACAATCCCAACTATTGGTATGAAATTTCAACGCGAGGAATTGACCGAGTTTACAGCACGTATACGTGGAAAATTCACACTACCAACCTGCTGACGCTGACCCGGACTTACGGTTTTTGGAACTACTCGTCCAAAGAAAACCGCGAAGATATGCTCCGCTACATAGAATCGCTGTTTTATCTCATTTACAAGCCAAGAGCAAAGGCTTTATTGGCAGAACACGCAAATCGATAAGTCGCGAGTTTTGCTTTTTATATGAAATCCCTTGGTATCGGAATTATTCCTCTCTCTCTTTTCTTTCTCTGTATCCTCTGCGTCAAGAGGGGTTTAATAATTCTCCATACAACCGAAATTGATATTACGCGGAGATTGAAGGAAAAAACTTCGCCTTTCATAGATCAACTTTGTAGAAAATTCGCCTGTAAAGATTTGTGAATGACGGCAGGTTTTGTACCATAAGACTGAGGCTAAAAGACGTGGTTTATACGAAAATATGAGCTTTGGTAACGAAACATCTCGGAATCAAGCGGGTTTATTAGGAATAGTGCGAACCGGCCCCTACTTCTAACAGGTAAGTTGTGAGCGCTGGTGTCCCGAGTGCTGAAATTCTAGAGACCGGGGCAGATATAGCAACCGCGCCAGACGCTTAGAACTTTCTTAATGGCTCAAACCAATGCGGTCTATTACCCCTTCCCTCGGACTTCTTGTTACCCGATAGCAAAGTAGAAGGGCGTTCTTCTTTCTTGCTTTTGCTATATGTCTCAGAAAGCTGTCCGGGTAATACAATTAGATTTAGAAACTTGAAAACAGGGAAACCTTGTCAAACCTTACTAACAGGATGAAATTTATGCGTGTGACTACTGTTACGATTTTCAGCTTGATCGCTCTGCTAGCTCCCGGCTTAACCCGAAAGGCAATTGCTGCTTTTGACTCCGAACCCTTGGTGCAGGAACAGTACCGCAGAGACTTTACGGCTCCCGCCGATCCGGGTGCCTCAGCATCGCCCGACGGAAAGTCCCAAGCAGATATGTTTAACAAGCCTTTTTACGCGGGCGAGCAGCCACCAGTGAGAAAGGAAAAAACTATCTCGGCGGGAGCTGACGGGCCAGAAGTTGCCGCCATACAGCAACGGTTGCAGGTGCACAGTTTCAAGGTGGGGACGATCGACGGTACCTATGGCTCTCGCACTACATCGGCGGTTCGTGCCTTTCAGCAGTCTAAGGGTTTGAACGCAGATGGCATTGTGGACAAAGAAACTTGGACAGCTTTAGCAGCAGATCCGGCATCGGCTTCTGAAACTGTGCAGAGCAATGCTCCTATTCTGAGCAATGCTGCTGTTCCCGGAAATCCTCCTCTTCTAAATAAAGGCGCTGTCGGTTCCAAGGTGAAGACGCTACAGGTGCGTTTGGAAATACAGGGTTACGATCCGGGCCCGATCGACGGCATTTTTGGCGCTCGCACTGCTACGGCTGTCAAGAACTTTCAGCAGTATAAGGGTTTGATGGCTAACGGCATGGTGGACGAAACAACCTGGAAGGCGCTCGGCCAAAAGTAAGTGACAAGTGAAAATTACGGAAAATTGCTGTGGCGATAACTCATGATTGAACCCGGTGTCCAAAAATGACCGGGTTTCTCGATGTTGGGCGATCGAGCAATTTGGTCATAACCCTGCGGATTTATCAGTGGGTCGCTTTCTTCAATCTAAAATCTAAAATCTAAAATCGATTGACCGATCGCTCTGTTGTGTGCTAGAGTAATTGAATGTCTAAATGCGGATATGGCGAAATTGGCAGACGCGCCAGATTTAGGTTCTGGTTCCGAAAGGAGTGAAGGTTCAAGTCCTTTTATCCGCACTACTCTCACAGCTTTGTACATCAATAGTTTCAGGTTTGTTACTGTACAGTAACAAATTATTTTTGACATACTCACCCTTCTCAATAGACGCTGATTCTTGACACTTGACTGACTGACGCTATCGAGCACAATCAACTGCACGATCAAGTATTTCAAAGTCAACTACGACTAACCCATAACCATTGTCAGAGAACCAATATTCTCCTCGCTCTAGTGCATCTGCAAAGGTCTCCAGATAAACGCGAAAATTAGGTGCAATAAGCCCTCTAGTAGGCTCCTGCCACTCAACAATAATGACTTGTCCAACATTTCGGCCTGCTGCTGGGGCTAAATCTACGCATTCGCAAGCACCATTGCTTTCCATTGTGAATGGAGTCCAATTCGGGTTCCACCAACCGTTCCTGATTCCTTCAAAAATATTTTCACGATCGCACCTAAAATTATCGTCTGAACAATCCTGCCATTTTTCAGATATTTCGATCGCGCTTTCGAGAGAGAGGAACTCCAAGTGGGGGAACAGGGAATAAGATTCTTCATCCTGACCGTTATGCACGCGGTAAGACAGCTTGAAATCTTCGGGAAACTCTACACCAAAGAATGCTTCTGCGCGATAAATCTCCTCATCAGTAGCGCCTGGTTTGAGACTTTTCAGCACTTGAGGTGCATTGGCTGCCAGCCAATTATGAATTCTTTCCCAAATTATTTTCATGAGAAACCTCCGAAGCTAGAAACTCAGTCTATGCGAGAACTGAGAGGAAAGCGAGATAGCGGTTTTAACCGCCTAAAATTCAACCGGGGTGCTGACTTTCTTTGCCCTGCTACTTTTTATCGACTCTAACGAGCGCTGAGGTCATTATAGCAATCCTAACCACGCTCAATTGCTTCAATCTGAACCTTTTTTCCATCTTCTTTCCCCTCCTCTGCGTCCTCTACGGTTCGTTCAATCATTCCTGAATTTAGCTTAATTTTTAGCGACTATGACAACAACTTTCTAATCTATTACGTCAAGGAACATCTAATATTCTCAAATCACGGCTCAAAAAATAACTTGTAGATTTGTGCGATCGCTCACGGACTGCTGCTACAGCGATGCCTTCTCAATTCATGGTGTCAATCTACTCGGTTCAGACGATAAACAAAGCAATCATCGTCACCGAACTTTCGGTACTCGATAAATTGAAAGCCAAGACCTTCATAGAAGTGGTGGGCGCGAGTATTATTGGCAAGCGGCTCAACGAGGACAGCCTTCACCGCCGGATCTGCGAAACATCTGACAATTGCAAGTTGCATCATTTTCGTTCCATAGCCTTTGCCTAAATCGGTTTCTTCCCCAATCCAAATATCAATTGCACGAAGATCCGCCGTGACATCACCCCAATAGTTGCTATCCTCATGTGCCGGATCAATAATCTGGACAAATCCGATCGGACGACCATCGATTTCGGCAATCAATTGCTCCCTCCAATTGGGCGCGCGCTCAAGTTCCACCTCCCAAGCCCACTCCTCGTTAGGATCTGACGAAATTACGTGAGGTTGCTCATCCCAGTGTCGTAACAGATTCAAATCAGCGGAGGTCGCGGAGCGTAGATTAATCATAACTTCTTTGAACGTCAAACTTGTCATAGCTGAGATCCGAGTTTTCCCAGGTAATATTGGCTCGATCGCCCCTCACTTACCCTGAATAAAATCATACTCTGTTACCTTAACTATAGCAATCCTAAATGATTTTCTATACCTAGAGCAATCCTAATTAATTTTATCCGTGCAATTATATTGATGTATTT
>NZ_JAUBQX010000016.1:0-117496 GCF_036701505.1 Microcoleus sp. Pol11C2
GATTTTTAAACTACGACTCATAAACGCACCATACAAGCTATCTCTCTATTATATGCAACTTCACATAAAATTGGTATTAGCCGTCGCGGATTTGGTTATGTCGTAGGACTAACGATAATTATTACCTTGGTAGGTGCAGCAGGGATGTATGCTTTTGAAAAAGATTTCGCCGATGGTTCCTCCGGGTTAAATAATTACGGCACAGCCTTATGGTGGACGGCTATGCTAATGATGACAATGGGTTCGGAATATTGGCCCAAAACGCCAGAAGGTCGCATACTTTGTCTTGTTCTGGCACTCTATGCGTTTGCGGTTTTTGGTTATGTAACTGCGACCATCGCCACATTTTTTATTGGTCGCGATGCAGAGGATGACGAAGCAGAATTAGCAGGAGCGAAATCAATTACAGCACTTCAAACTGAAATTGCTGCCTTGCGGGCTGAGATTCAGCAATTATTGAATCAGAATTCAAAGTCTTGAATTAGGTAGATGCCAAGATCAACTTTTTGTCAGCGCTGGCACTACTTTTTCGCCAAACACCTCAATAAACTGCTCTTGCTCTCGGTTAACGTTGTGCAAAATTAGTTGATCGAACCCCAATTCAATATCTTTTTGCAACCACTCAATATGCTGCTCTTGGTCTGCCGAGATGCGGACGTGTTGATATAACTCATCTGGTTGCACAAACTCCCCGGCCGCATCAAATTGATCGGGTGTTATCAGTTCTGTCAACATTTTGCTTTTGAAGATGTTACTACGCCATTGATCGTGAGCGCCTTGTAGTGCTTTCTCTGCATTACTGTCATAGGAAAGCTGCACTTTCAAAATCATTGGTTTCCCTTCTCCGCCACCGCGACGAAACGCATCGACGACTTTTTTTAACTTTTCAGGTGGGCGAGAAGTAGTAATTAATCCATCAGCCCAACGGCCCACCCATTCTGCGGTTTCTGGGGTAACTGCCGCGCCGATAATTAATGGGAGAATTTCCGGGCGGGTATAGAGTTTTGCATCTTCTACGCACACTAAACCGCGATGGGTGACGGTTTCTCCTGCCCAAAGGGCGCGGATAATATCGACACATTCTTTGAGGCGCGCGTTGCGATCGCTCTTAGTCGGCCACTTATCCCCAGTAATATGTTCGTTCAACGCTTGACCGCTGCCAACCGTGAGCCAAAAACGATTTGGAAACATTTCTGCCAACGTTGCCGCAGCTTGGGCAATAATAGCCGGATGATACCGCTGTCCGGGAGCGCAAACAACCCGATAGGAAAGCCTCGGCGTTGCTTGCATTGCTGCACCCAACCAAGACCAAGCAAAACCACTTTGTCCTTGCGCTTCACTCCAAGGATGAAAGTGATCGGAAGAAAGGGCATGGGTAAAGCCAGCTTGTTCTGCCATTTGGACATATTTCAGCAGTTCGCTGGGCTTAAACTGTTCGTGGGAAGCGTGATAACCAATTTGTGCCATAAGTTTTTAGGAGTTTTGAGTTGAGTAGGGGCGGTGCCCCCGTGCCCGCCCTGACTTTTGAGTTAAAATATCCCGACTTAAAAGCAGGTGATTTAATCAGGACGCCTAGTAAAAGTTATGAGTTTTGAGTTAAATTTATTTTTGATTTGCCAAAAATAATGTTGTACTCAAAATTCATAACTTTCTGTATAACGGCCAAGGTTATGAGCCTAAAATTCGCCGATAGCGAGCTTCAATTACCGAGTAGATGCCATAGGCAATTAAACCCAAAGGTACTAGAGCCAAAATCACCGGACTAAAAGGCTGTTGTGCCAGAATTGCCAACACCTCGCCCAATCCCTTCGTTTGACTAGCATCCGATAGCCTTGCTGCTTGAATTAAGAAAAAACCGATTATAACGAAAACAACTCCACGGGCAGCAATTCCGAATCGACCCAACCGTGTCGCCCACTTTTGCTCGGTTGGACTCATTTCATCTAACTTGAAATGGCGGCGAAATTTAGCTTTATATGCTTCGTAAAAATAAGAAAATCCTACACCAATAACAATTGAGCCTGCCAATCCTACCAGCCATTGTCCAAACGGTTGCGCTAAAATTTTGGCGGTCAAATCTTCGTTTGTATTGCTATTACCACCGCCCGAACCCATTATCAGTTTTACAGCCGTTAAAGCCAAACCTGCGTAACCTAAAGCACTTAAGGCGTAGCCAATGCGTTGGGCAATTCGCTTGGCATCCATTTTCTGTCCTTGGTGTTCTGGATCTAGAATTGTCTGAACGATACGCCAAAGGGCATAACCAATAATGCCAATCGTTACAAGAAATAGTAGAAATTTACCGAAAGGTTGGTTAACAATTGCTGATAATGCACCGCTAGTATCGGTTGTCCTGCCGCCCATACTAAAGGCTGCTTGTGCTGCTAAAAAACCGACAATAAAGTAAACTAAGCCTTTGGAAGCATATCCCAATCTTGCGAGTCGCTCAAACCAGGGATGAGAAGCTGCCTGTCCAATTGAGTGTTTAATGTTGTCGGTGGGTGAGTTGTGAGGTTTCATGTTTTTTATACTTTAGTTGTTAACGACTACTGGCATAGGCATATGGTGAATTCCTTTCCACTTAACTGAGTTTTTAAACAAATAATTTATGTTATTATCTATAATAATTTAATTATTAGCTTGTTTAGATATTTTTTTCATCTGTCTTGAGCGGGAGTGTCAGCGGTTGATTGATTGATAAATTTCACATTTATTAGCCTTGACAAATATAGCTTTATAGGCTAAACGATGGCTTTCATGATGGAGCAGTCGGCCAGCAGTCTAGTAGATCTTTGATGAAAACTTCTTTAACCAAAGTTTTAATAACAATTAGAATTGGCGACGCTAAAAATAATCCCATAAAATCAAATAAAAATCTCAATACTGTCTAGAGTGCTAAGGTGCAATTGGAAAGCAAAGATACCTGCTTTTTTATAAGGATCGGGGTGACAAAATTGCCTGCTGGAATTTGTTTAATTAGAAAATAGAGCAACAACACCTCGCCTGTTTTCCAAGGCGAATATAATAAAGGCAGCGGTGCTGAAATTACGCTTAAAAATTCGCCCATATAGAGAAGCAAAACTAATATAAATGCCACAACCCAGTTAAAAAAAGGCAGTATCACTTGCAAAGCAAACAAACCAATAATGCTCGTAATATAGCAAGCCTAAATCCTTTGTGAATTTCTTACTCCCTCCCCGAACTCGCGGGGAGGATTGGGGTGGGGTAAAAGATTTACGACTCCTGCAAGGATTGCTATAACAATAAAACTTATGCTTTATGCAATGCCTGCCAACCAACCGATTAAACCCTCTTCGCATTTTGAGATAATTTCATCGGCTTGCTGACGCTAAAAAGCGGTAAAAATGCTGATAGTTGGGGTATGGCATCGGATTTACCCGAAGTAGGGTAAAAACTATAATTAATACACTATGGATAATCAGGCTTAGATAGTGGGAATACAACTGATAAATAGGCGAATTTGTTCACCTAAAAATCGTTTAAATTTGTTTGGCTAAATCGTCACTACTGGGAAGGTGATAAAAAAATTGTCCGGCTAATCTTGCTTGCAACCAATAGCTCCCAACTCGCATATGAATAGTTGGGAATCTGGAATAGTGGCCCTAACTAGCTTATGGACGTTGCAAGAAAGGATGCGGCCCTGTGCCACACTTGGGAATCAAGCATCGATCGCCAATAGTGCGAGCGCTCGCACTTAACTGAAAGCAATATCATAATTTTTTCCTCAATCATCTTCCCCCAGGTGGATATTTTCTTATGGCATCAGGCAGATGGCAAGGTTGGGCTAGTTTGATTAAATGGTATATAGAAGCAAGATTTTGAAATGGTGAACAAAGACAATAGACGTTTTGCCTAAGTCGATTTTTAAGACTCTAAATTCCCATTGTCGCAAGAAGTTGATTGTTCAGAACCGGGAGGATTTTAGGAAAATGAAATCAACCACAATGGCAGTGCCTGTGTTGAGTTCAACCTTTTATTTACCGGAAATTGCCTAATTCGGTTCCCAAACATCAGGCATCCTGTCCTGCCCTTAACTGACTTTTCAGGAAAACTCTAATAGCTAACCACAAGGCGATCGCTTGCGACAGGAAGACAAGCCGAACCTATTTCTTACGTCGTTTGCTTTGACGATTAATTCAGCAATAAGGTGTATATAATGACTCAAGTGAATCAACCAGAATCCTTGTCGCAACCCCTGACCCAAAGCGAATTTGTCGCCACTTTTCGCTTGTTTAGTAGATTTAGCTTTTGGATACAGTTATTCTTTGGTGCTGTTTCCGGCATAGTTTTATTGTTTGCTATGTTGGGTCGCAACATGAGCGATCAAACCAATAATAATGCAGGTATTGGGTTCGGCATATTTTTAGCGGTAGTTGGTCTGTTATTGCTGTGCTTTAGAATTTTTTGGGATTTTCGCTATAGGCTTTTAGGGCGACTTTTGCACGCCGAAAATTCCCAGGTATATCCCAGCAAAGAACATATTACTCACACCTTACGGATTGGATTAGTTTCTAGTTTGGTGGGGGTATTAATCGCGTTTGTCGCTTCTGAAGAAACAGTTGCTGTAGTCCTAGCAAAAACTCTTAGTCAGCCCCAAGCGATGGCAGCTTATGCCCCAGAAAATGTGATTCGTTCCTTAGATATTTTTGTGACGATGGCAAACGTCAATTTGATTGGCGCTCACTTTTTTGGAGCTGTTACTTCTCTTGGGTTACTCAATTGGGTAGAAGATTAGTTGGCAGCATGGGCCCTTGCTAAAGGCAAACACACCTCCTATGCCGTCAGGACTGACAAGGGCTGGCTGATTTAACTAAGGTTGGTGGTTTGGCACTGTCTTGGCGAAAGAGAGGGAAGACAGTGCAGCTACAAGCTAAACAAGTTGGCTATTTGGATGAACATCTAATCGGAAATTGGTAGCGATCGCTCCTCGTAATGGTAGTCAGCCTGCTCAACCGTTATTTTTTTATTTATTGAAAAAACGTAATTTATTATCTTGATAAATATTTCATCTACTTTATATTGATATATTTTTAATTGGGACAAATATGACTTAAGAATCAGATTCCGAAAGATGAGCTATAGCCGTGGCATTCAGCTTCCTAAATAGCCCTGTGACCGGGTTTCTGAACACAGCCATGCTACGCCGTTTCTCTATTAAGAAATTTACTGCAATGAAAGACCTCTGGTATAAAAATGCAATTGTCTACTCCCTTGATGTTGAAACCTTCATGGACTCGGACGGCGATGGTGTGGGCGACTTTCAGGGACTTATCAACCGCCTAGACTATTTATCCGCCCTAGGAATTACTTGTTTGTGGTTGCTGCCGTTTTATCCTTCCCCTAACCGGGACAATGGTTACGACGTGATGGATTACTACAACATTGACCCGCGACTGGGAACCCTGGGAGATTTTGTCGAGTTCATGCACCAAGCAAGGGAACGAGGAATTCGCGTGCTGATCGATCTGGTAGTAAATCATACGTCTAATCAGCATCCTTGGTTTGTGGCATCCAAAAGCGATAAAAACTCCAAGTATCGCAATTACTACGTGTGGTCAGAAAATCCACCCAAAGCAGATCCAGAGTTGCTGGTGTTTCCCGATGCCGAGGACAGTATTTGGGAGTACGACGAACAAGCAAAGGCTTACTATTTGCATCACTTCTATAAAGAACAGCCAGATTTGAATATTGCCAATCCGGCGGTACGAGAAGAAATCTGCAAAATTATGGGTTTTTGGTTAGAACTGGGGGTGTCTGGATTTCGCATTGATGCTGTTCCCTTTTTAATTAAAGGAATTGGCATCGAAGGTGCAGACCCCGAAAGCCTGCGAGGTTTCTTGGAAGAAATGAGAGAGTTTGTGTCATCGCGTCAGGGTGATGCTGTGTTGCTGGCAGAAGCAAATGTCGATCGCGAGCAAATTCCTGTCTACTTTGCTGAGGGCGACAGAATGCACATCCTGTTCAACTTTTTGCTGAACCAGCATCTGTTTTTGGCACTGGCGCGTCAAGAATCCACAGCATTGCGCGATGGACTAAAAACCTTACCCGATATTCCCCCTATTTGTCAGTGGCTTAATTTTGTGCGCCACCATGATGAACTGACGTTAGACCGCATTACTTCATCGGAACGAGAGGAAATTTTTGCAGCGTTTGCCCCTGAGAAAACTATGCAAATTTTCGGGCGCGGGATTCGTCGTCGCTTACCACCGATGATGGGAGGCGATCGCCGCCGGATTGAACTGGTCTACAGCTTGCTTTTCACCCTGCCTGGTACACCCATGCTGCGCTATGGCGAAGAAATTGGCATGGGTGATGACCTTTCGCTCGAAGGTCGAGGCAGCGTCCGCACGGTGATGCAATGGTCAGATGCACCGAATGGTGGCTTCTCGACGGCTGCAACTGATGCCCTTGCCAGACCTACGATCGCCCACGGAGAATACGGTTACAAACAAGTCAATGTCGTCGCAGCGCAGCGCGATCCTGCCTCATTAATTAACTGGATGGAACGTGCCATCAGCATCCGCAAGCAATGTCCTGAGTGGGGTAGGGGCAAGTGGCACATTCTCGAAACCGACTCTCCCTCGGTGTTAGCCCAATGCTGCGACTGGCAAGGCAGGACGGTGATTGCTGTGCACAATTTAGCCGACAAACCTTGTACCGCTACGCTGAAATCTCACGAATACACCCCTCTGTTCGATTTATTTGGTGATCGCCTGTATGAATCTCTCGGTGCCGACTCGCCCTCTATTCCCTTAGAACCCTACGGCTATCGCTGGTTTCGAGTCCATCGAATCCTGGGGTAAAAAAGTTAATGTTGATTGGAACACTAGCGACTCTAACTATTATGAATGTACTTAACTGATTAGGTAAACAACGCGGTTTCTGGCCCCCATCCGTAAGTCCTATATATAATTTTTAGGCGGGGATAAAAATTTTTTTCCTTTGAGGTGCGGCTGATGTTTCCAGTGTGGTTGCAGGCAGGATTTTGGGGTTTACTAGGGGGGTCGGCATTGCTACTGGGAGCGGCGGTGGGTTACTTTGTCAGCATTCCCCAGCGCGCGATCGCGACAATTATGGCTTTTGGCGCTGGTGTGCTGATTTCAGCGCTATCCTTTGAACTGATGGATGAAGCTTACAAGCGCGGCGGTTTCGACTCTACAGCGATCGGCTTTTTGGGGGGCGCTACTGTCTATACAGCCGCCAATTGGTTTTTGAGTCAACAGGGAGCAAAACACCGCAAGCGATCGGGCGCATTGCACCCAGGTAAAACAGAGTCAGGCGATGGCGGATTAGCCATCGCCCTCGGCGCCCTGTTAGATGGGATACCGGAGTCGATCGTCGTTGGTGTCAGCATGATTTCTGGAGGCGGTGTTAGTTGGGTGACAGTAGCAGCAATTTTTCTTTCCAACATTCCCGAAGGGCTCTCCAGTGCCGCCGGTATGAAAAAAGCAGGGAGATCGATGGGTTACGTTTTTGGAGTTTGGGGCGCGATCGCAGTTATTTCCGGTATCGCAGCATTGTTAGGATATACGGTTTTCAGCGGCTTTTCTGCGGAAGTAATAGCTGCAACTACCGCCGTAGCAGCAGGGGGTATTTTAGCAATGATCTCAGATACTATGATTCCCGAAGCATTCGAGGAAACTCACGATTTTGCTGGACTAATTACTGTCTGCGGGTTTTTAGCTGCTTTTGTACTCAGCAAGTTAGCGGAAAGATAATTTATAAGTAGTCATCAGTCATAACTAATATAGAAGTGGTAATTGCTGAGAGTTATAGTGTTTTTGATAGAGACACAGAGGACTTTGATATGTCGCCAAGCTGTATCCGGCAACAAAAAAGCTTATAATCAACATCAACGATCGCACCTCCACAAGGAACTCTAAAATTTATGTGTCTCAATCCCGGAGAGATACTGGCCGGACGCTACAGAATCATTGCTCGATTAGGACAGGGAGGATTTGCTAGAACCTACACCGCTCAAGATCTACAAAACCCAGATAATCCCCCGTGCGTTATCAAGGAAATTCCTTTTCCTCAATCCGAAAATCCCCAGGTATTGGAAAGAGCCAGGAGGCGATTTCAAACGGAAGTTAGGGCTTTGCAGACTCTCAGCAATAACTCGCGCATTCCCCAATTGTTCGATCATTTTGAGATTAATCGCAATTTTTACTTAGTTCTAGAATTCATTGAAGGAACTCTCCTAAGTCAAGAAATCGCTCAGGGTAAGCAGTGGACGGAAGCACAGGCGAGCGCCTTTTTATGGGAAATATTAGAAATTTTAAACTCTATTCATCAAGCAAATGTTATTCACCGAGACATTAAACCTGCTAACTTAATTCGGCGCAAAACCGATCGACAAATTGTTTTAATTGATTTTGGGGCTGTAAAGGAAATCAGCACTTACACCTCTAGCAATACAGGTGAAATATTGACATCGCAGGCGATAGGCACCAGGGGTTATATGCCTGCAGAACAACACGATCCGCGGTCGTTCCCGCAACCTTACAATGATATTTATGCAGTAGGAATCATCGCGATTCAAGCCCTCACCGGGCGGCGTCCCACCAATCTGCCACAAGACCCTGAAACTTGCGACATTATCTGGGGTTATTTAACATCTGAACCAGTTAGCGATGGTCTAAGAAATATTTTAAATACAATGGTGTGTTTCAACTTTCAGCAGCGCTACCAATCTGCTGCTGAGGTATTGCAAGCCTTGGATTCGCTTCAATCCCCACCGCCACCGCAACCACCGCCGCAGCCCTGGCGCTGGTTGCTGTTCGGAGTTGCGGGGCTGGCAGCTGCATTGGCGATCGTACTTTTAATCCCCAGAATTTCCCCGCTAATCCCCAGCATTTCCTCGCAACCAACGCTGCCTACCCCCTCTCCAGATGGTGTAAGTTCCGGCGAAAAACTCTTAGTGCAAACCTCCGCCCTGTGGTCAAAACAAAGGGGAATCAATGAGTGTGCCGACTCAAATTATCCCGAAGCTTTAAAATTGCTCAAACAGTCCTGGCGGGAAGACCGCAGAGATCCAGAAACTTTAATTTACATCAACAATGCTCTGCTAAAGGCAATAAATGCAGAATATTACACGATCGCAATTGTTGTTCCTATCCGCCGCAATCAGGACGGTAGCATCCTCAACGCAAATTTAGCAGAAGAACTCCTCCGCGGCATTGCTCAAGCTCAAACCGAAGTTAATTTAGGTCTTCTGGCTGCAAATGAGAACAATAAAGATTTTCCCGGTCAAGGCTTTCTAGAACCAAAAGCTATTAAAGGAAAAGGTCTCAAAATCATCATTGCTGATGATGGCAATATCAAATCCTACGCCGTTCAAAGGGCTAAGGATCTGGTCGCTCAGCCCGATATTCTAGCAGTCATCGGACACTATACTAGCGACATGACGGTTGAAACAGTAGATATTTATAATCGAAATCAACTGGTCGCCATTTCTCCGGGAAGCACAACAGAAGAACTGACGCGAAAACCTAGAAAATTTTTCTTTCGCACGGCTCCGACAACTAGCATAGAAGCTGAAGGTTTAGTAAATCACTTGCTGAGCGTAAACAAAAAAAAAGTAGCAGTTTTTTACAATCCAGACAGTCCGTTCAGCTATTCTTTGTGGGAACAATTTACCAAGCAATTTGAAGCCAAAGGAGGCAAAACTTTTAGACTCAGAAATTATAATAACTTATCCAAAAATGATTTCAGCGCAGAAGCAGCGATAGAAGAAGTTGAGAAAGCCGGAATAAAAGCCATAGCCGTCTTTCCAGACGGTCAAGTAACTAATTCCGTAGAAAATGCCATCGAAATGATTAAAGCTAATGGCGATCGCAATTGGATTGTGGGGCCATGGACGCTGTACGAGTTGAGAACGTTAGAAGTAGCCAAACAGCTAAAGTCTGTTGAAAAACTGGGCGTATCCGTGTTTTGGCATCCGTTAATAAGTTTTGACAAAAAATTTCCGCAAAACGCTGAAAAATTGTGGGGAGGCCCGGTCAATACTCGATCGGCTTTAACCTACGATGCAGCCCGGACCCTGATTAAAGCCCTAGAAATGCAGCCCGAACCCAGCCGGGAAGGAATGCAAAAAACCTTAGCCGCTCCCAACTTTAAAGCCGAGGGAGCTACGGGTATAATTGAGTTTGACTCGAAGACTGGAAATCGGAAAAACCCTCCTAAACGAGTGGCGCATATTGTACCGTGTTCTAGAGAAGTGTTTGGCGTCACCTTTGTGCCGAACGAATTTCCCACAGCCGCAGCGGCAGGTTTAAAGTGCGATTGAATTGATATCTTGTGGCATTTTTCACAAACCTTTTAAGGGCGGGCAGGATGCCCACCCCACAATAAAATTTACTCTTTGTGGAACAGGCATCTTGCCTGTTGTTAATCCTGATGCAATGCAATATGTGGGAGTAATTGATATCTTGTGGTATTTTCAACAAACCTGTAAAGGCGAGTTTTACAAACTATAAATTGCCTAAAATCAATAATCTCATAAACCCGCCCCCACCCGACGATAAAATGCTGGATAGAGAATTGTGCAAGATGTGCGAGTGAATTGATATCTTGTGCCGAACGCCACAATCCGCCAGATGTTTCAATCCCACAGCCGACTATTGCCACAGGTGCAACATATCAATTTATTAGATATATTAATAAACAAAGCTAGTTTTTTCTATAATAACGCTTATGGCTGTCAATTTCGCTGCCTCCCCCCCTTCTAGTCTCAAACCAGAAGCCCAGAATATCTCAGCACTCAAACAAGTCTTCCAGACAATTGATGCCGATAGCTGTCCGGGTTCCTATAATTTTCATATGCACACAGTCTACTCCGACGGCCGATTGCAGCCAGAGAAATTGATGGAACAAGCCATAGCCGGAGGTCTCAAAGGCTTAGCTATCACAGACCACCACAGCACCCAAGGCTACGTTAAAGCTCAAATTTGGCTGGACAATTGGAAATTAAACCATCCCGATAAAAATAGCGAAGCACCTAGTCTCTGGATAGGCGCTGAAATTAATGCGGAATTGCTCAACAATGAGGTACACATTCTCGGTTACGCCTTCGATCCGCAACATCCCAGTCTCAAACCATACCTACGAGGTAAAAGCACTGAAGGCACTTATTGTTATTCAGCAGCCAGGGTAATTGAAGCTATTCATGAAGCAGGAGGTTTAGCAGTTCTCGCACATCCTTGCCGGTATCGATCGACTGCAGATAAACTAATCCCAGAAGCCTCTCGTTTCGGCATTGACGGTGTAGAGATTTACTATGCTTACGGTAATCCCAATCCTTGGAAACCGAGTCCCATACAAACTGCTTTAGTCAAAGATTTAGCAGAAACTTATGGTTTGCTGGGAACTTGTGGCACGGACTCTCACGGTCTGAGTCTTCTAGTCCGAATCTAGATACTTGGGAAATAAGAAGTGCTTTACCCTGTCATTGCCAGTCTAAGCGTTAGCGGATATATTTCTTATGAAAGCAATCACAATGACCCAAAAACAAACAGTTTCTCAGGTCATATTATGTCCGCTAAAATGACTACTATAAAATTGTTTGGTAGTGAGGACTTCAGTCCTCATAAAAGTCTGAGGACTGAAGTTTCCACTACTTGCCTTATAACGGCTATTTGACGGGACGTGATATCATTGCGATCGCCAGGATGAGCTTAGGTATCCAAAAGAAAGCAATTGCTTTCTTCAGGTAATATTCTTACAACTCCTAGAGACATTGCGCCCTAAAAACCCGTCGCCCTACCGTTCGGGGAACAACTGACAGGCCCTGTTAGTTGGCTGATTTGCCCAATCCAAGCGAGAATCCCCAAATCGATCCATCCAACCTTCCAAATAAGCTCGATTAGCCTTTTTTTCCTCTGGGTCGGAGGTATTCATGGGATGAGGTGCTAGACCCAAAATAGTCGCCGTCGTCACGCAAAACATCGACTTCTGAAAACTCTGGCAAATTTGCACCCGCACATCGTCTTCACCCCGACAGCTACTGCGATAAACTTCGTGCAAATACTCCGGCAAATAATGCCGCATATCTTGCATCAATTGAGTTGGCGGAATCCCTGCACCTCCAATCGGTAAAGGGTCAGCAAACAAAGCCCCGTAAGCAAATTCTCTTTGTTCTTCCGGGATTTGATGGGCTTGAGCGTTGTAGGAAACTGTGCCAAAAAAAGCGGTTCCCCGAAAGAAAATTGATTCTACATAAGGCACTGCTACATCTGGTAAAAATGTCAAGTTAGCCGATGCCGGAATGATATCGTAGACTTGACCGTGAATCTTGACGCTGTAGGTAATTGGCAGACTCGCGGCGCTAACCAAACCTGCTAAGATAAAATCAACTACCTCAGCGATCGACTTAATTTTCCCGGCTTCGTAGGAATCAGATAAGTCGATAAATAAATCACTCATTACCCGCCAAAACTGACCGAGAGCGGTGTAGTAAGCCAGCATCCGCACTTGTTCCGGCAAAAAATCGGGAAAGGCTTTGTGTAGTCCCTGCATGAAAAAATTGCCTTTTAATTTAGCAGCGATCGCCTTTTCGACCAAACTGCTAAATTCCGGGGAATCCAAATAACTGTCAAAACCCCCGCCGCCGTGCCACAGCATAGTTTTCATAACATACTCAGCATACTCAAAATTTATGCGATCGTGCCACAAATAGCGCATTAATTTTGGCAGAGTCACATCTCCGTTGAAATATTTAAAAAACGGAAAAAGCACTAAAAACTGTTCTTCGGCAATATAGTTGAGATTGCGAGAATAGGCATCTAAAACAATACCATAACTTTTCAGCACGCCGATAACTTCAACCACATTTTCCATAGATTCAGGCAGTAAAGCTTGACCTGATTCCAAGATGTCAATGTATGCGGATAGGGGATGGGAAGATGGTTTTAATACGGTACTTGTCATTTTAATTAAGCCTGAATAGAAGGAATAACGAAAAAATAGGTTTGTAGTAAGGACTTTATTCCTTTAATGATGAGCTAAAAGCTGTTAAGAGAGGACTTGCACTCCTCACTACAAACCTATGGACTAAAAGCTGTTAAGAGAGGACTTGCATTCCTCACGACGAACCTAGGTCATATTTTATTTCAAGTTTTGAGCAATCACTTTAACTTGGGGTGGCACATTAGCTACCATTCCGATCGCAGTTTTTTCGCTCAAACCAACTAAAACTCCCGGCTGCACTCCCATGATGGCGATAATTATTGCTAAAACCAGCGAAGGAATGCGATCGCGCCAGCGGACTTGCGGCAAATTTACCACCACATCCGAAAGGCGGCCGAAAAAGGCGCGGTTGACCATAATTAAAAAGTAAACTGAAGTTAAACCAGTGCCGATCATGCAGAGGAAAGTTTGCACGGGAAACACTGGCAAACTGCCCCGAAATATCAAAAATTCCGCAATAAATCCAGCCAAACCCGGAATGCCGGCACTTGCCATCACGCCGAGGATCATTAAACTGCCAATCATGGGCAAACCGCGATCTGGATTGAATAAACCTTTGAGCACATCGATGTTCCGAGTGCCGGATTTTTTGTAAACAACGCCGACACTCAAAAATAGCAGCCCCGAAATTAAACCGTGGCTAACCATTTGCAAAACAGTTCCCAACATACTAATTGGAGTAGCTGCGGCGCTAGCTAACAAAATGTAGCCCATGTGAGCGATCGAACTGTAAGCTACAATTTTTTTCATATCTTTTTGGGCGATCGCGCAACTTGCCCCGTAAAGCACACTCACCACCGCCCAACTCGCCAACCAAGGTGCCGCCACCGCCCACGCCTCGGGAAACAAACCCAAACCAAAGCGCAGCATCCCATAAGTCCCCAGCTTCAAAAGCACCCCCGCCAGCAGCACCGAAACCGGCGTCGAAGCTTCTACGTGAGCATCCGGCAGCCAAGTATGAAAAGGCACTAAAGGCATCTTAATACCAAAAGCCAGCAACACCCCCGCCAGCAAAACAATTTGCCTTACCAAAGGCAAGGGCAATCCTCCTTGCAAATGCGATGCGCCCGCTGCACCAACCATATCGAAACTAGAAGCACCGCTAAGCCAACCAGTCCCCAAGAAAGCAGCCAGTAGCACAATTCCCGAAAATGCAGTATAGATTAAAAACTTAGTAGCAGCATAACCCCGACGCTCGCCTCCCCAAATCGCAATTAACAGGTAAAGCGGAATCAATTCTACCTCAAAAAACAGGAAAAACAGCAGCAAATTTTGAGATAAAAAAGCCCCTGTGACGCCCCCGGTAATTAACAGAATCAAAGAATAATAAAGTCGAGGTCTGCGGATAGACTCATCCGTAGCATAAATAGCTATTCCTGTCAGGAGAGTATTTAAAATTACCAAAGGCAGAGCCAAACCATCAACGCCGAGATTGTAATTCAATCCCAAAGCATCTATCCAAGGAATGAATTCCGAAAACTGCAACTGACTGCTACTGGCATCAAACTGAAATGCCAAAATCACCGAGAGAATAAAAGTTATACCCGCAATGGCGATCGCGACATTCCGAACTATTTTAGAACTCACTGAACCGGGCCAGAGCCCAATCAGGGCAGCAGCCAACATTGGTATCCAGATTAAAGCACTGAGCATCAATTAAAACTTTCCTTTATTAGAGAGCTTTTAGAACTATATTTAACATTAACGCATAGCAACTACATATAGAAGCGATCGGCTAATTTTCTTGTTAACATAAATTCAAATGTCTCTGGAATCCTCCTATGACCTCAAGTCTTACAGATCGAGAAGATTTGCAAATTAAATCCGGTTCTCCTTCCACCCGCCTCACCGTTGCCGACTTGGAAGAACTGCAAGGTATACTCGGCGAAGCACATCTAGACTACCAACTCGAACTGGTAGACGGGAAGATTATCGTTATGGGCCCATCAGACATAGTATCGAGCGAAATTGGACTTGAGTTTGGCAGACTTTTGCTTAACTGGGTCAAACCCCGCAAACTCGGACGAGTGTTTGAGTCCAGCGGCGGGTTTATTCTCCCCAATTCAAATGTTACAGCCCCCGATGTTTCGTTTGTGACAGCCGATAGCCTCAAATAAAGTAAAAGGTATTTTGCCGAACTTGTTCCCGACTTAGTGGTAGAAATCAAATCTCAGTCCGATCGCCTCAAACCCCTCCGAGAAAACATTTTATCATTCATCGAACTCGGAGCCAAAGTAGGAATATTAATCGACCCAGACAAGCGCACAATAACAATTTACACTCCGACACCCGAACCCGTGGTATTGAGAGACGGGGACATGATTTCAATTCCCGAACTTTTGCCCGGTTGGGAAGTTCCAGTGACCGAATTATGGCCGATCGATTTTGAATAAAACTAGATAAAAAAGCAGACAAACCCAGAATAAAATCATCTGCGTTCATCTGCGTTCATCCGCCCTCATCTGCGGTTTAAAATTAAATAACATCAGACAAAAAGCAGACAAACCCCGAAAAATTCATCTGCCAACCTCTGCGGTTTAAAACTGCCAAATAATCAACGCCAGCAACACAGCAACCCCCCCTGCAATAGTCAACACATAAAACTGCAACTGACCGGTACCGCTATACTTCAACCCTTCACCGCTGAAAATTGTGGCAAAACCGAACAAATTTACCACCCCATCTACCACATACCTATCAGTCCAAGCGCTGATTTGAGAAATCAAAGCCACAGCCCAAACGACAGTCAAGCGGTAAACTCGATCGATATAAAAATCGTAAGCAAACAAATCCTGCAACGCCGGCACCGGCAGCCGTACCGGTCGAGGTAAAACCCCGTACCAATAAATCGCCACCCCAACCGCAACGCCCATCAACCCAGATAACATTAACAGCGGAATATCCAGAGTCTTCAACAGCAAATTTAAAGTATCAAAATCCCCTGTTTGCGACCAAGGACCAGTCCAACTAATTAAAAGTTGCCACTGCTGTAACATCCAAGGCACCAATAGTCCCATCACCGTCAAAATTACCATCGGCAAAGCCATCGGCCAACCAACTTCTGGAGCTCTGCGAGTTTTCGGCTGCGGTTTTCCCACAAACACTAAACCGAATATGCGAGTTAAATTTAGCGCTGTCAAACCGTTAACTAAAAGCAGCACAATTACCAGCCACAAAGGCACAGTCCAAAAACCGTTAAGCCAGCGTCGCATCGCCCAAAAGTTGCCCAGAGGCAACAGCGCTACCATCCCCGCAGCGCCTACTAAATAAGCCGTAGTCGTGGCAGGCATCTTCGACCACAACCCACCCATTTCTGTTAAATCTTGAGTGTTAGTTGTAGTAATAATTGACCCTACGCTCATGAATAATAGGCCTTTGGCGATCGAGTGGGCGAACAGCAACAGCAAAGCAATGTCAACTTGATTTAGTCCCACGGCGATAAACACCAAACCCATAGAAGCGCTGGTAGAATGCGATAGTGCTCTTTTGATGTCGATTTGAGCGATCGCCACCAAGGAAGCGCCAACAGCCGTAACCGCACCCAAAACCACGAGTACCGCATCTGCGACCGGGGAAAGCGCTAAAACAGGCTGAAGTTTAATCAAAACATAAGCCCCAGCGCCCACAACTACCGTATTCCGCATAATCGAAGCCGGGTTGGGCCCTTCCATCGCCTCATCGAGCCATAGATGGAAGGGAAATTGAGCACACTTGGCCGTAGGCGCGGAGATTAAAGCCAAACCTAAAAGAGTTGCGACTACAGGAGACAAAGTTGCAGTTTCAGCCCATGTTTCCAAATCGGAAAAATTCAAACTTCCCGCTAAAGTTGAAAGCGTCACTACTCCCATCAGCAGTGGCACGTCTCCTACACGCTTGGTTAAAAACGCATCTCTAGCGGCTGTTACTACCAGCGGTTGAGCGTACCAAAACCCGACTAGCAAGTAAGTTGAAAGCGTTAGCACTTCCAACAAAGCGTAAGTTAGAAGCAGGGAGTCGCTAATGGCAATGCCGCTAATTGCCGCTTCAAAAAAACCCATCAGCCCAAAAAATCGAGCTAGCGCCCAGTCTTTTTCCATGTAGCCTAGAGCGTAAATTTGTGCTAGCAAACTCAGAACACTAACTAACTCCATTGCTCCGACGCTGACCGTGGAGATTTCTATTGCAAAAGACAAATCTAAATCTGCTGCTTGCACCCAGTGCACTAGCAACTGTTGGGGCGGTTGATCCCAAGTCGCTGTAAAAATAACTGACCCGTGCAGGAAAGCCAACACAGTCATCAGCAAATTGAAGTAAGCTGCAGGTCTCGGGCCTGTTTTGCGAACGGTACCCGTAGACCACGGCAAAGTTAAAATTGCGCCTATTAAGCCATATAAAGGTACCCACCAACAGGCTTGGAGGAGAAATTGAGTCATTTAATTTATCCCTTAAACTTGAAATTACGGGCTGCCTTTATACAAAAACAGTTGCGGGCGATCGCGTGATACCCTAAAACTTTGACTAAACCCGATCGTATAGTTCTGGCAAAATAATTTGCACCCAAGATTCACTATACATTAAAGCATCAAAACTGAGAATTCTCTCAACACAAAATTACTTGCTTAGTAGAAGAGGCACTCAAAGAAAAAAATGCCTGCCGATGGGCCAAGACTGCCTTTTTTGCCGATTTCCCTGCGATCCCCCTTTTGAAATCCCCAATTTTCCCGGCAGTGATTAGCTCCGACTTCACATACCGAACTCTACTTTATGAGTATTATTACTTACTTTAATCCCCTCTCGCTATCGGTATCTACCCCTCTAAATATTAAGATTATTAAATAAATATTAAATTATTTTAAGTAACATAAAAAAATTTAATTTTTGTTATTAAACATTATGATGTTAGTTTATATTGTCAAGGTGGACAGATTCCCCTATTCTTATAGGATAGGAAGCTTTACACTGCATTACTAAAAAATGTGGGCCTCCCCGTCCAAATTTTTAGATTTCTCAAAGATTTGTAACGGTAATTTCGCTCATCCTCAAAGGAGATTCAAAAATGTCAATTGCCGTGGGAATGATTGAGACAAAAGGTTTTCCCGCTGTGGTGGAAGCTGCCGATGCTATGGTCAAAGCTGCCCGCGTTACCCTCGTGGGCTATGAAAAAATCGGCAGCGCCCGCGTCACCGTAATTGTGCGCGGCAACGTGTCGGAAGTCCAAGCCTCAGTCGCAGCAGGAGTGGAATCCGTCAAGCGTGTGAACGGCGGAGAAGTCGTCTCTACCCACATCATCGCTCGCCCCCACGAAAACCTAGAATATGTTCTGCCGATTCGATATACAGAAGCAGTAGAACAGTTCCGAGGCTACTAAGTTCTTAGCGCACAAAAATTTCGTTAAAGGAAAATTTGTGCGATCGTCAAAAATTAACTGTTTAGTTCCCCAAATATTCAATCAGGAGTAAAACCAATGGCAATTGCAGTTGGCATGATCGAAACCCTAGGCTTCCCCGCAGTGGTAGAAGCCGCTGACGCGATGGTCAAAGCAGCCCGCGTCACCTTGGTAGGCTACGAAAAAATCGGTAGCGCTCGGGTTACGGTCATTGTAAGAGGAGATGTCTCGGAAGTGCAAGCTTCTGTCGCAGCCGGAGTAGAGTCAGTGAAGCGCGTTAACGGCGGACAAGTGATGTCCACCCACATTATCGCCCGCCCTCACGAAAACTTAGAGTACGTGTTGCCCATTCGCTACACGGAAGCTGTAGAACAGTTCCGTGAAGGCGTTAGCGGCATTCGCCCCCTCAACAGATCATAAGATAGGCGATCGGCTGTTAGGGGCGTTTGGTAATTAAAAATTAAAAATTAAAAATCGCGCTGTTTTTGATTTAGCATTTTTAATTTTTAATTGAGGTGGGTATGGGATATTGGTTATTAGTCATCAGTCATGAGTCATAAGTCATTAGTTACTAGACGAAGCTCTAAAAAGCGGACAGCGGACTGAGGACAGAGCTAATTAAAAAAAGACAAGTGACAGTGTAAAAATGACAGTTACCAATTACCTATTACCTATTACCTAAAATGCAAATGGCCAAAGTTCTCGGCACAGTTGTCAGTACCCAAAAAGAGCCGACACTGAGAGGATCGAAATTTCTACTGCTGCAATTCATCGATGAGGAAGGTTCGCCAGTTCCCGGCTATGAGGTAGCCGCTGACTGTGTGGGCGCTGGTATAGATGAATGGGTTTTAGTAACCCGAGGCAGCGCAGCCCGGATCGCGCCCGGAAGCGAAAACCGTCCGATCGATGCTCTAGTAGTAGGCATTATAGATACTGTCAATGTAGAAAACCGCCTCATTTACAGTAAAAAAGACGACCCGTACGGCTAGTTGCAACCGTTAGCAGTTAGCAGTTAGTGGAAAAATAACTAACAACTAACAACTAACAACTAACAACTAACAACTAACAAAAAATTTTTCAGCTTAGGAGAACTTAATTTATGGCAGTCCGCAACGTTGCGGCTCCCCCGACGCCTTGGTCGAAAAACTTGGCTGAGCCCCAAATTCACGACACCGCCTTCGTACATTCCTTTTCTAATATTATTGGCGATGTGCATATCGGTTCTAATGTGATGATTGCCCCCGGGACATCTATCCGCGCCGATGAAGGCACTCCTTTTTATATCGGACAAGGAAGCAACATTCAAGACGGAGTAGTGATTCACGGCCTAGAACAAGGCCGAGTCACAGGAGACGACGACAAATCCTATTCTGTGTGGGTGGGGAAAAATACTTCCCTCACCCACATGAGTTTAATTCACGGCCCGGCCTACGTGGGCGACAACTGCTTTATCGGCTTTCGCTCTACGGTGTTCAATGCCAGAGTGGGGAACGGCTGCATTGTCATGATGCACGTACTAATTAAAGATGTGGAGATTCCCCCCGGTAAGTACGTACCTTCGGGAGCCATCATCACTAATCAGAAGCAAGCCGATCGCTTGCCTGACGTTCAAGATTCTGACATTCAATTTGCGACCCATGTCATCGGCATCAATGACGCTCTGAGAACGGGTTATCGCTGCGCTGAGAACATCGCCTGTCTAGCACCAATTCGCAACGAGCAAACTAAAAACCCAAATATGACTCAAACCAAATATTCTACCCATGCCGGCACCCAATTGAGTTCAACTCTTGCCGATAGCATCCGCAATTTACTAGCTCAAGGATACAGCGTCGGAGCCGAACACGCCGACGCACGCCGCTTCCGGACCGGTTCTTGGCGCACTTGCGGCCCGATTGCCTCAAAGCGCGACTCTGAAGTAATCGCGGCTTTGTCAGCTTGCATGGCCGAGCACCAAGGAGAATACGTCCGCTTGATCGGGATTGACACCAAAGCCAAGCGCCGCGTACTAGAAGAAATCGTCCAAAGACCGGGAGACAACGGCTCTAACGGTTCAAACGGTGCGACAACTCACCAATCTAACGGTAAAGTTGCACAACAAGCTTCACACCACAATAGCGGTTCCGTGTCAAGCGGAAAATTGAGTGCCGAAACAGTAGCTCAGGTTCGCAGCTTGCTAGCTCAAGGCTACAAGGTGGGGACGGAACACGCCGACGCCCGCCGCTTCCGCACCAGTTCTTGGCAAAGCGGGGCTTCGCTGCAAGTCAGAAACGAATCTGAGGCGATCGCTGCTTTGGAAGCTGTGATGAACGAGTACCCGGGCGAATACGTGCGCTTGATCGGGATTGACCCGAAAGCTAAGCGACGCATAGTTGAAGAAATTATTCAGCGTCCCGACGGCCCAGTTGCTCAATCGGCTAAGCCTGCAGCAACCTCGGGATACAAAGCAGCTTCGACTGGTTCTGCCAGCAGCGGAAGTTTGACCGGCAAGACGATCGACCAAATCCGCAACCTGCTTTCCCAAGGCTACAAAATTGGCACGGAACACGCCGACGCGCGCCGTTTCCGCACCGGTTCTTGGAGCAGTTGCGCCCCGATCTCATCCAACCACGAATCCGAAGTGATTTCTGCCCTCGAAAGCTGTCTCAAAGAACACAGCGGCGAGTACGTCCGCTTGCTCGGCATCGACTCCAAGGCGAAGCGCCGGGTACTGGAAGAAATTATCCAACGACCTTAATTTGCCTGGTAATTAGCCTGTTTCTTCCGTTAAGCCCTCGCACTGGGGCCAACGGGAGAAACCCAAGCGGATTGAAGTAGGATTTGAGATAGTTAAAAAGCTCGAATGAGAAATGTTGGTCAAAATCTAGAATCTTCGGAAAGTTTCTATAAAACGTTAAAGCATCAAGATTCTCAGTATTAGTGAATTATCGTTTCTTAGATTGACATGGTTAAATTTATCAGTCGAGAAAATCCATAATTTAAAGTCGTTTTATCGAAAAAAATAGCTCCTTTCATGGTGAAGTCGAATGTATTTATCGCCACTGCAATTAAGTAGCAACTCTCAGATTTTGATGAGTGGCGATGTAGTTGTGAATGAGGGTGCGGCGATCGCCCCTGGAGCAATCCTGCAAGCAGAGCCGGGCAGCCGGATCTCGATCGCCGCCGGTGCCTGTATCGGTATGGGAGTTATCCTTCACGCCCGTGAAGGTACTCTGGAAATCGCGGCGGGCGTTATTCTGGGTGCAGGAGTGCTGGTGGTAGGTGCGGGAACGATCGGGGAAAATGCCTGTATTGGCGCCGGGACGACCCTAATCAATCCTTGTATCGAGAAAATGCAAATTATGGCAGCAGGTTCTCTAATGGGAGATACCAGCCGCCAAGCCACCGCAGAAGAAGCAACCGCAACAGCGCCAACAGCAGCGCCAACATCACCAGAAACCCCCGAAGCCACTACCCCACCAATTGATCGACCGATTGAGCCGATCGAGCCGCCACAACCCGCCCAAACACCGCCTAAAACTGCGCCGGAGACTGCCCCAGAACCGCCGGAATCCACTGCCGCAGAGCCGCCCCAACCAGGGGAAACGCCAACTATTCTGTACGGTCAAGCTCACATCAATCGGCTGTTGGGGACGCTGTTTCCGCACCGGCAAGCTTTTAATCGATCGGAGGAAAACGGCCAAACTCTATCGGGCGGTTCCGGGTAGCCGTCATTTTGGCAAAAGGCAGCTATGCTGAAGGCAGAAAGATCAAATATAAATAGGTAATCTCATATTATTGGTAGCTCAGCAATTTGTCAGGCCTTGCCGCAGCAATCTGTGTCTTGTAGCTCGTGCAGTCTGTCTTCTCATCTGAGAAACTATAAACTATCAACAAATTTTTATTTTGGGAAGTTTCTAAGGGTAATAGAAGATGGACGGACAAACAGATCGTAACAGTCACGAAGAGCGATCGCAGCGCCAGGAATACTTCAAAGACACGGCTTTGGGTTTGGTATCCACCAAGAGTTTTCCGGCGATTGTGGGGACTGCTGACATGATGCTGAAGTCGGCAGGAGTGATTTTAGTAGGATACGAAAAAATTGGTTCCGGTCACTGTACGGCGATCGTCCGGGGCAGAATTTCGGATGTGCGTTTGGCTGTGGAAGCTGGAGCTCAAACTGCTGAACAGTTCGGACAGTTTGTTTCTAAGTTGGTGATTCCTAGACCTTTGGCTAATTTGGAAGTGGTTTTGCCGATCGGCTTTCGGCTGACTGAACTTTCCGAAAGTGGCAATTATTCTCGGCTTAGCAACCAGGCGATCGGTTTGCTCGAAACCCGGGGATTTCCGGCAATGGTCGGTGCTTGCGATGCTATGCTCAAATCCGCAGACGTACACTTGGCAGCTTACGAGAAAATAGGCGCCGGTTTGTGCACGGCAATTATTCGCGGTGCAGTTGCAGATGTAGCAGTAGCCGTAGAGGCCGGGATGTACGAAGCTGAGCGAATTGGCGAGTTGAACGCGGTGATGGTAATTCCGAGGCCTTTGGAAGATTTGGAACAAACTTTACCGCTGGCGAGTTGCTGGATTGAGCAGCGTACACCTGTGATGATGCCTGTGTCGGTTAAGGAAAAGGAACAAGAATTGATCGAACTTCCAGATTTGGAGAAATTGACTGTTTATGTGGAAGAGGAAATCAATCGGTAATTGGTAATTAGGCAACAAAAGTTTGTAGAGACGTACTGCCACAAATACTGAGACGAAGTTTGTCAAAAAAATATAGAGTTTACTCAGTAGGACTACTGACAACAATTTATACTGAGTAGCGGTATCCAACTTAATTTGGCGATCGAGCCGATCGCCCCCGCATCAAGACACACAGAGTACCAAGTAAAACTAGACTTTTGAGATCAAGTCGATCGGGTAAACAATCGAACTGACTAATAAGTAAATCCAGCCGAGCTGCAGAGCCTTTCAACAGGATTTAACTACTGTTAAAATAAACCCAAAATTCTGTTTACGGTAGATTGCCGGGAATCATTTAAGAGTTACTTTGACCGCAGGTGGATGCTCTTTCAACAGATTAACGGCTGTCGAACTCCAGACTGACTGCACAGGAATCAACCCCCAGAATCAAGCAATCCTGAAAGTGGACCTATGAACCTCAAACAATTTTACAAGCGCGGTTTGCACAGCGCCAAGAAAGGAAACTATGAAGCGGCACTTGAGGACTTCGATCAGATACTGCAACTTAATCCCGCCGATGCCAAAGCCTATAACAATCGCGGCTTGGTTTACTATTACATGAAAGACTACCAAAAAGCGATCGCAGACCTCAGCCAAGCCCTAGATATCAACCCTAATTTTTTCGAGGCTTACTTGAATCGAGGCAATGCTTGGCGTCATCTCGGAGAACACGAAAAAGCCATTGAGGATCTAAACTGTGCTTTAGCAAATAAGCCTAACAGCCACGCTATCTACAACAACCGGGGACTTGTACTTGCTAATTTAGGAAATTACGAAGAAGCAATAGAAGACTACAATCGATCTCTATCTATCAATTCCAACAATTATAAAACCTATTACAACCGGGGGCGCGCTTACTACCTTTTGGGAGAAAAAGAGGCAGCAACAGAAAACTTTAACGAAACCCTGCGGTTGAATCCAAAATATATCAAAGCTTACATAAATCGCGGTCTCTGTTACCACCAATTAGGAGACAATACGCAGGCGCTGGCCGATTACAACACAGCACTCGCGATCGATCCACAAAATGTTTATGCCTATTATAACAGAGGTTGCGTTCGCTATAAATTAAAACAAATGCAGCTTGCAATTGAAGACTTTGACAAAGCCGTAGAACTCGATCCGAACTATGTTAAAGCTTATCTCAACCGGGGTTTAGCGCTGTATAAACTTGGAGATGTTACGGCAGCAAATAAGGATTTTTACCACGTAATGTGCATTAATGCTGAAGCTTATGTATACTACCAAGCCCAGCGGTGCACGCCTGATATTAATTCGTACTTCAAAGAAGCGCCGCAGGTGGAACTTAATAATGCTGTAGAATACTACAACACCACATTAAATACGATGTCAACTTCCTTAAGTTCAGCAGCATTAAACGCGGTCTGGAATCAAGAAGATTTGGAGAACAGAGACTCGATTATCTGTGAAGGTGAATTTATTAATGATTGATTTAGTCAATAGTCAGTAGCCCTTAGTCATTATACTTATTGCCTAAATCTTTGAGCGAGGAAAGCGCAGATGCAACGCACAGACATTTAAACCCACATTCCGCAACCCCCAACGGGCAGCTTACATGGATTGAGTAGATCAAAGTGAATCATCCGAGACAATGGTAAGTAGAAATATTCTATAATTCCTGTCCCTAACGATCACCCAGTTCTCCATTCCTGAAAATTGATGTTCGGAGGTGAGTTAAATCTGATTCCGTTAAAAATGCGCGATATCAAAAACCAAGTTTATTGCTGAATCGGAAAAAAGCCTCCTTCGCGCATTTCTTGAATGCTCTCTTTAACCGCCTGAATGATGCGATCTGTGTCTTCATTAGTGTGAACGGTAGAGAGAAAGCAGCTACGACCTTCGCATATAAAAATACGCTTATCGATTAAGTGAAAAAGTAGTGGATCTATCTGAACGGAGGCAACAGCGCGAAATTGCGATCCGAAATTTACAAGCCCTACAGAGACTTCATTTTCTTTGAAATAAGCATTCAGGGTTTCAACTACCTGCGAAGTTCGCTGATTCAACTGCTGCTGAAGGTCTGGGCCTTGACTTTTAAGATAGCGCAGCACGGAACGCGCAGCGGCCAGAGCAAGTGGGTGCTTGCAAAAAGTGCCAGCAAAAATTGTTGTTTTTACCAGGGGATAGGAATCATCGCCGTAGTTCCACAAACCGCCGTCAATTTTATCCATATAAGCAGCTTTTCCAGCGATAATTCCAATGGGCATACCGCCCCCGACAATTTTACCGTAAGTTGCAATATCTGCTTCAATGCCAAACCACGCCTGCGCGCCACCTTGATGAATTCGGAAACCAGTAACCATTTCATCAAAAATCAGGGCAATTTCTGATTCTTTTGTTAATTGTCTGAGTTGCTGGAGAAATTCTTTGGGTTGCAAATCGAGACGGCGGCTTTGCACCGGCTCCACGAGAACCGCCGCTAATTCGTGCTGATGAGCTTTGATAATTTCCAGGGCCTGAGGGCTTCCGTAATCCAAAACTAAAACATCTTCAATAAAATTAGCGGGAATTCCTGGTGCTTTTGGAATGAGGCGTAAATCGCCATCTATCTTTTTTAGAACTGCCAGAGTTCCGTCAAAATGACCGTGATAAGAACCAGAAAACAAAGCAATTTTATTGCGTTTAGTTGCCGCTCTAGCTAATCGTAGAGCTGCCATCACCGCTTCAGTGCCGGTATTAGAAAAAGCGACGCGCTCCATTCCCGTTAGTTCGCAGATTAATTCTGCAACTTCTCCTGCAAGTTCTGCTTGAGCACCAATTTGCAAGCCGCGATCGAGTTGCTCTAATATGGCTTCTTTAATAAAGGGCGGATTATGACCGAAAAGATTGATGCCAAATCCCATCGTGATATCGATGTATTCGTTGCCATCAACATCCCACATTTTAGAGCCAAGCGATCGCTCGGCGACAATAGGATAAAACATCTCCTTGACGGGAAAGCGAAACCCATCAGAAGCCCGATTGTCAGCGAGAACCGGACGGTATTTTTGCGCGAAATTCTTAGAGGTCTTTGTGCGATCGGTGTAGCGCTCTATCAGCGCTTTCATGTGTCTTTGCTGTAATTGTTCCTTCATTTTGAATTCTCCAGAGAGTGAGCTAGGTAAGGGCGCAAAGCATTGCGCCCTTACAGGTTTTAATTACGGCTACCTATCAAGCCACAATCGACGAGATAGGAAAAATAAGTCCGAAACAAACTCGCATCCGCTTGCGGGCAGATAATGTCCGTTCCAGAAAGTCCCTTCAACGCATTCTGACAATCGAATTGCAGCGTGGCAGATTTAGCCATTTCTGCTTCCGAAACTTTTTCCGAGAAAAGACCGACAAGCGGATACAACGCATTTTCTGGAGAATATCCAGCGCGATTGATTATTTCTGCTTGCCAAGTCTCAGAAGAAACTCGTTTGATTGGATAACCCATTGAGCAAATCCAGCCCAGCAATTCACTCATCTGAAAGGACTGAGGGTTGACTAAATGAAAAGTCTTTCCGAGCAATTCTTTTTGGCTCGAAAGATGAAGGATCGCTCGGCTCACATAGTCAACAGGCGCTACATTCATCAGCTTATCGTCATCGGGCGCACATCCAAGTTGCACGCAACCAGCGATTAACCTGTACAGTAAGTCACTGGGATTGCAGGCCCCTGTTTGGCTGTCCCCAGAAATGCGGCCTGGCCTGTAAATGGTAACAGGAATTCCGCGATCGCGCGCCACCTCTACTAACTTTTCTGCCACCCATTTAGTCTGAGTGTAAGCGCCTTTTAGACCCTCTCCCGGAGTGAGTTCATCCTCCTCTCGCACGAGCTTAATCCCAGATTCTCCCATTGTCGAGAAAACGGAAATCGTAGAAATTAAATGGACTGGTTTTAGCTTACTTTGACTCGCCAATCTCAGAACTTCTTGCGTCCCCAAAACGTTAGCGGGTTTGAGAACCGAGTAGGGATAAGTAAACTTGACAAACGCGCCATTGTGGTAAATGACATCAATTTTACTGGCTAAAACTCGGAACTGCTCCTCAGAAAGCCCCAAAAGTGGTTGAGACAAATCTCCAGCAATTGGGATAATGCGATCGCTGCTGCTTTCATCCCAAATTAAATAGGATTCGAGGCTGCTTTGAATCCGCTTTTTAGCGGATTCTGCATCGGCAGAACGGACTAGGCAATAAATTTCTGCTTGAGTTTGTTGCAAGAGGTCGCGGAGTAAAAAGGCTCCCAAAAAGCCCGTCGCCCCTGTTAAGAAAATGCAAGCTGGTTCAGTGTTTGGGTCGCTCAATGGAGTTGCAGGGCGAATTGCCGGATCTAAAACAACTTCAGCGTTAATATCGAAACTTCCAGTGCGAGCGCCCGCAGAATCCGCCCCATGTTTCACCTCAATATTCTTTGCTAAAGCAGCGATGGTAGGCGCTTCAAAGAAACGGCGCAAGGGCAATTCCTTTTGGAAAGCATCTCTTACCTTTGCTAGCAACTGAGTAATCAGTAATGAATGTCCCCCCAAATCGAAGAAATTGTCATAAATTCCCACTTTTTCCAGCCCTAGCAGCTCAGCCCAAATCTCAGCAAGCATTTTCTCAATGGGAGTGCTAGGAGCGACAAAAGTTTCTGCTAAATCGGCTGTCGCCGCCTCCGGCGCTGGCAGCGCCCGTCGGTCTATTTTTCCATTAGCAGTGAGGGGCAATGCTTTCAGTACGACAAAAGCAGAAGGAACCATGTAGTCGGGCAGTTTTTCTTTTACAAATGGCCGCAGCTCGTTAATAGCGATCGCTGATTCCCTCACGGGTACAACATAGGCCACTAAGCGCTGATTCCCCGGTTCATTTTCCAGTAGCAAAACTACTGCTTCCCGCACAGCGGAATGTTGAGATAGCGATGCTTCTATTTCCCCCAATTCAATGCGGAACCCTCGCAGTTTAACTTGGCTGTCGATCCGCCCTAAAAACTCAATATTTCCGTCCGGCAAATACCGGGCCAAATCTCCTGTTTTATACAGACGCGCTCCTGGTTCGGCGTCGAAGGGGTTGAGGATGAATTTTTCTTCTGTTAAGTGGGGTTTGTTGAGATAGCCGCGAGCTAAAGAAGCACCGCCGATGTATAACTCGCCGGACACGCCAATGGCAACTGGCTGCAAGTGCGAATCAAGTAAATAAATCTGCGCGTTATTGATAGGGCGACCGAGAGGAACTGTCTCAGAAATGCAATTTTCTCGGTCTTTGATGGGATAAGCCAGCACGCCTACGGTTGCTTCTGTGGGCCCGTAATGGTTGAAGACTGAACAGTCTGGGGCGTATTTCTCAATAGTTTCGAGCAAATTCCAACTTAAGGCTTCGCCGCCAAGGATTAATCGCTTTTTCGGCAAAACCTGCGCCGGATTAGAAGCAGTTAATAAAGCTTTTAGATGGGAAGGAACGATTTTGAGACAGTCAATGGAATGCTGCTGAAAGTAAGCAGCGATCGCCTCTGGATCGGTGGCGCGTTCCTGGGAAATTATGTGAAGGGTTCCTCCCGTACATAAAGCTGGAAAAATTACTGTATTTCCTAAGTCTGCTGCCAAGGTAGAAACGGTTGCGAAACTGGCACCTGATGGCAGGTTTAGCCGTTCCTGAATGCTGTAGAGGTAATTGACGAGCGATCGGTGTTCAATTGCCACTCCCTTTGGGGTGCCAGTGGAACCGGAAGTGTAAATGACATAAGCTAAATTTTCACCAGAGAGAGGGGGAGAGGGAGAGGGGGAGACAGAGGGAATTTCTGCGTCTAAGCAAACGATTTTTGCCTGAGTTTTTGGCAAGTTTTCGATTAGCTGTTGTTGCGTTAATAGCACTGCCACTCCGGCATCCTGCAACATCAAGGCGAGGCGCTCTTTTGGCATGGCCGGATCGAGTGGCAAGTACGCGCCGCCTGCTTTGAGAATGCCGATCATTCCGGCGATCGCATCCACAGATCGCTCAGCACAAATTCCCACTAATCCTTCGGATTTAACTCCTAAGTGTTGTAGGTAATGAGCAATTTGGTTGGCGCGGGCGTTGAGTTCTCGGTAGGTGAGTTGCTGATTTTCACAGATAACCGCAAGGCGATCGGGTACGCGCTCCACTTGTTGCTCAAATAGCTGGTGAATGCACTTGTCTTTTGGGTAATTTTTCTGTGTTTGGTTGAACTCAACTAAGACTTGGTAGCGGGCGCGAGCGCTCAGAATTTCCAACTCGCCGAGAGCGGTTTCTGGGTGATTAGCTGCACTTTTTATTAAGGTGTAGAATTGCTCTGCTAAACATTGGAGCGCTAGTTCCCCTATCAAGGCCGGATCGTAGTGAAACTCAGCGATGAGGGCATCCTCTCGGCGCACGCAGGAGAGTTTAACTTTGAAGCGATCGCCGCAGGCATATTGCTGGTAAATTGAAAAATCTACGCCAGCCGCGGCATACTTTTCTAGTTGTTCCTCAAACTCAAAACAAAATGGAAATCCAGCCGTTCCGTTTATATCTTCCCGGTTGAAATATTCCTGCCATTTATAAGCATCGCTTTGGGATTGCTGAATTTCCTGCCATAATTCCTGAAAGGTAAAATTTTCTTGCAGTTGGCTGCGAAGCGGTAAAAATTTGGCAAATAGACCGAGTGCTGGCTCTAATTCTTCATATTTGCGATTGTCGAAGGCGGTGCCAATAATGATTTCTGCCTTTCCCAACCGCCGCCAGAGCAACGTTTTCCAGCAAGCTAGAAAGTAAGCAGATATTGAGGTATCGTAGCGGCCGGCGATCGCTTCTATTTCTTCTAGTAAACTCAGTTCTATTTTCACCTCAAAAAATTTCGGTTCAAAGGCATCGGACGCGCTGCTATTTTTATTTTCAAAAGGCACTTTTAAACTCGCTAGCGCCGAGTAATCCCGTTCGGTCCAATATTGTTTGCCCTCTGCCGCCTCTTCATCCTCAATCAATTCATTCTGCCATTCCGAATATTGGACATATTGCACCACTTCGTCGGCCATTTCCTCACCTTGCAAGCACGCTGCATAACACTGGCTAATTTCTCGAATTAGATTTTTGAGGGTGCGGGAATCGGCGCACAGGGAAGGCAGGCCGATTATCAAAATGTGCCTGTTTGCTGATAGACAAATTAAGGATAAGCGCCAAATTGGATTTTGCTCAAAGTTGAAAGCTGAGCGCTTTTCGCTTTGAAAAATTTCAGGGATTTTAGCCGCTTGTTCTGGCGGGGTCAAGCATTCGAGATTAACGATCTGCCAGGAAATTAAGCTGCGATCGGCGATGACTTGAATCGGAAATTTAATCCCAGAACGTCGCTGAAAGCTCGTCCGCAGAATTTCGTGGCGATCGCTGACTTTTTGCAGCGCTTCTTTTAAGGCATTTGCTTGGAGATTGCCCTCGATCGAAATCGCACATTGCGCGCGATAAGCGGGACTATCTTGTTGCAACAGCCACAGATATTTTTGTTGAGGAGAAAGCCGAAATCCATTAATTGTTTGCATTGGTTATATTGCTTTATGTTTTAGGTTCGCCAGGGACTTTAGTCCAAAGCTTATAGCTCAAGTCCGTTAAAACTCACATCTTACACCATTGTCAAGAACAGGCTTTCCGGCCTGTTCCACCATAAAATTCATCTCTTGTGGAACAGGCCGGAAAGCCTGTTCCTAAACAACTAATTGAAAATGGTGCAACATCTCAGTTAAAACAGACTATGGGAAAGGCGTTGAAGTGGCTACTACTGACAATTATAACTTCGTAGCAGAGCCGCCTCAAGCCGAATTTGCGGGATAGAATTCAGCTTTTAAATCTCTGCTTCACAGATCATTTCGCCCATCGCTACCACAATTTTGCGCGGCCCGAAAAATGGATTTCGGCTGTGAGCCGCCAACATATTATCTAACATTAATATGTCGCCAGCTTGCCAAGGGAAACTAACGGTTGCCTGCTGATAGACGGCCTGAATTTCTGCCATTACCGAGTCTTCAATAGGAGTGCCGTCACCGTAATAAACATTGCGGGGGAGGTTCTCTTCTCCAAAAACAGATAATAAGGAGTTGCGGACGGCGGGATCTAAGCAGGAAATGTGGTGCAAAGGAAGTTGGTTAAAAAATACCATCTCTCCAGTTTTGGGGTGCTTGGCGATCGCCGGTCTCCGCTTGCAAGTTCTAAGCTTATTTCCGTCTTTCCACTCAAATTCTATGCCCGCTTGACGGCAATATTGTTCCACCTCAGTTTTATGCGCCGTTTTGAAAAATTCTTGCCAGCTTACATCGAGTCCGTCGGTGTAGTTGCGGACGTACATCAGTTGCTTTTGGGCGAATTTTTCTCGGAGTTTGGGGTCGAGCAACTGGTAAACTTTCCGACAATCAACGATCGGGGTTTCGCCGCCTGACTGCGCGGGTTGAACGCAGAAAAACCAGATTTTCATTGGCCAGCGGTGCAGGTGCGAACTTTCGTTGTGAAAAAAGATGGTTTGGTCGGCAGGATAAGGGGTCGAACCGTAAACTTTGCCACCCATTCCTTCGCGCGGCAAATCTCCGTACTCGCTGAACAATTCCGGACAAATCCCCAAGGCAAACTGCTCGAAAGTAGAAACTAAGGGCTCGGTGAAGCCTCGAAACAAAATTGCACCGTGTTGCTGCAATTTGGTCTCGATCAAAGTTCGGTTGTTTTTTGCCCAATCAATGAGATCGACATCGCTGGCAGCGGGTTTAATGACTAGCGGGAATAGTTCTCCAGGCTGGAGAAATTCGGTTTTTATCAACTCGCCGTCTGGCAGAGTGACTACTTTCGGTTTAACACTCTTAAACTTGCTAAAATTAAGCTTTTCGCGCTTGACTTCTTGCATTGCTTGTTGTTCTTTTTCCGCTTCTGTGAGAATTTCTAAGTTATTTAACCGAGTCTCAGGCTCCGCCACAATGCTGTTGAGTAAGGTTTCAAAACGGCTGGACATTTGCTCGATGGCGGCGGCATCGAAAATGTCAGTGTTGTACTTCCAAGTGCCTGCAATTCCTTGCTCGGTTTCTCCTACGAAGAGAACTAAATCAAATTTGGCGATGCCGCTGTCTTGTTCTAAGGGTGTCAAAGTTAACCCGCCTAGCTCTAAAGCAGGCATGGGCATATTTTGCATGACGAATAAGACTTGAAAGAGCGGTGTTTGATTCAGGCTGCGATCGGGCCGCAATTCCTCCACCAATTTGTCGAAGGGTAAATCCTGGTGAGCGTAGGCTTTTAAGGTGACTTCGCGCACGCGATCGAGCAATTCAATGAAAGTAGGATTGCCGCTGAGATCGCCGCGCAAAAGCAAGATATTGACAAAGAAACCAATCAGAGCCTCTGTTTCCAATTGGGTGCGGTTGGCGAGGTCGGTGCCGACCACCATGTCATCCTGATTTGTCGATCGATATAGCAGCGTTTCCAGAGCAGCTAGCAACGTCATAAATAGGGTGACATTTTGTTGGCGGCTCAGCTTGTTGAGCGCGGCAGAAAGGTTTGGGGAAAGCTGGAAAGGTTGAAGGGCAGCGCGATAGGTAGAAACAGCGGCGCGCGGTTGTTTGGCAGGCAGTTGCAGCACTGGTAAGGGATTGCCTAAGTGTTGCTTCCAATAGGCAAGTTTTTCTTCTAAAACTTCCCCAGAAAGCCAGTTTCGCTGCCACACGGCATAATCGGCGTATTGGATTGAAAGTTCGGGAAGTGGGGAGGGTTTGCCAGTGCAAAAAGCTTCGTAGAGGGTTGCCATTTCCCGCACGAGTACCCCGAGAGACCAGCCATCTGCAACGATGTGATGGATGGTTAGCAATAAGATAAATTCTGTGTCGCCTAACTGTAGCAAAGTGACTCGCATTAATGGCCAGTTTGCTAAGTCAAAAGGTTGTTGCGCTTCCTCGGCGGCGAGTCGCATGGCTTCTGCTTCTCGCTGAGATTGAGGAAAGTGCTGCAAATCTATAACTGAGAGGGCGAAAGTAGGTTCGGGAATTATCAATTGAATGGGCCGCCCTTCCACCTCGCCAAAAGTTGTCCGCAAGGCTTCGTGGCGATTAATAACTGCTTGGCAACTGCGCTCTAATGCTGTTATGTCGATCGCACCTTTTAAGCGCACGGCGGCGGGGATATTGTAAGCTGGATCGCCCGGTTGCAATCGATCGACAAACCAGAGCCGCTGTTGTGCGAAAGAAAGGGGCAATTCAGGGCCTCGCGGTGCGCGATCGATGGGGGGTGCTTCCAGTTTTTGCTCGCTGCTGCTGAGAAGGGAAATGCGCTCGCTCAAACTTGCCACTGTTGGCGATTCAAATAAGACGCGCAGGGGCAATTCAATTTGAAACGCTTCTCGCAGGCGCGCGATCGCCTGAGTAGCTAATAGGGAATGTCCTCCCAATTCAAAGAAGTTATCCTCGCTGCCAATTCCCTCGACGCCTAACACTTCGCTCCAGATGCCAGCAACCATTTCCTCTATAGGCGATCGCACCGCGGAGATCGCCCTTTTTTCTGGTGCAGGCAGCGATCGGCGATCCACCTTGCCATTCGGCAAAAGCGGCAGCGCCTCCAGCAGCACGAAGGCTGAAGGCACCATATACTCGGGCAATTTTTGTTTTAAATCGCCGCATAACTCATCTGCAAGGCTCGACGATTGAAACTCTGAAACACTGTTTTCTGCCTTGTTCTCAGCGATATAGGCCACTAGGCGCTTGTTGCCGGGGCTATCTTCCCTAACGATAACTGCCGTCTCCCGCACCGCTGGATGTCGCTCCAATACAGCCTCTATTTCTCCTAGTTCGATGCGGAAACCGCGAATTTTTACCTGGCGATCGATGCGCCCTAGAAATTCGATCGTTCCATCGGGAAGCCACCGCCCTAAATCTCCGGTTTTGTACATTAAATCTTTGTCAATTCCTGGCAGCGGTTTTGCCGTATTGGGAAAGGGATTTTCAACAAAGCTTAATTGAGTATTCTTTCCATCTTTCCAATAACCCTCGCCGACGCCAAATCCCGACACGCAAATCTCTCCCGGCACTCCGATGGGTACTAACTTCATCTGAGAGTCGAGGATGTAAAGATTTAAATTGGCGAGGGGTTGGCCAATGGATAGCGATCGCTGATTTTCCGGCAAAGGTTTTTCAATAATTGCCTGCGTAATATCGTCAGCCGCTTCTGTAGGGCCATAAGCATTGACAACGCCGATAGAGGAATACAGGCGCAACCACTTATTGGCCAACTCTACCGAGACGGATTCTCCCGTTACCATCATCCATTTTAAATTGGGGAACGCTCGTTGCTGCAGCGATAATTTTGAAAGATAGTCTGTCAATCCTCGGACAACGGTGGGAACGAGTTCGACAAGGGTTAATTTTTGTTTTTGAATGACCTCAAACAATTTTTCTGGATTGCAAATTGTTTCCGCGTCGGCAATTACGGTTTTTCCGCCAATTAAAAGAGGCGCTAAAAATTGCCAAACCGAAATATCCGATGAAGCGGGAGCGCTTTGCAAAAAGGTAAATTCTTCAGTCAATCCCAGCGCCTCAAATTGGGCGTAAATGTGATTGATCGCGCCGCCGTGTCGGATAATAGCTGCCTTGGGCAATCCGGTGGAACCGGAGGTATAAATCGCGTAAGCTGGATCGGTGCCGCGATTGCTAGTTTCTAGATTGGCTGCAGGCAGTTTATCGAAATCGCGGCGATCGCATACCTGAACCTCGGCGGCGGATCTCGCCGCGCCCTCCGGCTTGACATCTAAACAAGCCAAATATTTTAACTGAGGGCAATACTCGATTTGGCTTGCCAAAATCTCTAAAAATGAAGCGTCTGTTAAGAGAATCCGCACTTCGCTGTGAGAAAGCATATAGCGAATTCTCTCCGGAGGATAAGTGCTCTCAATGGGAACGTAGACTCCCCCCGCCTTTAAAATAGCGAGAATAGCGATGAGAAAATTCGGACTCCGTTTTTGCAGAATTCCCACCAGTTGTCGATTTTTGACTCCTAAACTATGCAAAAATCTGGCGAGTTGATTCGCTTTTTCGTTCAGTTCGCGATAAGTTAACTGAGTTTCTTCAAAAACAACAGCTATTCTATCGGGCGTTTTTTCGACCTGGCTTTCAAATAAATCGTGAATCGTTCGCTCGACAGGATACTCTCTAGCATTGTCGTTAAAAGTTTCTAATAGCTGGCGGATTTCAGATTTGCTTAAAAAACTAAGATCCGCAATTTTGAGGTGAATGTTGTTGGTGACGTTTTCCAAAAGATTGACATAGTGTGCCGTCAGTCTTCTGATGGTTTCCTCTTTGAAAAGCAAGTCGCTGTACTCTATTTTGCCGACAATCCGATTGCCATCGACTTTCAAAGCAATTGTTAAATCATTGCCCAGTTCCGCGAGATCGCTTGCAGAGTGAATGTTTTCCCATAAGACGGCTACGTCAAAAATTGGACAGCGGCTCTGAGTTTCGGAAATTTTTAACAACCGCACTAATTCAGCAAACGGATAATTTTGGTGGCTGTAGGCGGCGATCGCAGTATCTTTGACTTGGAGCAGAAACTCTTTAAAAGTCAATTGAGGAGTTACAGTGGAGCGCAGCGGAACCACTCGATTAATTAAGCGAGCGCTTTTTTCTGGGTTATAAACCGGCGAGCCGACAATAATGTCCCTATTGCTCGTATATTTGTGGAGCAGGATTTTAGCGGTAGCGAGGAGAATTAGATAAATTGACAAATCGGATTTTTTCGCCAACTTAAAAATCGCTTCAGACCGTTCGCTCGACAGTTCAAAGGCGACCTCTCGCTCTTTGCCACTATCTAGCACAGGTCTTACATAATCGGCTATCAAAGTTGTCTCCGGCAGTTCCCCGGATAGCTTGTTTAACCAATAAATTTTTTGAGACAACAAGTTATCTGAAATGGGGGTAATGGGTCTAATTTGATTGGCTACGGCTATCATCGATCGTCTCCTCACATTTTAAAAATTGGAAAAAATTAGAGCAATTAGGAATTCAAGCAATCGGACAAGGCTTGTTGCAAAATCGCACAGCCTTTTTGCAAAATTGACCATTCGATAGTCAGGGGAGGCAATATTTTTATAGCCGTATCATTTCTCCCAACTCTTTCCACGATTAATCCCAACTCGAAACACCGCGAAGTTACTTTTTTAGCAAAACTAGCAGCGCCAAATTTTTCAAAATCGATGCCCCAAATTAAACCAATTCCTCGGATATTTATTTTTTCGTCGATCGGGGCAATTTCCTCCGCCAGGAACTTTTGTAAAAAGAACTCTTTCAATTGGACTTCGCGTTCGAGATTGATATTTTCTCGATACTCTAGAGCAGCGGTAGCTCCTACGAAAGCGAGTTGATTTCCACGAAATGTACCCGTATGTTCGCCCGGTTCCCAAATATCTAACTCAGGTTTAATCAACAAAAGCGACATCGGAAATCCGTAACCGCTGATCGATTTGGAGAGGATTACCATATCGGGAACGATATTAGCTCTTTCAAATGAGAAGAATGGCCCTGTCCGCCCGCAACCCACTTGAATGTCATCGCAAATTAATAAAATGTCGTGGCGATCGCACAAGTCTCTGAGTTGTTGTATCCACTCGACGGGCGCGACAATTACTCCCCCTTCAGCTTGCACGGTTTCAAAAATAATGGCCGCTGGTTTTTCGATTCCAGAATTGACATCATTTAGGACGGCTTCGATATAACCGATAGTATTAAAACTTTCCATGAACCCATAGGGATAGGGCATAAAAGTGACGTTATTTGATGTTACGCCTGCCCCCGCTCTCGCTGCGATATTGCCAGTAGCAGCTAAACTGCCTAACGTCATGCCGTGATAGGCTCCCATGAATGAGAAAATGCCCGGTCTTTTCTTGATTTTTCTGGCTAATTTCAAAGCTGCTTCAACGGCATTCGTTCCCGTTGGGCCGCAAAACTGAACTTTATAATCCAGCTTTTTCGGTTCTAAGACAGACGAAAAGAATTTTTCTAAAAATTCTTTTTTGGCTGAGGTGTGCAGATCTAATCCGTGCGCGATCGCGTCCGATGCCAGATATGCTATTACCTTCTGCTTGATATAGTCATTGTTGTGCCCGTAATTCAGCGCCCCTGCTCCTGCTAAAAAATCGATATATTCCGCTCCTGTTTCGGAATATATGATAGAATCTTTTGCCCGATGGAATACATCAGGAAAATTTCTGCAATAGCTTCTGACATTAGACTCGCGAGTTTCAAAAATATTCGCTGGCTGACTTGGCTTTTGTAGGGCGATGCGATGCATGGCAACTTTCTCACTCTAGTTAATTTGTTAGTTACGCGGCGGACAATTCAAAACTAAACGTTACTTCTCTTTCCAGACTTAACGTCATGGGATACTCGCGATCGATCGGCAACATCAAGTCCTTCAGGAGCGCGTTTGGTTGCGCCAAGATGCCCTGAATCAATCTCTCGAAATCCTCCAGAATGTGAGTAATTGTGGCTAGATCGAAGCGGCGGAAATCGTAATTGATGCCGATGCAGAACTTTAGATCCGGATACACCGCAACAGTCAGGGGATAGTTAGTCTTGTAAAAAGTCGGCGCATTGGAGAAAATCGTCGAGTTCGAGATTTCTAGATTGCCTTCCCATTTTTGCAAGAGTGAATCCACTGGCGCGTTTTCATACACCAAGATACTCTCGAACAAAGGTCTGCTTCGCGGCACTTGACTCCACCCTTGAATATCAACTAGCGGACTCCACTCGTACTGGCGCATTTCCAGTAATTGTTCTTGAAGCTGCCTCAGCCAAACTAGCAGAGATTGGTCAGAAGCTACCTCGATCCATACGGGCAAGCTATTAACAAATAGCCCAATTAGCGGCTCGTCTTGTAGTAATTCTACTGGGCGTCCCGCCACCGTACATCCATAGACTACTTTGCTCACGCCGCTGTAGTAACTGAGGAGCATCGCCCACGCTCCCTGAAATATCGTACTCAATGTAAGCTGGTGCTGCCGCGAAAAAGATTGCAGCGCTGCTGTAGTTTCTGGCGATAAATAGATTCTCTGTTCGTCGTATTTTTCCTCGGAATTGAAGGCGCTGCTAGCATCTAGATTGGTGAGGGAAGTAGGCGATCGCAATTCTCCGATCGCCTGCCGCCAGTACCTCTGGGCTTTCGCTACGTCTTGTTTTTGCAACCATTCGATGTATTCTCGGTAGGGAATGCTGGGTCCTAAATCTACCTTTTTCCCCTCACAAATTGCCTCGTAAATTTGAAGCACTTCCCCAAGAATCGTGGGGATTGACCACCCATCCATCACGATAAAATGTCTGCTCCAAATAAATTGGTAACAGTTGTCAGCGAGGCGAAACAAAGTCAGGCGCATCAAACACTCTTGGGAAAGGTCGAACCCTAAAGCGCGATCGCTATCCAGAAAATTATTTAATTGCTCCTCCTGTTCCCCAGGATTTAGCCCCCGCCAGTCGCATTGCTCTAAGGGAACTCTTACTTGCTGATATACAACTTGTAACGGTTTGTTGATATCTTGCCAGAAAAAGCCTGTCCGCAAACTCGCGTGCCGGTTCGCTACTTGCTCCCAAGCACTAGAGAAAGCGTCAATGTTGAGATTGCCGCGCAACAAAAAGGGCATTTGGAAAAAATACAGTCCCAATTCCGGAGCGAATAAGCTATGAAAGAGAATGCCTTTCTGAATCGGCGAAAGTTCGTAAATATCCTCAATGTTTTCTACTTGCATGAATTTTTACCTGCGTTGGTTGATTTTCGCTAAGAAGCGATCGAGGTCTTTTTGACTCAAATTTGCTTTTGGGAAGTCAGAAGGCGTGTAGGTTCCTGCTTCGGCAGACTGACAGTGGGCAGCAAGCGATCGCAAATTATCCACAAAATCTTTAGCTAGTTTTTCGATGGTGGTTCGCCCATAGGCTGCTTCGCTATACCTCCACTCTAATTGCAGCCTATTTTCTCGCACGCCGGAGTCAATTTCGATCGGATAGCGCCGATTTCCTGGCAGGATGCTGGGAGCGCTTTCAACTAACTCAAACGCCAAAGATTCAGGCAAAATCGGATCGAATTGCTCGCGGTAGTTAAATCTAACCGGAGATCGATCCAAGGCTTGCAGGTGCGCCGCTACTTCTGCGTCATCGCCTAAATAGCGCAGTACCCCGTAGCTAGCGCCTCGATTGGGTACGCCCCGCACCTGCTCTTTAATCGCCTTCAAAGCTTCCCCCGGCCCAGAAATTCCCTTCAAAATAAGCTGAACCGGGAAAATCGCCGTAAAGCAGCCAATAGTACGCGACAAATCGATATCTTTGGCAAAAATTTCTCGCCCCGAAGCCTCCAAATCCACCAGCAAGGAATCCGCTTTCGTCCACTGATTAAAAGTTTGCACCAATGCAGTCAGCAATACTTCGCTCGTTTGGGTTCCATAAGCTGCGGGAACTTTTTGCAGTAAAGTGCGAGTTTCTTCAACATCGAGCGAAACTAATACAATGCTCGCCTCATCATGGCTTGGAGAATCAACGGGCAGTTTCGAGACTTCTTGACGCGCAGCGAGCCAGTAATCTCGCTCTTGCTGAATTTGTGGCGACTTGCCGTACTCTTGCAGAAATTCTGACCACCGTTTAAAAGTTGCTGTTGTGGGCGGTAATTCTACGGATTTGCCCTGACTCATCTGCGCGATCGCCGCCGAAAGTTCCTCTAGCAAAATTTGCCAGGAAACGCTATCTGCCGCCAGTTGATGAATCGTTAATAGCAGGCTATTGTGTCGATCCTTTCCCTGGTCAAACAAAGCCACTCGCCAGAGAATTCCCTCGGCTGGATTCAAACTTTCTTTTAGCTCGGCTGCCGTTTTTTCTAAAGTAATTTCTCGTTGGCTCGCTGGCAACGCCGATAAATCGATGTATGAGAAAGGTTCGGTTTTAATTTCCTCTAAACTGCCATACATTTGCTCCCACCCCGATTCTGTATGGATAAATCGCAGGCGAACAATGTCGTGGCGATCGAGCAATGTTTGCACCGCTTGCTGCCATACTTGAGGAGGGATTGCCGAGTCGGTTTTAAATAAAAAGCTCTGGCATTTCCCGGAATTTTTTTCTGCTAAAATTTTCTGCTGTATTGGGAGAAGCGGCAGCAGTTTTTCAGTCGTCTCAATTCGGTCTGCAACGGCTGCAAGCTCCGCCACAGTGGGGCACTCAAACAGTTGTTTGGGCGTCACGCGCAAGCCGGCTTGATTGATTTTGGCGACGATGCGAATGCTTGATATCGAATCTCCGCCTAACTCGAAAAAGTTATCATAAATTCCTACTTTTTCGACCTCTAGCATTTGCCCCCAAATCTGGGCGATAGTTGCCTCGGCAGGCGTGCGAGGTTCTGCGAAAGTTCCTTCTAATTTCGCTCTGGCACTGTCGGGTTCTGGGAGCGATCGCCGGTCTACCTTTCCGTTAGGAGTTAAAGGCAAACTTTTGAGCGTTACAAAAGCCCAAGGCACCATGTACTCAGGCAATTTCGTCGCTAAAAAACGGCGAAGTTCGCTGCTGCTTGGTGCTTGTTTCTGATTAGAAACAAAATAAGCCACGAGGCGCTTTTCACCAGGCGCATCTTCCCGCGCCACCGCTACAGCCTGCGCGATATCTGGATGCTGCCCTAATGCTGCCTCAATTTCTCCCAATTCAATGCGGTAGCCCCGGATTTTTACTTGACTGTCAATTCGTCCGATGAATTCGATGTTTCCGTCAGGCAAATAGCGAGCCAAATCCCCAGTTTTGTACAGTCGCGCTTCCGGCGCACCGAATGGGTTCGGAATAAATTTTTCTGCCGTCAATTCTGGGCGGTTGAGATAGCCCCGCGCCAGACTGCTGCCACCGATGTGCAGTTCCCCTGGTACGCCTACTGGTACTGGCTGCAAATGGGAATCCAGTAGATAAATCTCGGTATTTGCTATAGGTCGGCCGAGTGGAACTGTCTCGGAAATTCCTTTCAATTCCTCGCCATACACTTGATAGGTGAGCACGCCCACCGTCGCTTCTGTTGGCCCGTAGTGATTGAAAATCTGGCAATCTGGATTGATTTTACGAATCTTTTCAATCAATTCCCAGCTTGCAGCTTCACCGCCTAAAATTAGCCGTCTTCGTGGCAAAATAGACTCGGCGACAGAAGAAGTTAAAAGAGCAGCAAGGTGCGAGGGAACAATCTTGAGGCAATCGATAGAATGGCGGCGGAAATATTGGGCCAGTGCTTCTGGATCGGTGGCGCGTTCTTGGGATACTATATGCAGGCATCCACCGGAACAAAGTGCCGGGAAAATCGCTGTATTGCCCAAGTCTGCGGCGAAGGTAGAAACGGTGGCAAAACTGGCACCTGATGGCAGGTTTAACCTTTCCTGAATGCTGTGCAGGTAATTAAGCAGTTGCCGGTGTTCGATCGCGACTCCCTTGGGCGTGCCAGTGGAACCGGAAGTATAGATGACGTAAGCTAAATTGTCAGAAGAGGCGCGAGGCGTGTAAGAGGCAGAATTAGTGGGAATGTCTGTATCGATGCAAACAATATTTACCTGAGTTTTCGGCAAGCTTTCAGCGAGTCGCTGTTGCGTTAGTAGCACCTGCACCTGGGCATCTTCTAGCATGAGTGCCTTGCGATCTGCTGGGGTTGCCGGGTCTATGGGTAAATACGCGGCACCTGCTTTGAGAATGCCTAGCATTCCTACAATTATTTCTAAAGAGCGATCGACGCAAATTCCAACAATTGACTCTGATTCAACTCCCAAGTTTTGCAGGTGATGGGCGAGTTGATTGGCGCGATTGTTAAGTTCTCGATAGTTAATTGTTTGGTTGTCAAAAACGACAGCAATATTATCAGGAGTGCGCTGGGCTTGTTCTTCAAAAAGCTGATGAACACATTTGTCTGTCGGGTAATCTTTCTGGGTTTGGTTGAACTCGACGAGAAGCTGGTGACGATCGCGATCGCTGAGTATATTTAATTGACTGATGGGTATTTGTGGATTTTTTAAGGCACTTTCTAACACAGCCTGGAAGTGTTGTGACAAGCGCTTGACATCTTCAGCTTCAAATAAAGCCGAATCGTAGCGAAACTCGGCGATTAAGCAATTGCCTCGTGAAAGGCCCAAAAGTTTAAGTTTGAAGGGTTCTACGCAGGCATCTTGCCGATCGAGCAAAAATGAAACGCCAGACTCGCCATATTTCTCTGGCTTTGTTTCATACCCAAAGCAGATGGGCAAAAAAGCGTTACTTTTATCGGATTCTAGAGTTTCTTCCCAGGTGAAATATTCTTGCCAAGTGTGAATATTTTTGAGATTTAGCTCAACTTGCTGCCAAATTTTGGCAAAACTGAATTCGTCTTGCAAGTCGCATTGTAGTGGTAAATAGGTACTCAACAGCCCCAGCGATCGCTCTAATTCTTCATATTTCCTGGCGTTTCCAGTTACGCCGACGATCGGGTTTGGCTGTCTGGTAAGCCGCGCAATCAGAATTTGCCAGCAAGTCAGCAGAAATGTAGACATATCGCTTTGGTGTTTTTGGGCTATCGCTTCCAGGCTGTCGAACAAATCACCCCGAATTTCCACCCTTTCTACTTGTGGCTGAAATTTCGCTTCTGAATTCTTCTTTTCCCAAGGAAACGTTAATAAATCCAAAGATTCAAGATGCAGTTTGCGCCAGTATTCTTGGCCGATTGCCGTTTCTTCTGATTCGAGCAGCTCATTTTGCCACTCAGCAATATCGGCATATTGCATTGACTCATCAGATAACTCTTCCCCGCACGCACAGGCTGAGTAGGAAAGACTGAGTTCGCGGGTAAAATTTTTCAGGGTGACGCTATCTGCAATTAAGGCCGAGAAGTTCGCCAGCAATAGGTGCTTGTCTTGGGCGAGAGTGACTAAAGAGATGTGCCAAAGTGGGCCGCGCTCAAAATCAAAAGCACGCAGGTTTAGTTGCTCAAAAAGCGCTGCGATTTTAGCTTCTTGTTCTTCGGGAGACAAACCGCTGAGATTGTGTTCCGAGATAGGAACTTCACCAGCGCTGGCGATCGCTTGCAGGGGTAGCGTCATCCCAGGCAAGCAGTGAAAGCTAGTCCGCAGGATTTCGTGCCGATTCACGACATTTTGCAGCGCACTTTTAAGAATTTCTCGATCGAGGTTTCCTGTAATTAAAATTGCACCTCGAACGCGATAAGTCTGTTTAGGATTATTTTGCTGTAACCCCCACAGGTGGCGTTGCTGTGGAGAAAGTCTAAACCCTTCGATTGTTTCCTTTTGCATATCTACTGTTCCTTTCATAGGTCTAAATGTCTTGACAGCTAAACGGTTCTGCCATCCCGACAACAACTCGACGCGAACCAGAAAATGGGGTGCGTCCGTGCGCGGTTAGCATATTATCTAGCAGCAAGACATCTCCTTCTTCCCAAAGGAAAACAGTTGTTGCTTGCTGATAGCCGCGACGAATTTCGTCTAAGATAAAATCTTCAATGGGCGAGCCATCGCCGTAATAAGCATTGCGGGGTAAATCTTCCTGTTTAAAAGAAGTTAAAAGCTCTTTGCGAACGACGGGTTCGAGATTGGAAATATGGAAGAGGTGAGCTTGATTAAACCACACCATTTCCTGCGTTTTTGGGTGCTGGGCGACAGCTTGACATATTTGCCTAGTTCTCAAGCGCTGGCCATTTTTCCATTCTAACTCAATTCCCGCTTTTTGGCAATACTCTTCTACCTCAATTTTGCTATCAGTATTGAAGACATTTTCCCAGGGTAAATCTACGCCACCGCCGTAATTTCGCACATACATAACCTTTTTTTGGGCAAACTTTTCTCTAATCTTTGAATCCAGGCTTTGAAACACTTTGCGGCTGTTAGCGATCGGAGTTTCTCCTCCCTGTTCGGCTTTCTTGACGCAGAAAAAAGCGATTTTTAGCGGCCAATTGCGAGAATAAGCCATTTCATTGTGCAGGGGGATGAATTGCTCAGCAGGATACTCGGTGGAAGTGTAGATATTTCCGCTCACCTGACTGCGCGGAGTCGAGCGAAAAGAATATTCCAACAAGTCGCCAGCAACAGTTTGAATAAACTGCTCGAAACCATTTACCCCGCCGACTTCAAAGCCTCGAAAAAGTATTCCTCCATGCTTCCATAACTGCGTTTCAATTGATGAGCGATTGTTCTGTGCCCAACCTGCGAGATTTAATTTTTCTACTGTTGGCTGAACAACTAGAGGTAGAAGGTTTTCGGGCTGGAGGTAGGCGGTTTTGACTAATTCCTCTGAGGACAGGCTGACGGCTTTGCGCCTAACCGATCCTAACTTTTGGGAATTGAGATTCTTTGTTTCTGTATTTGTCATTGTTTTTGGTTTCGTTAAAACTTTATCTCTTTTTCCCGAAAAAACCTGAGAGATTGAGCCATTATTTTCAACTTTTCATAACTTTGCGTTTAGCCATTTTTAATTTTTGAATTCCCGAAATCTGAATTTGTTTTTCCTGCTCTATTTGGTGCTGCCTTTCTGCTGCGGCAAGAATTGCTGCCAAGTCATCGAGCCTGATATCTGGCTGGATGACTATCTGGTTGAGGAGGGTTGGGAAACCTCTCACCATTCGGGCAATGGTCGCAGCCTCAAATAAGTCTGTTTTGTAGTCAAATAAGCCTTGAATTCCTTCTGAAATTTCCCAGAGAGTGAGGCTTAAGTCGTGTCTCGACATACCGACATCGAATTCCAGAATGCTCAAGGTCAAACCTCCTAACTCCAGGGGTGGCATGGGCGCATTCTGGAGTACAAACCACACTTGAAACAGCGGGTTATAGCTGAGATTTCGCTCCGGCTGCAATTCCTCCACGAGCTTTTCAAAAGGGACATCGGGGTGAGCGTAAGCTCCTACAGCTACCTCGCGTGTTCGATTGAGTAGTTCGCGGAAGGTTGGATTGCCTGCGGTGTCAATTCGCAGCACTAAAGTATTGACAAAAAATCCAATTATTTCCTCTAATTCAAGGCGGTTGCGATTGGCAATGGGAGAACCAATAGCGAGATTATCCTGGTTTATTTGGCAGGACAGCAAGGATTGAAATGCTGCCAGCAACGTCATAAATAGGGTGACATCTTGTTGCTGGGCGAGCGTTTTTAGCTTTTCAGTTAAAGAAGCAGAAATCACAAAAGATTGCTGCGACCCTCGGAAAGTTTGCACGGGAGAGCGCTCCCTATCTGTTGACAGCACAGCTAAAGCGCCTCCCAATTGCTGTTTCCAATAAGCGAGCTGTTTTTCTAATTTCTCTCCCTGGAAATGCTGCCGCTGCCAACTGGCGAAGTCGGCATACTGTACGGGAAGTTCTGGCAACGGAGAGGGTTTGTCAGTAGAAAAAGCTTCATAAAGTGCGGCTACTTCTCGCACCAATACCCCCATAGACCAACCATCAGAAATAATGTGGTGTATCGTCAGCAGCAACACATATTCTGCTGGACTAAGTTGCAGCAGAGTGCCCCGCATTAAGGGCGATCGCGTTAAGTCAAAGGGGCGTTGGGCTTCTTCAATAGTACGCTGCTCTATTTCAGCTTGCTGCTCAGTTTCTGGTAAATGTCGCAAGTTTACCACCGACAAAGCGAAATCCAAGGAAGGAGAAATCCGTTGAACAGGTTCCCCATCCACTTCTGCAAAAGCAGTCCGTAAAACTTCGTGACGCCGGACAATTTCATTGAGTGTTTGTTGCAGTGCTGACAAATTCAATTGCCCTTGCAACCGCACAGCAGCAGGAACGTTGTAGGCAGGGTTTTCGGGAGACAATCGATCGAGAAACCACAGCCGTTGCTGAGGAAAAGAAAGGGGAGCATAATTTTGCTGCGATCGCCTGGGAATGCGCTTAGATTGCTCAGCCTGTACTGCCTCTTTGCCCAATGCTTTGAGGAGGAGCGCTCGCTTCTGGGGCGAGAGGTTTTTTAGTCGTTCTGAACGATTAGTAGACATCATGATTCACCTCCTCGCAGTGGTCGCTGTTTGTGATAATTAAGGAAAGCTTTGCTGCTATTTTTAGCTGGTCGTTTAAAACAACGTTGATATCTGCTTCAGTGGTGAGGGGATTGGCAAGGACGACTCGAAAAGCAACAATGGGAATGGTTTTGCCATAACAGGTGTTTTGCACGGTTGTTCGCGATACGAAGGTGTGACCGGCTCGTCGCTGGGCCTCCTGAAGGCGCTCGTTAAATTGATTAATGAAGTGGTTGTCTGCTTCGGTTAGTTGTTTTTTGGCTGCTTTTTCGCTGAATGTTCCTGGAATGTAGCGGTATAAAAGAATATTAATTTCTGGTTCTAGCAGCAATTCAAATTCTGGATTTTCCCGAATTAAATTGGCCAAGTGCTGGGTTTTATGGATGCCGGCATCTATCAAAAACTCATAGCCTTGATGACCGATGATATTCAACGCGGCTTGCAAGAACAAACTCGCACCTGGTCGAGAGCCTTCGAGAGAGCGCTTGCCTAGATCGATGGAGTCTTTTCGCACCGTGTAGGGCGCGTGTTTTTCAATAACTTTGGCGGTTTGGGGATTGCGGAATAAAACCAGACCGATTCCCATTGGCAAATACATTTGTTTGTGTCCATCTATGGTGACGGAATCTGCTAGTTCAATGCCTGCGAATTTGTGCCGGTGACGTTCGGAAAAAAGCACGGGGCCACCCCAAGCGGCATCGACGTGAAAGTGAGCGTTTGCTTCTTGCGCGATCGCGGCTATTTCTGGAAGCGGATCGATACTTCCCGAATCGGTGCTGCCTGCAATACCGATAATTGCCAGAATGTGCAGGTTGCGATCGCGGGATTCGGCCACAGTTTGGCGCAGCGCTGCCAAATCCATGCGGTGATTGCAATCGGTGGGGATTTTTAGGAGACTGCGATCGCCAATGCCTAATAAACCGGCAGCCTTTTCAAAAGAATAGTGCATCAAATTGGAGCCGATTATCACCATTCCCTTGTAGCCGTAAAACTCTAAAGCTGCGTACAACCCTTCTTTTTCAATGCCACTAAAGTTATTTTTTGGTCCTAAAGAAGCGTTGCGAGCGCACCACAAAGCTGTGATATTAGCTAGAGTGCCGCCCGTTGTCATGATACCGAGCGTGCTGTCACTTTTTTGAATGTGCTGGTTATAAAAATCCTCAGAAAAATCGTAAATTAATCGGTGTATCATTGCCAAAGTCTGGCGCTCGCAGGGGCTTAAAACTTTGGCTGTTTCCATCTTGACTAAATTTTGATTCATCGCGGTTAACAGCTTCGCGATCGGGCGCACAAAATAGGGAAGTGCGCTCGTCATGTGACCGATATATCGGGGGGAAGATGTGTGAATGGAATGGGCAACGAGGGTTTGCGCCAAATCCTCGATATAATCCCCAACATCTGTAGGAAGGGCGGGAATTTTGTTTTCCCTAAACTCCTGAATAATTAACTCTAAGTCAAGATCTGTACTAGCGGTTTTTGCGTACAAAAAGTCTTGAACTAGGGCAGAAATTCGCTCCTCCATTGCTTCTTCTGCCAAAAATGACTTTTCTGAGGCACTGAATAGCTCCATTAACTTTTCTTCAAAGGGGGTAACAGAGGCTGTTAAGGGCTGCATTACATCTTGAGAATCTTTGGTTTTTACTGTTAGTTTATTCATCCCGCATCAATCCTGTTAAATGGGCTTTTTTCTCTCCTTTTCCCACCGAAAGCTTAAGGAGAAAAGGGCTTTTTGTGCTTTTTGGTCAACCCGATATTTACTCAGTCAGCATCACAGTTTGTGCTGACTCTCCATCACTCTTTTCTAAGAGATCGAGCAATTCATCTATCTGGTTAGAATCGGCGTTTGCCAGAATTTCTTCCTCGACCAGTTCTGCTAAATTCTGAATGGTGGGAGCGGCATAAAAATCGTACAGCGGTAACTCCACTCCAAACCGCATTCGCACTCGCGATACCAATTGCATCGCCATCAAAGAGTGACCGCCGATGTCAAAAAAACTTTCATTAATTCCTACTTTTTCTAGTTCTAAAACAGCCATCCAAATCTGCGCGAGTTCTTTTTCAGTAGGCGTTTGTGGCTCGGTGAAAGCTGTTTCCTCAGAGACGCGATCGCACTTCTGGGGCAAAGCGCGGCGGTCGAGTTTGCCGTTGGGAGTTAGTGGCAGCGATTCCAGTGTTACGAACCCAGAAGGCACCATATATTCCGGCAGCTTTTCTTGCAGATAGCCGCGCAGGTTGCTGATGCTGGGCAGTTTGTCTGGGTCAGGCACCACATAAGCGACTAAGCGCTTGTTGCCGGAACCGTCATCGCGGGCGATCGCCGCAGCATCTTGCACAGCGGGGTGCTGTCTGAGAGTTTCCTCAATTTCTCCTAACTCAATTCGATAACCCCGTACTTTCACTTGATGGTCGCTGCGCCCCATAAATTCAATATTTCCGTCTGGGAGATAGCGAGCCAAGTCCCCAGTTTTATAGAGGCGTTCTGAGAGAATGAAGGATGAAGGATGAAGGATGAATGAAGCATATATTCCACCCTCTGCAAAGGGGTTAGGAATAAACTTCTGTGCGGTCAGTTCCGGTCGGTTTAGGTAGCCTCTAGATAAGCCAGCCCCCCCGATATGCAGTTCGCCAAAAACGCCAACGGGAACCGGCATTAAATAGCGGTCTAAGATATAAATTTGAGTGTTAGCAATCGGGCGACCGATAGAAACTGATTCATCTTTGCGGTCAAGCTGATAGAGAGTAGACCAGATGGTGGTTTCTGTCGGGCCGTATAAATTCCAGACGAAACCGCCCCGCAACTGCAACTGATTGGCGAGGTGTTGGGGTAAAGCTTCTCCCCCGCACAGTATTTTTAATCCCTCGCTTCTGGGCCATCCCGCTGCTAAAAGCATTTTCCAACTCGCTGGAGTAGCTTGCATAATGGTTGCGCCAGAATTATTTAACGTTTCTAACAGTTTTTGTCCGTCAGATGCCACTTTTCGGCTGGCGACAACGACGCGAGAACCTGTTGTAATAGGCAGGAATAACTCCAGGGCTGCAATGTCAAAAGATAAGGAGGTGACTGCCAGCCAAATATCTCGGTCTGCAATCGCGAGCTGCTGGCCCATAGAAGTCAAAAAGTTGACGACAGCAGCGTGGGAAATTTGCACCCCTTTGGGTTTTCCTGTTGAGCCTGAAGTATAGATGACATAGGCTAAATTGGAAGAATTTTGTAAGCCAGCGGCTGGCTCGGTACTGCTCGATATGGCTTCCCAGCCGGCATCCAAGCAGGCGACGCGGGCGCTGTTTTCCGGCAGGGTTTCTAACAGCCGTTTTTGAGTTAAGAGAATTGGAATTGCCGCATCTTTTAGCATGAAGGCGAGGCGATCTGGCGGATATGCCGGGTCGAGGGGAACGTAAGCGCCACCAGCTTTGAGGATGGCAAGAAGTCCGACCACCATTTCTAGGGAACGCTCGACACAAATTCCCACCAAAACTTCTGGCTTGACGCCGAGTTGTTGCAGGTAATGCGCGAGTCGATCGGCTCGTTCATTCAGCTCGCGGTAGGTGATTTGTTGGTCTTCAAATACTACTGCTACTGCATCCGGAGCTCGCTGGGCCTGCGCTTCAAATAATTGATGAATGCAGCGATCGCCCGGATAATCGGCTCGGGTGTCATTCCACTTTATCAACAACTGATGTTGCTCTGGCTCGGAAAGAAGCGATCGCAACTCGTAACGCTCGGATGACTCGCGCGCGATCGCCTCTAGGGTTCGGGCGTAATAACCTCCCATTGCCTCAACCTGTTCGCCGCAAAACTCGGCCCTGTCGTATTCCAGAGACAACTGTACTTTCGCGGAGAAAGCATCTAGGCTGAATTCAACAAATAAAGGAAAATTCGTTTCTAGTAAAAACTTTTCCCCTAAAAGTTCAAGATTTTTTATGGTTTGCACGCCCTGATAAACGTGAAAATTAACGTAGTTAAACGCTGTCTCGAACAAAGGCTGACCGCCCAAATTTCTCTGTATTTCTGCCAGCGGATAACGCCGATAAGGCAGCAATTCTCGCTCCGCCTCAAAAACCTGCTGCACCAAATCTCTCCAAGTACCGCCGGATAGTTGCAAGCGAAATGGTAGAGTATTCAGAAAAAGTCCGCAAATTCGCTCTCCATCTGTCTCTTCAGGGCGTCCGTTCGCCACTAAACCTGTCAGCACGTCTGACTGTCCGCACAGCAGGCTTAAAACGCGCAAATGAGCAGCTAACAAAACGCTTTTAAGAGGAACTCCGGCGGTATTAGCTAACTGTTTGAGCCCTTCGGAAATTTCCGGTGGAATCGCCACATTGTGGGTGCAAATTTGCCGGATTCTCGCCTCGCGCGGGAATTTTTGCCAGCGCGTCAGCACCGCGATCGTGCAGTCGCTTAACTTTTCCCTCCAAAAGCGCTGGTGTTCCTCAGATGCAACGCTCGCTTGCTCCAGCGCCACAAAATCTCGGAAGGCGCTTTGAGGTAGCACAGCGGCAGAACCGCTTGTTTTCTCCAGCAGGAAAAAATATTGCTCAAACAACTCTGTCAACAGCAACCCCATACTCCATCCATCGAGAATCGCGTGATGAAATACAAAAGTTAGCTGAAAAGTCTCCTGAGTATATCGGTGAAGCTGGAACCGCATCAAAGGAGGATTTTTCCAATCAAAATGCCTATTTCTTTCTGCTTCAAGCCAAGCATTTAAAGCCGCTTCTCGCTGGGAATTGGAGAGGTGGCGCCAATCTTCCACCTGCAAGGGAACTTCAACTTTTTGATGAACCAATTGCAGGGGTTGGCTGAAACCAGTTAACTGAAATGAAGTCCGCAGCACGGCGTGACGCTTTACCAAATACTCTATCGCTGCCTGCAAAACCTGAACTTCGAGAGGAGCTTTTAGGTGAAAGCTAAAGATATAGTGATAGATAGCGCTTTCCGGGCTGTACTCGCTGTGAAAAATCATGCCCATCTGAAGGGCAGTTAAGGGATAGGCATCCTCTACATTATCAGGTATTTGCTGTTTATCTGCTGGCAAAATCAAACTGAAAGCTTGAGTTTTTGAAGGTTCTAAGTCTTTAAATTCTGTTGCTTTCAGCTCCCGAACGATCGCCTCAATCGTTGGAGACTGGAACAGTTGTTGCAAGGAGAAGCGCAAGCCTTGTTTTTGAGCTAAAGACTGCACGTGAATGCTGCGGATAGAATCGCCTCCCAAGGCAAAAAAATTGTCACGGATGCCGACTTTTTCCACGCCGAGAATTTTCTCCCAAATTTCTGCCAACGCTTTTTCTTCGGCAGTGCCGGGAGCGACAAAAGCTTCCGCTAAATCGGGTCTGGCTGTGTCGGGTTCTGGCAGCGATCGCCGATCTAGCTTACCGTTAACGGTCAGGGGCAAAGCTTCCAAAAGCACGAAGGCCGCAGGCACCATATAGTCCGGCAACTTTTCCTTCAAGAAAACGTGCAATTCTCCAGTGGTGAGAGTCGTTTCTGACGCAGCCACTATATAGGCTATTAATCGCTTGTCTCCCGGCGTGTCTTCCCGCAGCAAAACTGCGCTCTCCCGCACGGCTGGATGGCGGTTTAGCTGCGCTTCAATTTCTCCCAATTCGATGCGATAGCCCCGGATTTTCACTTGGCTATCAATTCGCCCCAGGTATTCGATATTTCCATCTGGTAAATAACGCGCCCTGTCGCCTGTTTTGTAAAGGCGGGCGTCGGGTGAGTTGCTAAAAGGATTTGGAATAAATTTCTGGGCCGTTAATTCGGGACGATTCAGATAGCCTCTGGCCAATCCTGCGCCACCGATATGCAGTTCCCCTGGCACTCCAATTGGCACGGGATTGAGAGTTCGATCTAATAAATAAATCTGCGTATTCGCAATCGGGCTGCCAATGGGTGGCATTCTCTCGGCACCTTTTTCAATTAAAGCAAAGGTTGAATAGGTGGTATCTTCTGAGGGTCCGTAAAGATTGAAGACTTTCTGAATGTGAGGAAGCTGGTAAAGCTGCTGCGCTAAAGTATTCGGCAGCGGTTCGCCAGCTAAATTGACGGTGCGGACTGTTTCGGGAATGCCGTTGATTCGCAGCAGTTCTGCGATCGCGCTGGGAACGGTATTAATCAGCGTTACTTTTTCCGCTGTTTTTAAAGTGGGCAGGTGCAAGGCATTTTCTGCCAGGATGGCTGTGCCGCCGCAGCTTAGAGGCGCGAATAGCTCGAAAACTGACAAATCAAAGCAAATAGATGTCGAGGCGAGAACTCCTCCCAGTTCTTCGGGCGAAAAAAGCTCTTTTGCCCAGTGCAAAAAGGCAACGGTGCTGCGGTGTTCGATTGCAACCCCTTTGGGCCTGCCCGTGGAACCTGACGTATAAATTACATACGCTAACTTAGAGGGGTTTTGCTGATTAAATTTAAAATCCGAACCTGACTTTTCCGAAAAATTCTGTTCCTCTTCCCACTGATCGAATCCGATGACTTTTGCGCTGCATTCTGGCAGAATTTTTAACAATTTTTGCTGGGTTAGCAGCACCGAAATTTGAGCGTCTTCTAACGTGAAAGCTAAGCGCTCGCGCGGGTAGGCTGGATCGAGCGGAACGTAAGCGCCCCCGGCTTTTAAAATTCCGAGCATACCGACGATCATCTCAAACGATCGCTCGACACAAATTCCCACCAAAACTTCTGGCTTGACGCCGAGTTGTTGCAGGTAATGCGCGAGTTTGTTGGCTCGTTCATTCAAATCGCGGTAGGTGAGTTTTTGGTCTTCAAATATTACGGCAACCGCATCAGGAGTTCGCTGGGCCTGCCGTTCAAATAATTGATGAATGCAGCGATCTTGGGGATAGTCAGCTTTGGTGTCGTTCCATTCAAAAAGAATTTGCTGCTTTTCGGCTGGCGTTAGCAGCGGTAAATTTTTCAAAGGCTGGTGAGGGTTTGCCGCCATCCCTTCTAGCAAGACCTGCAAGTGTCCCAGCATCCGCTCGATCGCGCTGTCGTCAAAGCGGCTGCGATCGTACATAATTTTGAGCGCTAACTCCGATTGCGCGATCGCCATCAATGCGATGGGGTAATTCGTGCTGTCAACCGATCGCACGTCGCCAATCTCTAGGTCATTTTTTCCGCCCTGCAATGAAGGATCGACGGGGTAATTTTCAAATACGACGATACTTTCAAATAGTGGCGTATTGAGAGGAATTTGGCTCCACCGCTGCTGAATTTCTACCAGAGGCGAGTATTCGTACTGGCGCACTTCCATGCTGTGGCTTTGCAATTGCTGTAACCACGAAATTATTGAGTCTTCAGCGGACACTGATACTCTGACAGGCAGAGTATTAATCAGCATCCCAACCATCGATTCCGCCCCGATTAATTCAGGCGATCGCCCCGAAACCGTTACGCCAAAAACTATGTCTTCTTCACCGCTATATCGGCTCAAAAGTAGCGCCCAAGCTCCCTGTACGAGAGTATTTATAGTCAGCTTGTACTGTCGCGCTAATTCTTGTAGAGGCGCTAGATCGGGAAGTTTGATTTCTGCTTCGCCCCGGCTCCCTTCACCGCTTTTGCAGCTCAATTTTCCACCGACAACAAGCGACGTGGGTGCCGTAAATCCTTGGAGCGTTTGCCGCCAAAATGACTCTGCCTCAGCTAAATCTTGCTGCTGCAACCAGGCGATGTAATCTCGATAAGAGCGAGGGCGCTTGAGTTCCAATTCCGCCCCCTGGCATTCTGCTCGGTAAAAGGCCAAAACTTCCTTAAAGACGCTCGCCAGCGACCACCCATCTAAAACTAAGTGGTGATAGCTCAAAATGAACTGGAAAGCATCTTCCTGTAACTGCCCTAGCGCAATGCGAATCAAGGGAGCTGATGTCAAGTCAAAGCCCTGTTCTCTATCGGCTTTTAGGAAATTTTCTAGCTGCTGTGCTTGTGCAGAAGTGGAGAGTGATCGCCAGTCCATTTGCTGCCAGGATAAGGGAGCCTGCTTGCGCACAACTTGCACGGGTTCTTTTACGTTCTCCCACACGAAACAAGTCCGCAAAATGGGATGCCTGTCTACAACTTTTTGCCAACTATTTCTAAACGCAGAAACCTTGAGATCGCCGCGCAATACGCACAGCAATTGCCCGAAATATAGACCCGATTCAGGCTGGTAAAGGGAATGAAAGAGAATGCCCTGCTGCGCTGGGGAGAGGGGATAAAAATCTTCTATATTGCCTTTGCTCATCTTACATATCTCCCAAAATTGCAGTAATGTTGTCTAAATCGTCCTGGTTCCACTGGCTCCACTTAAACTCTGCAAAGTCAGAAGGAGTGCAGCCGCCGGTGTCGGGGGACTGACAGTATTGAATTAGCGATCGCAGCGATTCTATAAAGCCCGTTGCCAAATTTTCAATGCTTTCTCGTCGGTGAATGTTTTCGCTGTACGTCCAATCTAATTGCAGCTTGCTGCTGGCAATAAATCCGTTAATTTCCAGCAGGTAACGCCGATTTCCGCGCGGGCTGTGAATGGGACCACTAGGCTCGGAGGACAGCATCCACAAAGAAGATTTCGGCAGCACTTGGTCTAACTGTCCGAGATAGTTAAACCTTACCTCAGCTTGCGGCAATTTGTGCATTTTTTTAGCAATTTCTGGGTTTAAATATCCGAGTACACCGCAGCCAATACCACCCTTTGGTACTGCGCGTAATTGCTCTTTCACTGATTTAATGGCTGCCCCTAGATCGCCAGCTTTTTCTAAATTTAACATAACGGAAAAAACTGTTGTGAACCAGCCGATTGTGCGCGAAAAATCGACTCCTTCAAATATATCTTCGCGCCCAGAACCTTCTAAGTCAAGTAAAAGTGAGTTATTGCCAGTCCAGCGTTCAAATGCTTGACCTAAAGCAGTTAGCAATACATCATTAATTTGAGTACGGTAAGCGGCAGGTACTTCTTGCAGGAGCATCTGTGTTTCTTCAACACTCAAAGCAACGGAGACTGTCTTTTCAGATGCGACTAAATTGGCTGCTGTGGGGAAATCTATTGGCAAGCGAGAAGTTGGTTGGTGAGAAAGGGCGAGCCAGTAATCGAACTCTCCCTGCAATTCGGGCGATCGCGCCCACTCATACAAGCGTTCTGCCCACTGCTTAAATGAGGTTGTTTTGGGCGGGAGCGCGACTGTTTCGCCGCAACTAATCTGCCCATAAGCTGCCTGGAAATCCTCAATTAAAATTCGCCACGAAACCCCATCAACCGCTAAGTGATGAATGGCCAATAACAAGCGGTTTGGCTGATGTTTGCCCAAGTCAAATAGGGCAGCGCGAAGTAATGGCCCCTCTGACAAATTCAAACTGGCTTGCAACTGAGTGGCGGCGGTTTGGAAAGCGGCTTCTCGTTCCTCTGGAGGTAGCGACGACAAATCAATGCAGGTAAACGGAGCAACCTCGTCGGGATTGGCGAGCTCCTGCAGCCAGCCAGATTCTCCTCGCGCAAAACGCAGGCGCAGCGCGTCGTGGTGTTTCAGCAATTCCTGCAAAACTGACTCAATTAATGCAGGTTCGAGAGGTTGCCGCAACTCTAAAAGCACCGCCTGATTCCAGTGGTGCGGATCGGAGAGATTTTGCTCAAAAAACCCGTGCTGAATCGGTGTCAGAGGAACTTCGCCAACGATTAATCCCTGTTCCGATTGTTGGGCTTGAGCTGTATTGGCTACGGCTGCTAACTGTGCAATGGTTTGGTGTTGAAACAGTTGTTTTGGAGTGAGCAGCAACCCCGCTTGATTGGCTTGAGAAATTACTTGAATGCTGAGGATAGAATCGCCGCCCAATTCAAAGAAATTGTCGTCAATTCCCACTTGTTCTAACCCCAATACTTGCGCCCAAATTTCCGCTAGAATTTTCTCAATAGCCGTGCGAGGCGCGACGAATGCCTCTTCGAGTTCTGGGCGATCGCAATCTGGTGCGGGAAGCGCCTTGCGATCGACTTTGCCGTTGGGAGTTAGAGGCAGCGATTCCAGCGTCACGAAGGCAGCAGGCACCATGTATTCCGGCAGCTTTTCTTGCAGGTAGCCGCGCAGGTTGCTGATGCTGGGAAGTTTGTCTTGGTTAGGCACTACATAAGCGACTAAGCGCTTGTTGCCCGAACCGTCATCGCGCGCGATCGCTGCTGCATCACGCACGGCGGGGTGCTGTCGCAGGGTTTCTTCAATTTCTCCCAATTCGATGCGATAGCCCCGGATTTTCACTTGGCTATCAATTCGCCCCAGGTATTCGATATTTCCATCTGGCAAATAACGCGCCCTGTCGCCAGTTTTGTAAAGGCGGGCGTCGGGTGAGTTGCTAAAAGGATTTGGAATAAATTTCTGGGCCGTTAATTCGGGACGATTCAGATAGCCTCTGGCTAATCCTGCGCCACCGATATGCAGTTCCCCTGGCACTCCAATTGGCACAGGTTGCAAATAACTATCTAAGATGTAAAGCTGCGTGTTGGCTATGGGGCGACCGATTGGAACTTTCTCGACACAGTGACTTGCATCGTACCACGTCACGTCTGCAGCTACTTCAGAAGAGCCATAAAGATTGATTAATACTCGTTGGGGCATCTGCTCTCGAAATTGCTGGCAAAGTTCCATCGGCAGAGTTTCTCCACTGCAAATCCAATACTTTAATTGAGGCAAACGCCTGTCTAAATCAGGAAAGGATTCTAAGATAGGGCGCAACAAAGAAGGCACCAGCACCAGTCGCGTTACATTTTGTTTTGATAAGGTTTGAAGGAATTGGTTAATATCTTTGACGGCTCGATCGGGAATAATCACAGTTGGCAACCCATGCAGCAAAGGAGCAAAAATTTCCCAAACCGAATCGACAAAATTTAAGGACGTTTTTTGACAGCAAATATCTTCTTCGATAAAAGGGTAGGGGTTCCAAAAACAGCGATTGACTGTACCTCGGTGGGTGCCGAGTACGCCTTTGGGAGTACCTGTCGAGCCCGAAGTGTAGAGGACGTAAGCGAGGCGATCGGCTTCCACTTTAACAGCGGGGTTGCGATCGCTCTGGCGGGAAATTTCCTTCCATTCGGCGTCGATACAGACGACTTTAGCGCTGTGTTCGGGGAGGGTTTCTAGGAGCTTTTTTTGAGTCAAAATCACCGGAAATTTTGCGTCCGCCAGCATGAAGTATCGGCGTTCTTGGGGATAAGCAGGATCGAGAGGAACGTAAGCGGCACCGACTTTTAAAATGCCCAAAATGGCTACCAGCATTTCGAGCGATCGCTCGACACAAATTCCCACCAAAACTTCTGGCTTGACGCCGAGTCTTTGCAGGTAATGCGCGAGTTGATTCGCTCGTTCATTCAGCTCGCGGTAGGTGAGTTTTTGGTCTTCAAATACGACTGCAATTGCATCGGGAGTTCGCTCGACCTGCGTTTCAAATAATTGATGAATGCAGCTATCGCTCGAATAATCAGCGCGGGTGTCATTCCACTCTATCAACAACTGATGCCGCTCTTTTTCCCCCAGCAAAGGCAAGTCTTCAATGCGTTGCTCTGGGTTGGCAGCTATGCCCTCCAGCAACGTAAGAAAATGCCCCACCATCCGCTTGATTGTGGCTGCATCAAATAAATCTGTGCTGTATTCAAACTGACAGCTAATTTCTTCCTGCTTTTCTTCTAAATACAGCGTTAAGTCTACTTTTGCTGTCTGATTCTCAACATCTAGAAGAGTGAGATTGAGTCCGGCTATTGATTCCGCAGCAACAGGTGCAGCTTGCAAAACAAAAACAACTTGGAACAGCGGATTGTAGCTCAAATTTCGATCGGGTTGCAACTCTTCAACCAGTTTCTCAAACGGCAAATCCTGGTGAGCGTAAGCTTCTAAACTCACCTCCCGAATGCGGGCAAGCAACTGCCGAAAAGTGGGAGTACCTGACAAATCAGTTCGCAATACCAAAGTATTGACAAAAAACCCAATTAGCCCTTGAATTTCCGCTCGGTTGCGGTTGGCGATGGGAGAGCCGACGGGAATATCAGCCTGTCCTGTATAGCGATAGAGCAACGTTTTAAAGGCTGCTAGCAGCATCATAAACAGGGTGACATTTTCCTGGCGGCTGAGCTTTTTGAGGGCTTCTGTTAGCGTTTTCGGGATGAGAAATGATTCTTTCGCGCCCCGATAGGTTTGGGCGGGGGGACGGGGGCGATCGGCGGGCAATTCCAGCAAGGGGGGAGCGCCACTTAGCTGCTTTTTCCAGTAGTTAAGTTGAGTTTGCAAGCGATCGCCCGTAAGCCATTCCCGCTGCCAAATAGCAAAATCGGCGTACTGGATGGAAAGTTCGGGAAGTGGGGATGGTTTGGCGATCAAAAACGCTTCGTAAAGTGCTGCTAATTCTTGCAGAAAGACTCCGATTGACCAGCCATCAAAAATAATGTGATGCAGCGTCAGCAGCAAGACATATTCCTCAGCATTTAACTGTAGCAAACTAGCTCGCAACAGCGGCCCTTTGGTGAGGTCAAAAGGTTTGCTAGCTTCTTCGGCAGCCAGTTGTTTTACTTTTTTTTCTCGCTCAGTTTCCGCCAATTGTTGCAGGTCTAAAACTTGCAGCCCGAAATTAAATTTCTGACCCACCACCTGCACGGGTTGACCGTCTACAGTGGCAAATGTCGTCCGCAAAGCTTCGTGACGGCGCACAATTTCCTTGAAACTTAGCTCTAGCACTACTACATTTAGCCTGCCTTTGAGTAACACAGCCGCCGGCAGGTTGTAAAAAGGGTTTCCCGGTTCAAATTGAGCAATAAACCACAGTCTTTGCTGGGCAAAAGAGGTGGGAAATGCAAATACTTCTTCTTCGGAAGCATTCGCCGAGTCGCGAGTATCTGTGGGAGGTTTTTCGGAAATATGCACCGTCATTGGATTAGTAACTGGTAATTGGTAATTGGGATTGCAGCCGATATTTGGGGATTTGTTATGAGGTAATATCTTCGGCGGGGCGGGTTTACGAGATTTATCGTTTTTACTAAAGATATTGGCGAACCCGCCCCTACAGGAATAACGGTCAATCGAACGGACATGATATTATTGGCTGCTCGCCCATGACTCATCACTGATTTGTGCTTAGCGCAAAGATGACAGTTTCATGCGGTACGCCGATCGCGAAACGGGCGCGATCGCGGGTTCTTCAACTGTCGCGTTTTTGTTTTTGGCTTCAGAAATCTTTTCTGCAAGTACGGCGAGCGATTGTCCTGCAAAAATATCGCACAAAGGCAATTCTATCTGACAAGATTCTCGTACCTTTGCTGCTAATTGAATTGCCAGCAGCGAATTTCCTCCTAGTTCAAAAAAGTTATCGGCAATGCTTAACTGTTCGATTGCGAGAACCTCACAGCAAATTCTCGCTAACATTGCCTCAATAGAGGTGCGCGGTGCGACAAAAATCTTTTCTTGTTGAATCGCTGCCTCCGTTTCAGGCAGTGCCTTGCGGTTAACTTTGCCGTTCTCCGAAAGCGGCAGCGCGTCCAAAATTATAAATGCAGAAGGCACCATATAATCGGGCAGTTTTTCGCTCAGGAATTGGCGCAATTCTTCAACCGCAGGGGCAGGGTTTTGTTGTGGAACGATATATGCTACTAAGCGCTTTTGACTGTGCTTTTCTCCGAAGGCGGTGACAATGGATGCTTTGACTGCTGGGTGCTCGTTCAAAGCAGCTTCAATTTCTCCTGCTTCGATGCGGAATCCTCGAATTTTAAGGCGGAAATCTTCTCGGCCTAAAAATTCGATGTTGCCGTCAGGGAGGAAGCGCCCTAAATCTCCCGTTCGGTACAAGCGATCGCCCGTGACGGGGTGCGTGAGGAAGCTGGCGCGAGTTTTTTCTTCATTCCGCCAGTATCCTTTTGTCAGTCCAACTCCGGCACAGCACATCTCGCCGGCAACCCAGACGGGACAGTCTTCGAGCCTTTCATTCAAAATGTAATAGCGTGTATTGGCGATCGGCGATCCGTAGGGAATGCTTTTCCAAGAAGGGTCAACAGTTTCTACCGGATACCAAATATTCCAAAGGGTAGTTTCGGTTGGTCCGCCGACGCTGACAACGCGACATTCTTTGACGATCGCCCTTAACCTCTCAGGGAGCGTTATCGGTATCCAATCTCCGCCGAGAAACGCCCAGCGCAAGCACTCCGGCAACACCTCAGAACGTCCAGCAGCGTAATCGAGCAGCATTTCCATCATCGGGGGAACCGAGTTCCAAATCGTGACGCGCTCTTTTACCATCAATTGAGCCCAGTGAGCGGGGTCTAGCCGTTGTGCGGCATCGGGAATGACGATCGCTCCCCCGGCTGCTAGGATGCCGAAGATATCGTAAACCGACATATCGTGGTGCAGGGCGGTGAGTGCGATCGCGCGATCGCACTCGGCCACATTAAACACTTGATTGGTCTGAGCGATCGCATTGACTGCACCTCGGTGCGCGATCGCCACGCCTTTCGGCAAGCCAGTTGAGCCGGAAGTATAAATCACATACGCTAAATCTTCCGGTTCCTGCACCGACTCCAAAGCTTCGCTGCTTTCGGCCGCCAATTCGTCGGTATCGAGACAAATTCGCCGCACATTTTCCGGCCATTCCCATCGCTGATTTAACTGAGATTGCGTCAAAACAATCTCAACTTCGCCATTTTCCAGCAAATACAGCAGCCGTTCTTTTGGTAGCGCGGCATCTACGGGCAAATAAGCTGCCCCGGATGCGAGAATGCCCAGCACAGCGACGATTTGCTCCCATCCTTTTTCCATAACCACGGCAACCAACTGGTTAGGGCGAGCTCCCAGCTTCCGCAATCGGTGAGCGACTTGATTCGATCGCAGATATAGTTCCTCGTAGGTGAGGGTGCGATCGCGCGCGATCACGGCTGCTTGCTGCGATCGCGAGGCGACTTTCTGAGCAAACAACTCGTGCAGCAATACATCGGGAATGGGTGCTTCGATGCCGTTAGCGACGGCTTGCTGCTGCAACTGTGCCTCTTCTTGCCAAGCTGACTCCGAGCTTGCGAGGCGCTGCAACAGGTGACAGTAGGCGTCAAACATATCGTCGATTAGCCCTTGGGGGAAGAGTTCTTCCACCACATCCCAGTTTAAGAATAGAGTGCCGCCAGCTTCGCTGTACTGATTGTCTATCCAAACTTGGGGAGTTTGACCGACGACGTAAACAACCTCTCCGATTTCTGCGATCGCGCCCAGTATGGAAGAATCGCTTTGTCCGGGGTTATTCTGCGGATTAGTCGTGAATACCACTGGCATCGGTGCCGCCGATGTTCTTCCCAGCAGTTGCGTCAATTCTCGCAAAACGCGGACGCCGCTGACGTACTGGTGCTCTAAATCATGCCAAAGCTGCTGAGTCAGGCGTTTCGCCCGAACTTCAAAACTTTCTCGGCGCGAGTTGTCTACCTCCAGCAAAGTAAACGAGGCAAACTCGCCGATAATGTCGTTGACTTGCGGGTGCAGCGAAAGGCGATTGAAGCGCGGCACGTTGAGGGTAAACCGGGGGCTTTTGCTCCACAGGGCCAGAACTTCGGCATAAGCAGCCAGCAAAACGCCTGTCGGAGAAAGCGCCGATCGCGCGGCTCTGGCTTTGAGTTTTTTCCAGGTTTCCGGCTCTAGCTGAGCGCTCCAGCGCTTGAAGCGAGGCTGTGTCAGGGAACTCGGATGCTTGGCCAAGGGGAGTTCGGGCGCTGGCGGCAGAGTGGCGAGGCGATTTTTCCAATACTCTAAAGATTGCTGGAAAAATGGGGCATCTTGGAGCGCGATCGCAGCTATAACGTAGTCGCGGAATGACAGTTGCAAAGGCGCGATCGCCGCGTTGGGATTGCGGTAAAACCTCACCAAATCTCCAAAGAGAATTTGATAGCTCCAACCGTCAATGCACAAGGCGTCAATGCTGACGTGCAAGCGGATGCGGCGATCGCTCAGAAGCGAGGCGCGAATCTCGAAAAGCGGCCAGCGATCGAGCGGCAGCACTTGGTGAGACAGGGATTCGCGAATTGCTTCGAGTTGGGAGTTCACCGCCTCTGGGCTTTGTCCGCGCAAATCTAATACTGGAATTGCATAAGCTGGCACTGTTTCTAAAATTTGCTGTTGCCCGTCTGGATGGACGATCGCGCGCAGCATATCATGGCGTTCCACCACTCGCTGCCACGCGAGGCTAAACCGCTCTAAATCTATATCGTCGCCTTCAATTTCTACATAGCCGTGAATGGCGACATTCCCCATTTCAAAAAAGCTATTTCTCCCGATCCAGTACGCCTGCTGCATTTCGTTGAGGGGAAATGGTTTGTAGCGATTTTGAGGCTCGGGGACGATTTCCGGCAGTTGCACAAGGGCGCGGGCTTCGATCGCCTGGTGCGCTTTAGCAATGGCGATCGCTACAGCCAAACTTTCCACCGTCGGGGATTGAAACAAACTGCGCAGCGGCAACTCTACCTGAAACGCTTCTCGAACTTTAGCAATCAGTTGCGTGGCCAGCAGGGAATGTCCTCCCAACTCGAAGAAATTGTCGCCAATTCCTATTTGTTTGACGCCGAGAACCTGACTCCAAATTTCAGCGAGTAACTGTTCTTCCCGAGTGCGGGGTGCAAAAGCTGCGTTTAATTCCGATCTTTCTACATCGAGCGCTCTGAGTGATCGCCGATCGATTTTTCCATTAGATGTTAAAGGCAGAGCCTCTAGCAGCACGAAGGCTGAAGGGATCATGTATTGTGGCAGCTTTTCTTTGAGAAAGTCACGCAGTTTGCTAATTAAAGATGGCTGCCCAGTGGTGAATTCTGAGCTAGAAACGATATAAGCCACCAAGCGGTTTTCCCCTGAATTATCCTCCCCAAGCAGCACTACACTTTCCCGCACTGCCGGATGCTGGCTCAGTACCGCTTCAATCTCGCCCAGTTCAATTCGGAAACCGCGAATTTTGACTTGATTGTCGCTGCGGCCTAAAAATTCAATCGTTCCATCTGGCAGGTAGCGGGCAATATCTCCAGTTTTGTACAACCGCGCCCCGATTTCCTGAGAGAAGGGATTGGGAATAAACTTTTGGGCAGTTAGTTCGGGTTGGTTCAAATAGCCTCTGGATAAGCCAGCGCCGCCGATATACAGTTGGCCCAAAACTCCTACAGGAACCGGCTGCAAATTTTCGTCCAGAATGTAGAGCTGGGTGTTGGGAAGAGGGCGACCGATCGGGATCGAACCGCGCTTTGATTCAACGGATTTTATCGGATGGATGGCTGTCCAGACAGTGGCTTCTGTGGGGCCGTAAAAGTTCCAAAGGGGGAGGTTCCACTCAAGCAACTCAGAAGCGAGTTCTGCGGGCAAAGCTTCTCCGCCGCAAATAATTAGGCGGAGGCTCCATTTTGGCTCGCGATCTGCATTTTTTTGAGCGTCAATCAGTTGGCGAATTGCTGAAGGAGTTTGATTGAGAATGGTAACTCGCTCTGTGCACAGCAATTGGTAAAAAGCTGAGGGCGATTGAGTCACTTCGAGAGGGACTATAACCAGCTTGCAGCCGTGAAGAAGCGCTCCCCAAATTTCCCATACGGAGAAGTCGAAAGCGTAGGAGTGAAAAACAGTCCAAGCGTCGCGATCGCTAAAATTAAATAGGGGGTAAGTGGCTGCAAAAAGATGAACTGCGCTGCGATGGTTGACTTGAACGCCCTTGGGTTTCCCTGTCGAACCTGACGTATAGATTACATAAGCGAGACAATCTGCCTTTACATCGCTCAAACAATTTTCTTTGCTTTCTCGCGCGATGTTTTCCCAGTCTGAATCAAGGAAAACTGCACTCAGCGCCCGATCGCGAATCTTCTCATATATATGCGACTGCGCCAGAAGCACTTGAACCTTGGCATCCTCCAGCATGAAGCTCAAGCGTTCACTTGAATACGCCGGGTCGAGCGGAACATAAGCGCCGCCAGCCTTAATAATTCCCAGCAATCCCACCACCATTTCTAGGGAGCGATCGACATAAATTCCGACGCGGACTTCAGGTTTTACACCGAGTTTTTGCAGGTAGTGCGCGACTTGATTCGCTCGTTCATTCAGTTCGCCGTAGGTAAGTTTTTGGTCTTCAAATACGACTGCAATGGCATCGGGAGTTCTATCGACCTGCGCTTCAAATAATTGGTGAATGGTGGAATCTTTTGGATAATCGACTTGCGTATTATTCCACTCGATTAGGAGTTGATGCCGTTCGCGATCGCTCAGCAATGGCAACTCGTCCAGGCGCCGATCGGCATTGGCGATAATTCCTTCCAGCAAAATCTGAAAATGCCCGTGCATCCGCGCGATCGTGCTGGGTTGGAGCAGGTTCGTGCTGTACTCCCACGTCGCCGTCAACCCCCCCTCAGTTTCTTCCAAAAATAGCATCAAGTCGAAATTAGCCGTTCCGGTATCAATTTCATGGGAATTTAATGTCAGCCCTGGCAATTCTAGAGTCTGCGTCAAGCCGTTTTGCAAGGCAAACGCCACTTGAAACAGCGGCGAGTAGCTCAAATCTCGCTCTGGCTGCAACTCCTCGACAAGCTTCTCAATCGGTATATCTTGATGCGCGTAAGCGGCTAATGCCACTTCTCGCACGCTCCTTAGCAACTCTCGAAAAGTCGGATTTCCATTTAGGTCAGACCGCAGGACTAAAGTATTGACAAAAAATCCAATTAATGACTCTATCTCGCTGCGATTGCGGTTGGCGATCGGAGAGCCAACTAAAATATCTGTCTGCCCCGTGTAGCGATAAAGCAGCGTCTTGAAGGCTGCCAGCAACGTCATAAATAGGGTGGCTTTTTCTTGCTGAAATTGGACCAGGGCCAAGCTCAAATCCTTGGGCAACTCCCAAGTTTGTCTCGCACCCTGAAACGTTTGAACGGCGGGGCGAGGAAAGTCGGTTGGTAAATTTAGAATCGGCAAGCTGCCGCTTAACTGCTGCTTCCAGTAAGCCAGTTGCGTCTCTAATATTTCTCCTTGCAACTGCTGGCGCTGCCATGCGGCAAAATCGGCGTATTGAATTGGCAGCGGGGAAAGCAAGGGTAAATCATTGCTAGAAAAAGCTTGATAAAATTCTCCCAACTCCCGGAGAAATACGCCCAGGGACCAACCATCAAAAACAATATGATGCACGGTTAGAAGTAAGACGTGCTCACTTTCGTCGAGGCGCAGCAGTTTGGCGCGCAGCAGAGAGCTTTGCCCCAAATCAAAGGGCTCTCGCGCTTGGAGGGCCGACAGCCTTTGCACCTGGATCTGGCGATCGTCTGGGGAGCGATCGCTCAAATCAATCAGCGGCAGCGTCCAATCGCCCGCAGCAGCGACAACCTGTATCGGTTGCCCTTCCACAGCGGCAAATGCAGTTCTCAAAACCTCGTGCCGATCGATAATTTTTTCAATACTTTGCCTGAGTGCTTCTGCATTAAGTTGCCCCGTCATCCGAACCGCACCGCAGAGGTTGTAGAAGGGGTTTCCCGGTTCCAATTGGTCGAAGAACCACAAGCGCTCTTGGGCAAAAGACAGGGGAAGATGGCGCGAGCGAGAAACTGATCCAATGACGGCTGCTTTGGTATTTTCTGTTAGTTGCTCTAGAATTTGCACTGCCAGTTGAGCAATGCTCCTATCCTCAAACAAATCGGCAATCGATACAGTAACGCCCAAGTCACTCTCTATTTTATTTTTTAACTCAAAAATTCTTAAAGAATCTAGTCCAAAGCTGCTGAGCGGTCGATCAATAATATCGATAATATTTTGTGTTTTCCCGCTGGCACTGAAGTGGATTGAAGATTCCTCTTCCGTCGCCTTTAGCCGACTTTGGCTATTAGCCGGGGAATGAATTCCCCGGCGGTTTACCTGCTGCCAAAGGTAAGCCTCAAGAAGCGACTGCCGTTCTTCTAACTCTGCTCTCAGCAGAATTTCTCGCGTGAGTTGATTGTCGATTTCCACCGAATCAGCTAACTCTAAAACGCTACTCGCAACAACTTCCAACTTGTCAGCTAGAAAGTCAGCACAGGCGGCGCGACGTTGAATTTTACCGCTAGTAGTTTTCGGAATGCTTCCGGGCTTAATCAGCACTACTCCATAAACTTGCACTTCATATTCTTGAGCAATGCGGTATCGGATGGCGCTGATAATTTCCTCGGCATTATCCGGCGCTTTGCGAGATTGTAATTCTTGCACGATAACGAGCTGTTCTTCGCCTGCGACTTCCACCGAGAATGCCGCGATCGCCCCTTGCCGCAAACTGGGATGGCTGCGCTCTGCCGTTCTTTCTATATCTTGGGGGTAAAGATTGCGACCTCGGATGATAATCAAATCTTTGAGTCGCCCTGTAACAAACAGTTCGCGATCGCGTAAAAAGCCTAAATCTCCTGTTCGCAAAAAGGGTCCTTCGCTGGTATCTGAAAGATATGCTTGGAAGGTTTTTTCTGTCTCTTCGGGGCGATTCCAATAGCCTCGCGCAACTGTTTCGCCAGCTACCCAAATTTCTCCGACTTCCTGCGGCTGGCATTGCGTCAGAGATTCGGGATTGACGATCGCAACTAGAGTGCCAAATTCGGGGAAACCGCAGCCGACTAAAGTTCTCGCGCCGCGATCGCCTTCGACAACTTCTACAATGTGATTATTTTCCAGCGCCCCAGCGTCAACAGGTAAGAAAGTCGGTGTTTCCCCGCTGCGAACCGTGGCAATTTTTAGCGTAGTTTCTGCCATTCCGTAAGCAGGACAAAAGGCATCGGCGTGAAAACCGCAGGGTTCAAAAGCTTTAATAAATCGCTCTAGGGTTTCTTTGTGGATCGGTTCTGCGCCGTTATAGGCCACGCGCCAACTACTCAAGTCGAGCATTTTTTGCCCATCGCCCAAGATTTTGCTGATTTTGCTAGCACACAAGTCGTAAGCAAAATTTGGCCCGCCGCTGTGGGTAGCTTTGTAGCGCGAAATCGCTTCCAACCAGCACATCGGGTTCTGAATAAACGCCGCTGGCGGCATGAAGTAAGAGGGAATTCCCAGATACAAAGGTTTGAGCAATCCGTCAATTAACCCCATGTCGTGAAAGGGGGGGAGCCACGTTACCGCAACGCTTTCGGCATCGTGGTCAAAGCCTCGGTGAATGTATTCGATGTTGTACAAAACGTTGGCGTGGCTCACCATTACGCCTTTGGGGGTGGAGGTTGAGCCGGAAGTGTACTGAAGATAAGCCACGGAGTCGGGATCGATGGGTGGCTGCTGCCACTTTTGGGCGTCATCGGAAAGCGCCTCTGCACTCAGCCAGCGCATCGCTTTGAGTTCCGGCGCTTGCTCGCATAGCTGCTCTAAATTTTCCAGGTGTCGCGCGGGAGCGATCGCAACTGTTGCTCCTGCGTCTTTGGCGATCGCGCTAATTTTCGCTAAATTCCGTTTCAGCTTGGGCGGATAGAGGGGAACGGCGATAACTTTGGCGTACAAGCATCCAAAAAAGGCGGCGAGATAGTCCAATCCTGGCGGGAAAAGCAGTAAGGCTCGTTCGCCAGTGACTCCCAATGTCTGAAGTCGCACGGCGTGCGATCGGGCGATCGCGTCTAACTCTCGATAAGTCAAACTGGCGGTTTCAGTTTTTCCGTCTAACAGAAATGTATATTTCTGCTCTGGTTGGTGTAGCGCTCTGTTTTGTAGGAGTTCTACTAAATTCGTACAACTTTCGGTGAGTTGGTTTCCCTTAATGTTTGCGTCACTCATCGATTCTTTTTACCTATAAATCTTGTTTGCAGTACGCCAACCAGTTCCGCCAAATTCTTTCCACATAGACTTTCTGTGAACAGTTGTCGGGCGTTACGAGTCTCCCATCAGCGCGTTTGAGTCTTCAATCCGGGTATTAGCGCTTGTTTTCACGTTTTTTTGTCGATCGGGCTGTTTGGCAATGGCTCCGGGGCGATTTCAGTCCGAGCCAGCTTCGATATCAGCTTCAGGGGCTTTACGGCTATCGACTTTAAGCATAGTAGGCTAGATGATATTTATTGTCAAGAGTCGTTTAGCAAATTTGTTGACTTCTATGGTTTTCTATATGACAATCTTTTCTAACTCTTGCCATAGCATTTTAGGAGATCGTTTGTCTAGCCCTGACAGCAACCATAATAGGCAAGTGGTGCACAACTAGCTAGATGGGTCTGACCCCCTATCTTAAAATGCAATTAGTTTTCATTAGTTAACTCTTGACAGATGTAACTGCTGTGTTATCTAATTAAGGCACTTTCTCATTAAGCGTCCAGCGACTACTTCCTTTAACCGAGGAAGCTGTCCACCGTGCGCGATCGTCCTAATCGCCACCGGACTGAGGCGTTCGCCCTCACGCGCTTCCTGCCAGACAAAGGCGGATACCGACGGGAGAATCGGATCGAACTGCGCCCGACAACTGGGCCGGATCTTCCGCAGGTCAGTTTCACTCCTGCCCACAAGAGCAGCAACGCTGCCACAAATCATGTTGTGCAAACAACGCAAACCACATATCCGAAGTTCTATCAATTGTTGATTCAAGACTAATGAACAGATCGCAGAAATTATTAAGTAGCCTTGGGCTGGCAGGAGTCGTGTCGGCGGTAGTAGCTCAGTCGGCGTGCGCTTCCAACATCGCGCAGGTGACGGGCGTTCGCCTCAACCCCACGTCAGAAGGCATTGAAATCATCCTAGACACTGAAGATGGAAGACCCCTGCAAGTCTTCACCACCACCTTTGGCGAAACTTTACAAATTGATGCCATCACCGCTCAACTGCGACTACCGGGGGGAAATGAGTTTCGTCAAGACAAACCGGCTGCCGGAATTGCTTCTGTCACGGTTACTCCTTTAGATAACCACAGCATCCGAATCAGAGTCATTGGCGAGAGGGGTCAACCAGTGGCACGGGTGATTCCTAACGCTGCGGGTCTGATTCTCAGCTTAAAACCCACCTCGCAGATGACTGCTCGCCCGCCTGCACCGGCTCCTACAACACAGCAGCCGGGGACACCCGCAGCACCCTTGCCACCGACCGGGCAGCAGGTAGAGATACCCGCAGAACCCTTACCCCCTACAGCGCAGCCGCCAGGAACGCCCGGAGAACCCTTACCGCCTACAGCGCAGCCACCAGGGACGCCCGGAGAAACCTTACCGCCGACCGCGCAGCCGCCAGGAACGCCCGGAGAACCCTTACCACCTACAGCGCAGCCACCAGGGACGCCCGGAGAACCCTTACCGCCTACAGCGCAGCCACCAGGGACGCCACAGGCAGGGAGAGACCCGATTGAAATCGTTGTCACTGCAACGCGAACCGCAGAAAGAGTGACGAACGTGCCGCGCTCTATAACGGTGGTAGACTCACAAGAAATTCAGGAGCAGGCAGGGCCATCGAGAAATATCGGGGAAGCTCTGGCAAATCAGGTTCCCGGTTTCGCGCCCCCGACTCAAAGTACGGCCACTTATGGACAAACTTTGCGGGGTCGCGACGTTTCCGTTCTGATTGACGGCGTCCCACAAGGTACCAATCTTCAATCTTTTGGCAGAGATTATAGAAACATCGATCCCAGCGCGATCCAACGCATTGAAGTAGTGCGGGGGTCTACAGCAATCTACGGCGCTCAGGCTACAGGTGGCGTGGTTAATATTATTACTCGCCGGCCAACTGAGGAAAGGCTAACTGCTGTTACTGAAGTAGGCGTCAGTAGCGCTTTAACAAACACAGAAGATGCTCTAGGCTTTAACGCTCAGCAGACGATTTCTGGCCGATCGGGCAATTTCGATCTGACTGGCACTGTCTCGCTCTCTAGAAGTGGATCTTTTTACGATGCCAAAGGCGATCGCATTCCCTTTTTTGAACTCGGCGGAGATAGCAGCACCCTCTTCAACGTGATGGGCAAAGTCGGGGTAGATTTGACCAGCGAACAGCGGCTGCAACTAACTGTCAATCACTATCGGGAAACCCAAGATCCCAATGTGATCGGAGACTCTAGCGTTGACGACCAGGAAGGACGGCAAAAAGCCCGCGCCATCCGAACCGGAGATTTTGATATCGACGGGGAAGAGCCGGGAAATAAAAGTACACAGCTCAACCTAAGTTACACCAACCAAAACCTTTTTGGCAGCAGCCTTCAAAGTCAAATCTACTATCGAACGAATTCCAATTCAGGCGTTCCTTTAGATTACCGCCCGTTCGAGTTCTATGGTCCGTTTGTCGGCGTTACTCGTTCGCGAGCCGAGAGCGAACAGATAGGAGGTAGACTGGCGATTACCACTCCTTTGTCCCGTGCCGAAAATCTTCGATTAACTTGGGGTTCTGACTATGTTACTGAAGATAGCAAACAGCGTTTCGACTTGTACGACCCGGAGATATTTGACACAAGTGGTCGTCGGGTTTACCGGAAAATTTCCGAGCGTCCTTTCGTTCCTCCTTACACTTACAACAGCCTTGGCCTTTTCGGTCAATTGGAATGGAATATTGACGATATCGTCATTCTAAGTGGCGGGATACGTCACGAACGCATCGGCTTAGAAGTCAATGATTATACCACTTTTAACGATCGCCAGATCCAAGGAGGCGATCGCAAATTTAACGCCACCCTATTTAATACAGGGGCTGTCTATAAAATTAATGACAACTTCAACGTATTTGGCAACTTTGCTCAAGGTTTCTCAGTTCCCGATTTCGGCCGCATCCTCCGCGAACCCCCAGACAATTTTGTCGGAATTGAATCTTCGTTAGAAGTAACTCAACCGCAAAAAGTCAACAGCTACGAAATTGGCATTCGAGGAGCGTGGGAATCCGTGCAAATGTCGCTTTCCGCTTTTTACAATACCTCCGATCTAGGAGTGAATTTTCAACCAGTTGGCAACACCGGTCGCCTGGAACTAAAGCGCGCCCCAGAACGCATTTACGGCTTAGAAGGGACTGTGGATTGGCAACCTGCACCAGCATGGTCGATCGGCGGGACTGCTACTTATATTCAAGGCGAATATGAGGAAAATGGCAGTTCCATCGCCCTCGATAGCGTCCGAATTCCACCGCTCAAGCTAACAGCTTATCTCGAAAACGAAACTTTGCAGGGATGGAACAATCGGTTACAGTTATTGTATTCTGGAAATCGCGATAAAGCCTTCAAAGATGGCTCGGATGGTGGCCCAATTAGCAGCTATCTCACAGTGGATTACGTCAGCACAATTCAACTGGGAAAAGGGCTGCTACAAGTCAAAGTCGAGAATTTATTGAATAATCAATATTTTCCCGTGGTTTCTCAATACTTAGCTGGATTTGGCTCGGACAGCTCTAATTATCCAGGCAGAGGTTTGACTCTCAGTGTTAATTACCGCCTTAACTGGTAATTATTTATCCGCTGGGGATTTCATGCTGAGGCAAAAGTAGAGATTGGTGACGTAAGCGCTGCCAGCCTAACTCTCGCTATCAGATGTTTTTCTGGAAGTTATAACAAGGGTCCTCTCCCTCTAGAGACCCTTATTGCTAGTTACAAATCTACCCCCCAAGCTTCGGGGGTAACTCTAAAAGCCCTCCGCAAATTTGGGAATAATACTTTAAAATCCCCGGAAAATTGCGGAATGGGGGGGAGTCTAATTATAACTAGCAACTTGGGTTAGATAATGAGAACAGTTAACGGCTTTGAGAAAAATTTCGAGATGAAGTTCCGCAAACTCGCATTCAAACTGCACTTGTATTTGGGGTTGGTGGTAGGAATATTTCTAGCAGTAATTGCTTTAACGGGCAGCTTGCTAATTTTCGGACCCGAAATCGAGCGGTTCTTCAATCCCCAACTCCTGCAAGTAATTCCTCAAGCCGAACGGATACCGCTGGAAAATGTCCTCCAGATTGTCGAAAAAGCTTATCCGCAAAATCAAGCTCTTAGTATCTTGCTGCCACGAGAAGCGAAGGATGTTTGCCAAGTTTCTATGCTGTCTAAGAGTGAGGAAATAGTTAGCGTTTATGTCAATCCTTACAGTGGAAAAATTACGGGTGGGCGCCTTTGGAAAGAAACTTTTACAGGTTTTATTTTTACGTTACACGCGGAATTAGCGGGAGGAGAATTCGGTCATCTTGTTGTCGGTATTTGCGGTCTAGTAATGCTAGGACTAACTTTTACTGGCTTGGTATTGTGGACGGGTTGGCGCAATTTGGCTCGCGGATTTTCTATTAATTGGAAAGCTCACTGGCAGCGGACCGTATTTGATTTGCATAACGTTTCTGGCATTGTATCGGTCGCTTTTCTCATACTCATCTCCGCTACAGGGACAGCGATAATTTTTTACGCGCCGGTTCAATCGACGCTGTATTGGCTAACGAATGAAAAGCCACAGCCAGCATTGACTTCTCATCCCCACTCAAGCAGATCGAGGCAAAACCTTGACGAAATCTTACACCAAGTTAATACCGTTTGGCCGGAAGCTAAAACCACTTTTATTTCTCTGCCTTTGACGCCTGAAGCCATTTTTAAAGTACGGAAAAAATTTCCCAATGAGCCACACCCAAACGGGATTAGCACCATTTATCTCGACCAATACAGTGGCAAAATATTGCAGGCTGACAGTGTAAATTCAGCTTCTGTAGCAAATCGAATTCTCAACTCGCTTTATCCGCTACATATTGGTAGCTATGGCGGAATTTACTTGCGGCTGGCACACGCGATCGCAGGATTAGCAGCAATTGTACTGTTTATGACGGGTGTAGTGATGTGGCGGCAGCGGCATTTGGCGAAATTTTACCGCAAGGAGGCGAGACAGCAATATGAAGAATTATCTCCACTGAGCCAGCAATGGCCTTGGTTTTAAGGAGAGCGGCGTGCGGTTTGATGCGGGTGTCATTCTTCTGCCTAAAAACCCCCATCCTCTGAATTTTAAATCCTATCAATCGCTTATTTAATGCAAAAATTTATTCAACTCTGGCTCGGACAAGCTGCTTCGATGATTGGCAGTGCTATGTCCGCGTTTGCGCTGACTATTTGGATTTGGGAGTCCACCAGTCAAGTGACGGCTTTGGCTTTGTTGATGTTTTTTATTCAATTGCCGCGCATCTTGCTCGCTCCGGTTGCTGGCATTATCGTCGATCGCTGTAATCGAAAATTTTTAATGGCGATAGGTGATGCAGTTTCAGCTCTGTTAACGCTGGCTATCCTATTACTTTATATCAGTCAAAACCTGCAAATATGGCATATATATGTAGCGGCTGCGGTTAACGGAATTTTTGACCAAATTCAGCAGTTAGCTTACTCAGCAGCCATCGCCACAATGATGCCAGAAAAGCATTACAGCCGTGCTAGCAGTTTAAGTTTTCTGGCAAGTTACGGTGCGAGTATTATTGCTCCGACGTTAGCGGGGATTCTCTATTCTGCGATCGGGTTGAGCGGAATTTTTACGATCGACCTGGCAACTTTTACAATCGCGATCGCCACCCTAGTATCTGTCAAAATACCCCAGCCCGCGATCGCCTCCAATCTCCAGCCGACTCGCTCTCAACTATTGCAAGAACTTAGCTTCGGATTCCGCTACATCGTCGAGCGCCCCAGCCTGCTTGCCTTGCTGATGTCCGTTTCGCTATTCTGGTTCGCTCACGACATCGGCGCGGCACTCTACTCACCGATGATTCTGGCACGCACAGGCAACAATGCCAGAATCCTAGGTACTATCCTTTCCGCCGCCGGCGCCGGCGGCGTTCTAGGAGCATCGATCGTCAGTATTTGGGGCGGTCCCAAACGCCGAATCCAGGGCTTTTTGCTGGGCATGGCAGGCGCTGGCTTGAGTAAAATAGTCTTTGCTTTCGGTCAGGCGCTTTCCATCTGGATGCCCGCTCAATTTTGTTCGTCTTTCAATTTCCCCATCCTCGGCAGTTCCAACGAAGCAATCTGGCTGGCGAAAGTCGCACCAGAAGTACAGGGGCGCGTTTTTGCTACCAGAGCAGTTATCGTGCAATTGGCGTCAGCGATCGGTTTATTGATCGCAGGGCCGCTTGCCGATCGCGTTTTTGAACCCGCCATGCAACCGGGAGGTTTTTTAGCAGCTATTTTTGGCGGAATTCTGGGGACAGGTGCCGGTGCTGGCATGGCTTTGTTATACGCTATCTCCGCGCTAGGCTTATTCCTCGTTGCAGTCGGTGGGTATGCTTGCCGGCTGCTGCGCGATGGCTAAAGGCGAAACGGAAAGAGGTCTTCTTCCTTCTTCCTGACATCCGTTATATCGTTTCCGGTTGCATCGAAATCATAAAATCGAGTCAACAGTTAACACTCAACCATTCAGTTTTTCGACCCGCCCGTCAACAATCAACAGTCAACAGTCAACAATCACGGACGGTGCAACCGGAATTGATATTACATCCGTTACATCCGTTACAGAGTCCGTTGCCGAACTTCCTTCTGCTATAGTTTCTGGCGCGAACTCAGGTGAGCTTCAATTTCCGATCGCGATCGCCATACAGGGCGCAATTCCTTGCGAGCAAAGAGCTGCAACTGATCGCCTGCGTGGGGCGAACCAGGTTGAGTGGCGTTGCCGTAACTGTTTAGCGCCATCGCTTTCACCGGATTCGAGAACTCAATCGCAGCGACAAAAGAATCGCCCGCAACTGCTTGAAAGCGATCGTCTTTCCCAGGAGCGGACCATACTGAGCGAAATACACCCAAAGCACCGTCAGCTCCATTTGCAGGCAGATTCGCCTCCCCAGGCAATCGGAAGACTTCCCCCCATGCCACATCTAACGCGCCATAAGTTACCTCAACTTTGGTTGCTGTCGCTTCCAGCACCCGCACCGCCTCCGCAGGATTTGCCAATCCGTCTGGCGTCGTTAGCGGTGCATCTTCGCTCCAAGGTTTGGCGAATAACCGATCGGCATCCATCGCTTGTTTCCAAAAGGCAAACAGCACCGCACCGCGACTGTCAGCATCGACTTTCCGATCCCAAGCGGCGAGGACTTCCGCAGCGCGGCGCGCTTTTTCACTGCCTTGCCGTGCGACGGGAATTAAATCATCGAGGAGGCGATCGGCGAGTTCTACCTGAGTGGAATGTTTGTATTGCATCAATTCATCGAAAGAGATTTTTTCATCTTCTAAGAGCATTTTTGCCGATCGCTGCGATCGCAAGTCCATCGGGCCGCGCGGTGCCATGTATGCAGGATATTTATCCGGTGCGATCGGGCTGGGAAACGTCGTCGTCCAGGGGGGATCGTTGGTATTTTGCAACCAACCGCTGGGCGGATCGACCACGCGCGGCAAATCCGCATAGGGATGATTTTTGCTCCACAAAGTCTCTGACGTATTGCCTGGAATCGTGCCTGACCAGTATTTAAAATCTCCGTTTTTGCGTATAGGGACTTGACCGTTAAACAAGTGCATGATATGCCCCTCACGATCGGCATACATGACGGTAAACATGGGAATTTCCAAGCGCTTTAAAGCGGTTTCAAATTCAGAAAAATTCTTGGATCGTGCCATATCCCACCACTGCTGAAGGGCTGCTGGTTTATCGAGTCCGACAACGCGCAGGGCGATCGCTTTGCCCTGTTTTTCTGTGAGAATCGGCCCGTGAACAGAACGCCGCACTACTAGAGATTCCGAGCGCAAATTCCCATTCTTTTCTTTGACTTTTACAACCTTCTCTTCTGTGTCAAATTTTCGGACTTCGCCATCCAAGCGATAGCCATCGTTAGCGAGGGGCAATTCATAGGCATCCCAGCCATCGTGAGTGTTGACAGTATGAGTCCATCCCAAGTTGTCATTAAAGGCGATCGTTAATACAGGAAACCCGACGAGAGTCGCTCCGTAAGCGTTAATTTCTGGGGCAATCAGTTGCGCTTCGTACCATAAATATAAATCCGACCAAGGAAGGTGAGGATTTGCCAATAGCATGGCATTGCCGTTTTCAGAGCGCGAAGGAGCGATCGCCCAACCATTAGAGCCTTTGGGGGTATCATTTTCAGCGATATCTTCAAGGTCCTCTGGATCGACTACAAAAGTAAAATTGATGACGCGTTGCGCGTGTGCTAATACATCTACTGGTTTGAGGGGCAATGCTACCTTTAATTCTTCCGTGAGCGCCTCTGGGTGTTCTTTTGCATAGGCATTCATTCCGCCAACAAAAGCATCGATATAGTTGCGGAAAATGGGAGTTTGTGCCTCATACCACGCATGGGCGCGATTAGGAATTCCCATAGTTTGCACCCAGCGATCGGATTCCAGATAATCTTCGCCCCAAAACTCGGCAGCTTGCCCGCGAGCTTGCCCGTAAAGACGCAAAATCAGATTACCGTGACTTTGCATCTGCGCCCAGCCGAAAGCGTAGAAAAGGCTTTTACTATTATCTCCGTAAATGTGTGGAATTCCATAGGTATCCCAAAGAATTTGAGTGCCGGTTTGAGGCGCGGATTGAGTCCCATTATTCAGGAGCAAAACTAAAATAAAACTCATCAATAACGAGACAATCCGCCGCCCTTGCTTTTTTAGTTGTATAAACACTGAAAATTAATTTGCTAGGGTTAAACTGAGACATTGCAGCCTTTTCAACAAGCTACAGCAACAAAACGCCGAGAATTTAAAGCCCTTTTATAGAAAACAAGGGAGAAATTTATACCAAATCCGATGCCCAAAAACGTAACCTATCTACGTCTATCTGCGTCCATCTGCGGTTAAAAAAATAACACTTCTTCGAGAAATCCAGAAAATCCGAAAAAAGACCCTATGTAAATCGGATTTGGTATTGAAAAGCCTCACCTACGCTCACCAAATTGAAAAGCGCTATAAAAGCCGGTGTGCCGGCTGTAAAGCGCATTAATGTCATTGGTGAGAAGGGGAGGAAACAAGTAGGGCGATATAGGTTATAGGATTATTTTTTAAGCTGCCCCTGTTGCCACGTTCCCTCTACTTTCGTTCCATCTACATATAAATAAGAACCTTGCCCGTGTTTCTGGCCGTTGAGGAATTCACCTTGATAGCGATCGCCATTGGCGTAAATGCAGGTACCTTTGCCGTTGAACTGACCATCGCTAAATTCGCCTTCGCAGCGATCGCCATTCTTAAAAATGTAAACTCCTTTCCCGCTCATTTTACCCTTGACAAAAGTGCCTTTATAACTATCTCCATTGGCGAACTCACGGACACCTTCACCACTAAATTCTCCATTGTCAAACGGCCCTTGATAACGTCCCCCTTCTTTAAAATTAAACAACCCCTGACCTTGAGTGTTGCCCTTGACAAACTCTCCTTCATAGCGGTTGCCGTTCGGATATTCGCGAACCCCTTTACCGTGAAACTGCCCTTCACTAAATTGTCCCTCATAACGGCCTCCTTCCGCAAAGGTATAAATTCCCTGCCCGTGAGGCACATTATTCAGCAACTCTCCTTCGTAGCGGTTCTTATTAGCATATTGACAGACGCCTTTTCCGTTAACTTTTCCTTCTTTAATATCTCCTTCGCAACGAGTGCCGTTACTGAACGTAAAAGCCCCGCGACCGCTGGGAGAACCATTGGTAAAAGAGCCTTCGTAACGAATGCCGTTAGTTGAGGTAAAAGTTCCTGTACCGTCGAACTCACCGTTTTTGAAAGTTCCTTCGTAGCGGTTGCCGTTAGCAAATTCGCGGACACCTTGACCGTTGAATTCACCATCGGCAAATTCTCCTTGGTATCGACCTTCTTCTTTAAAGGTATAGATGCCTTTACCGTGAGGTTTGCCAGTGAGAAATTGGCCTTCGTAGCGATCGCCGTTGGCATATTGACAAATGCCCGGGCCGCTGAGTTTTCCCTCACTCAATTCTCCCTCGCAACGTCCGCCATCGGGTAAAGTAATTACTCCTGCCATTGCGCTGTGAGGGTTGGCAAATAACAAAGCAATTCCCAAGTTGGAACCAAGTAATAGAACGAGTCCAAATCGCTGGAGTTTACTTAATATTGGTGACGACATTCCCAAATTCATAATTCACAAAAAATTCAACTTTTAACTTTGCTATTCCTGGGACGGTGCTATATAATTTCCAGCCAAATTGCTAGAGTCTCAAAAAAATCCCTAGTCAGTGAGCAGGAAGGTAATGGTTATTCTTTCTCCTTGAATGCCACTCTCTGATGGGGCATATTTCCTTTCTTCTACTGTTTTCATCGCTGCGCGATTCAAGTCGTTGTATTTGCTAGGAGTCAATATCTTAATGTTGACTGTCTTACCGTTGGGGTCAATGTCACAAATGAGTTCCACTTGGCCTTGGCGCCCTTCTTCTCTGGCTGCGCTCGGATAGTTAGGTTTACCGCAGCCACTAATGCAAGTGCCTCCAGGCGTGCCGGGAGCGCGCGAAGGACTCCCCCCTCTTCCTGGATTTGTCGGTTTTTGCCCTGACCCCGAACCGCTTCCAGAGCCTCCGCCTCCACGACCTCCGCCTCCAGAACCTCCGCCTCCAGGGCCTCCGCCTCCAGGGCCTCCGCTTCCAGAGCCTCCGCCTCCAGAGCCTGGTAAGCCAGCCGTCGTCGATCTTCCCAATCGCCCCGAACCATCCCCAAATGGCTCTGAGGAAGGTAGGTCGCCATTTTCGCTGGCGCCAGATGGTGAGTTCGACCCACTTCCTCCAGGGCTTCCACCTCCAGGGCTTCCGCCTCCGGGGCCACCAGAGGCAAGGTTTCCTAAACCTCCGATCGCATTTCGAGAATTGCCGCCGCCTCCTGGCCTAGTAGCTGTGACTGGCGACCCAGCCCCGGGCGATCGCTGTATGGGCCCGGAAGAAGGATTTAATGGCTCTGAGGAAGGTTCCCCGCTACCCGCCGAAGCAGATGGTGAGAGCGGGTTATTTTTTTCGGGGCTGTCGGAGGAGTTGGGATTTCCAGCATCTTTTGTAAAGTCTGTGGAACTTCCAGCACTCTTGGGGCGGGAGGCGGTAACGGGTGGTTCGCTTTTTGGAGGATCGGGCGAAGGGGTTTCGGGTTCCTTGGCGATCGGGGTTTTAGGAGTTTCTGGGGAATTGAAATCCTGTTGAGGTGGGGGGGAAGGCTGGATAGGAGTTGGTGGCGGAGTTTCCGTTAAGGGCTGCTCTTGCTTAATCTCTGGTGGTGGCGTTACCGCTACGGGTGGCTCTTCTGGAATCGGCGGTGGCGTTACCGCTACGGGTGGCTCTTCTGGAATTGGCGGTGGCGTTACCGCTACTGGTGGCTCCTTTGGAATCGGCGGTGGCGTTACCGCTACGGGTGGCTCTTCTGGAATCGGCGGTGGCGTTACCGCTACGGGTGGCTCTTCTGGAATCGGCGGTGGCGTTACCGCTACTGGTGGCTCCTTTGGAATCGGCGGTGGCGTTGCGGCTACGGGTGACTCCTCTGGAATCGGCGGTGGCGTTACCGCTACGGGTGACTCCTCTGGGGGAGTTGGCTCTGCTGGCGGTTCTGGTTTTAACGTCTCTGGTGGGGGAGATACCTTTTCTGGAATAGTCGGCTCTGGCTGGGTTTCCTCTACTTTGGGCTCATCAAGCATAACAACTTCAATGGGTTCCTCTGCAAATTCAGCAGGTTTGACCAAGTTGAGGCTCAACGGCAGCGCGACACCGTGCAGGAAGGTTGAGGTTAACATACTGATCGCCAGAACTTTTTTGAGAGATTCTTCTTGTTGTTCTCTTTGCGTCGCCGAAATATTTGAAAAACTCATGCCTTATGAATCTCCTTGATGGATGGGTTGGCAACGTCCTCGCTGGCTCCCCCACATAACCCGAAACAAGCTACCAACTGCGGGTTGAGCTTGCTATCACTGATGAACCTACCCATCCTATAAGAAGACTGTCACCCTGTTCAAGACTCTTGCAATTAATTTTCATTATTTTATTTTGATAGAGCGAGTAGATACTACCAATCAGCATTTCCTTTGGGTGCGCCTACGTCGCTTTCGTGGGTGCTGTCAATGTTCTGATTCTGGCAGGGCAAGGTTCCACAATGCCTTAAATACAATACTTTAGCCCGTAATCTACCAATAAATTTCAATATTCTCAAGCTTTTCAGAGAATATTTTATATAATTATTTTAAATAAGTTTAAATAAATTAAATAAGCAAATATTATTTTAAATTTTGGATGATGGCTTGACAAACACAGAATTTTGTGGAAACCTAGTTGAGAATCTTTTAAATTATTGAAGATTATTGTCAAGTCCTAACGGAAATCTTTAGCAAGCACTGGGAGAAAAATCGGTCGAGATCGCAGTAGAAGCATTTTGGGTAAAGACGAAGATAGTCACATACAGGTAATGCGTTTGTGCGATCGCGATCGCCCTTGAGTGCAACAATTCGCAGTCTGAATCACTTGTGCCGACTTGACGCAGAAACTCTACCAGCCTTCGATCGGGCTAATTGCACCATTAGGCAGCTTGCGATCACTCAACACAGCTAACGAGAATACAAACTAATGGATAATTTCATTTACATTTTTCGCGCTGGGGGCATTGTTTCTTGGCCGCTGCTTGCCTCGTCAATCGCAGCAGTCGCACTGATTTTAGAGCGTCTTTTCTTTTGGTTTAAAGTGAATCAGCGACAGCGGCGGGTCGTCCGGGAAGTGCTAAGACTTTACACTCAAGACCCGGATTCCGCCATCAAAAAGTTACAAGTAAACGCTGATTTGCCGTTAGCCAGAATTTTTTTAGAAGCTTTAGAATTAGACTCGCCCAACATCGAAGAATTTCGTTTGGTCTTAGAGAGTGCAGCTCAGGCAGAAATCCCCGTTTTGAAGCGATTCAATACAATATTTGACACCATTATCACCCTCTCCCCGCTATTTGGGTTGCTCGGAACAGTTTTGGGCTTAATTACCACCTTTGACTCCCTCAAACTGGGAGATGCAGCAGGCACCAATGCCGCGGGCGTTACCGGGGGGATTAGCGAAGCCCTCGTTTCTACGGCAATGGGGTTAGTGGTGGCAATCTTTACACTCTTATTTGCCAATATGTTTCGCGGGTTTTACTTACAGCAGATTGCTTTTATTCAGGAAGCCGCAGGCCAGCTAGAGCTATTGTATCGTCACCACTACGAAAAACTACCCAGAGAATCTAATTATGCGCCTACCCGATGAACCTGAGAGTATTGCCCAGATTAACATCGTGCCACTGATTGATGTAACCTTCGCCATATTGACTTTTTTCATTGTTTCCTCTTTGTCTTTATCCAAATCCGAAGGTCTGCCCGTAAATTTACCGAAAGCATCAACATCTCAAGTTCAGGACTCGCCTGCTAAAATTACCGTCACCATTGATGCTCAGGGAAAATTATTGGTTGATAGAAAGTCAGTCAACTTAGAGCAGATTGAGAGTACAGTGCGACAGGTAATGGGGTCAAATCCGAACTCATTAATTGTGCTGAATGCGGATAAAAGCGTCAATCACGGAAATGTTGTGGAAGTTATGGATCGATTACGCCGAATTAAGGGAGCTAAGTTAGGGATTGCTACGGCAAAGTAGAGAGTTCCTATAATTACTAATTTGTAATTAGCTCACATCATTAAACAGGAATTACCCCGTGAAAAGTTACTAAAAAAATCCTGTAAGCCAGATTAAAAGGTAGTCCTGAAGAATCTGTATGATTCAGGACTTTATTTGATAAAGCCGTTAAAAATTAAAGTCCTTACTGCTAACAAACAGCAAGGACTTTAATTATTTATTCCTGAGTTTTAAGGACGAACATCCTTACTACACACGTTAAATACTTGCCATCACTTCACGCGCTGCAGCCAAAGTTCGATCGACATCTTCCTCAGTATGAGCCAAAGAAGTAAATCCAGCCTCAAACTGCGAAGGAGCCAGATAAATTCCGTGCTCCAACATTCCCCGGTGAAAGCGGCTGAACTTCGTCAAATCCGACTTTTTCGCATCCTCGTAATTGTGAACCGGACCAGCGGCAAAAAACAAGCCAAACATCCCGCTAATTTGCCCGCCCCAAACCGCGTGTCCGGCTTCCTTAGCAATTTTTAGCAATCCATCGGACAGTTTTTTGGTAATCTTATCTAACTGTTCGTAAGTGCCGGGTTTTTGCAGCAATTCCAAAGTCTTAATCCCCGCAGTCATCGCCAAAGGATTTCCCGAAAGCGTACCCGCTTGATACATCGGGCCTGCAGGAGCCACCATCCCCATAATATCCCGCCTTCCCCCGTAAGCTCCCACTGGCAAACCGCCACCGATAACTTTACCCAAAGTAGTCAAATCCGGGGTGACACCGAATCTTTCCTGAGCTCCGCCGTAGGCGATGCGGAAACCGGTCATTACTTCATCAAAAACTAACAAAGCACCGTTATCTTTAGTAATTTCCCGCAAACCTTCGAGAAAACCTGCATCCGGGGTAATAAAACCGGCATTCCCCACCACTGGTTCGAGAATTACGCCTGCTATCTCGCCGGGATTTTCGGCAAATAAAGCTTTGACTGCTTCTAAGTCATTGTAGGGAGCGTTAAGGGTATTGGCAGTAGTGGATTTCGGGACGCCCGGAGAGTCGGGAAGGCCCAGAGTTGCAACGCCGGAACCGGCTTTTACCAAGAACATATCGGCGTGCCCGTGATAGCAACCTTCAAATTTAATCAGTTTATCCCGTCCGGTGAAAGCTCGCATCAGCCGCAAAACGGCCATACAGGCTTCGGTGCCGGAGTTGACAAATCGCACCATTTCAATGCTGGGAACGGCATCGATGACCATTTCGGCGAGTACGTTTTCCAACAGCGATGGTGCGCCAAAACTCGTACCTTTTTCTAAAGATTCGTGCAAGGCTTTGATGACTTCCGGGTGGGCGTGGCCGCAGATAGCCGGGCCCCAAGTGCCTACATAGTCAATGTATTGGTTTTCGTCAACATCCCAAATGTAGGCTCCTTTTACCCTGTCAAAGACGATGGGCTGTCCGCCTACGGATTTGAAGGCGCGCACGGGGGAACTGACGCCACCTGGCATCAACTTCTGGGCGGCGGCGAAAATTTCTTCTGATTTGGTCGTTTTCAAGGTTGTGGAAACCAATGTTTTCTCCTTAGTGAACGTCTGTTGTTGGTAGAATAATTTTATAGCCAGTTCAACATAAAGGTTAGGTCGATTCAAGGAAACTATTCTAGTAAATTTTAGGGTAGAAACCAATGAGTAGCAATACTAGCTTGGGTTTTTTAGGCTTTGTCGCACTCGCACCGTGAAGCGAAGCTATCCCATAGGGAATCGCCCTAAAATGTAATTTTTTGTAAAATAGTTCTTGACAATTTAGCCATCACTTGGTTAATCTTCTCTCTTCCTCTGCCTCCTCTGCGTTCTCTGCGGTTAATAAAAAAACAATCTCCGACAGGAAAGCGTTAATCTAGATTACCAAGTTGAAATAAAATTATGTCTACTACTGATTTATCGAGTTTGAGCCGATCGATCCCAATTGAAAAGATTCGTTACGACGATCGCGGTTTAGTGCCTGCGATCGTCCAAGATTATTTGGACGGTACAGTGTTAATGATGGCCTGGATGAATCGGGAGTCGCTGCAAAAAACGCTCTCTACCGGGCAAACTTGGTTCTGGAGTCGATCGCGCGCCGAATTTTGGAACAAAGGGGCGACTTCGGGACACGTTCAAAATGTCAAAGGGCTGCGTTACGACTGCGATAGCGATGCTTTGCTAATCACTGTCGAACAAGTCGGAGATATTGCTTGTCACACAGGAGAAAGAAGTTGTTTTCACCAAGTTGATGGAGAAATTTCACCGCCGCCAGGGGATATGTTATCTCAATTATTTGCGGTAATTTGCGATCGTCGCGACCATCCTAACGAAAGTTCTTATACTTGCAAGTTGTTCGAGGGCGGCGACAACAAGATTCTCAAGAAAATTGGCGAAGAGTCGGCGGAAGTTGTGATGGCTTGCAAAGATGACGACAAAGAGGGGATTGCTGGGGAAGTTGCGGATTTATTTTATCACGCTTTGGTTGCTTTGGCTCACCATCAAGTTGATTTGAGGGAAGTTTACCGCAAATTGGGCGATCGACGAAAATAAATTAGTTAGTTGACGGTTAGCTGTTGACGGTTGACTGTTGACGGTTGACTGTTGACTGTTCTGGAGATTTCTAATATTAGATTCTCGTTTTCAACATTCGAGCGAGCTTTTGCAAAATAAAAATAGCCGCAATCACACTAAGAGCCAAACCCAACCAAAAATTATCCGCCGCCCATTTACCTCCATCCAAAGCCAAACCGCCCAGGGGCGGTCCGATTAAATAGCCGATCGCCCAACACTGAGAATTAACGGCCAAATACACGCCACGCAAAGACTCTGGTGCTAAATCCACCACCAAAGCCGAAGCAAAAGGCGTATAAGCAACAGTCGCAACCGACAAAAAGCTTAAGCCTAAAACAGCTAAAAATAGATTGCCAGTTGCAGCCATTCCCGTCAAGCCGATCGCGATAAATCCCATTCCCCATAGCAGCGCAGAAATCATCAAAGCTTTCGAGTGGGAAAATGGTCTCAAAGCTTTAACAACCGGCAGTTGCAAAGCCACAGTTAAAAACGTGCTAAAAGCAAACAAAACGGTAATTGTACCTGTTGAAAAGCCTTTTCCCGATGTCCCCACCGCGACAAACTTGCTAAAGTAAAGCGGCATTGTGGTTTGGATTTGGGAAATATATAATGTGAACAGGGTATTTACTAAAGCATAAACTAGAAGACTTCGATCGCTCAGCGCCACTATCCAGCCATTTTTTAGACTTTTTTTGCTTATATCGGCTGACTTAGCTGGTTTGTAGGTTTCGGCGATCGCGATCGCCACCACGGCAAACAGCACTAAAAATGAGATACCATCAATAATAAAGAGCGATCGATAATTCCCCGTTACCTCAATCAACAAACCGCCAAAAATAATCCCAACTTGCAAACCCAAATTATCAGCAAGTCGCGTCAAAGCAAAAGCTTCCTGTCGCTGTTCGCCCTCAGTTAAATCCGCCACCATCGTCTCGGTTGGAGGCCAATACAAACCCACACCAAAACCCATCAGTAAATTCCCCGCAATTAAGCCGGGGAAATCATTAGTCGCCGCCAGTACAAAAGAAGCGGCAGCCGAAATAATTGCCGCCAGCAATAAAGTTCGCCGCCTTCCCCAAAATTTAGAATCACAAAAAGAACCGCCCAAAATGCGGCCGAATATTCCCGAAATGGAACCACTACCCAAACCAATCCCAACAGCAGTAGCAGATAAACCGACGCGATCAACAAAAAATATCGGCGCGTAAAATAAAGTAAAACCGGTGCCACTTTGGGAGAGAAATCTGCCGGCGGCAAGAATCCAGACTTGAGGGGGGAGACGAGGCAACCAAGAGGATAATTGAAATTTAGGCATATACAGTTAAATTAGGAGTTATTTCAGGACGCAGAAACCGGGTTTTTTATAAAAAATACGTTACCGTGTTTAATCAGAGTCAAAAACAGATGTCTTTGGTCGCAGTGCATAAGTCCTGTGAGTAATTATTAATTTATTCCGTACTTTTTCCGAATTAGTATTAGTTAAGGGAGGTGATGACAAACATACGTGAGCTTAACAATTCTTCAGAGTATGTTACACAAAAGTTACCATTAATTTAAAAATACTTAACACGATTTGAGAAAAAAGTTAGTTAAACTCTAGGAAAGGCAGAAGAAAATTTTAGAGGGTCTAATTATATGACAGCTATTACAACATCAAGAGTAGAATCAATCAAACCGCGCTGGCAAGCAATTGTCATGGTGGCTCTAATTTTCTGGCTCAGCGTTAGCCTAATTTTGGATCTAGTAATTATGCCGAGTCTCTACGTATCTGGCATGACGACATCTCCCGAGTTTGCAACGGCCGGAAATTTAATGTTCTGGGGATTCAACCGCGTTGAGTTAATCTGTTCGGGGCTGGTGGCAACGGGTTTGATGGTTTTAAGCAATTTAGTCGGTGACTTCGGCAAGCGCAGCCGCACAGCAATTTTATTATCATTGGTACTTCTGGCGATCGCCCTGATTGACACCTACGCCCTGACACCCCAAATGAGCGCCTTGGGGATGCAGCTAAATCTGTTCGATGCCGCAGCAGAAGTGCCCGCCGGGATGAATCTACTGCACCAAGGCTATTTTGCATTGGAAGCGCTGAAGTTGGCTGTCGCCGGTACGCTGCTGGGGTGGTGCTACCAAAACCAAGTTTAATCGACACCATACTCAGAGGTTGAGTTGAGAAAAGCTCAACCTGTTGCGGGGGGCGTGAATTCACGCCCCCCGCTAATTTTTTAAATTTTAGCGATCGAAAACGAGGCTTGAATTGCAGCCATTCTGTATTCATCGGCGTTAATCTGTGTTTATCTGCCCTCATCTGCGGTTAAAAAAAGAGAATGTAATATATTCACTAACCGCAGATGACAATGGATTGACGCTAATTCACGCAGATGAAGAGAATAGAGACATGAATAATCTCCAATGCTAACAGATTGGATATAACTATATTTTCAAGTTTCCTGACCAGCCCAAAAACGGATACAAGCCCCCAACTCCAGTGGTTGAGAACTTACAATTTTAGACTCTTGTTCAAACTCCTAGATTCATCTGTCGAGTAAATCTAAAATCTAAAATCTAAAATCGACTGACGGCACGCCCTACTCGGATGCTTCCGGTAAATCTGCTTTTGGCCACAGCAAGCGCAAGCCCATCACCGCAAATCCGATCGCCGCGAGCCCCTTTACCAGTCTTTCTGGCAACACCTCTGCGGTGCTGAAGCCGATCGCCACGCCGATTAAACTCGCCAGCAGCAGCGCCGACGCCGTACCAAAAAATACAGCCCGCGGGGAGTTACAACTACTGCCAAGGGCGATCGCAGCTAATTGACTTTTGTCTCCCAATTCTGACAAAAACACTGTAATGAAACTGATTCCCAAAAGTTGCCAGTCCATATTTTTTTCACTTCTTAGTTAGGTGTTGTAGAAATCTACGACTTACCGACAGGGACACAATTAACCCAGCACTTCCCACAGCAGAACCGCCGAAATTGCCAGCAAAATCACTCCGGCTGCTCTCTCCAAAGTTCTCGGAGCAATCCGACTAGCCAGCCACCTTCCCAGCAACACCCCCAGCAAACTGGTTGCTATCAAAGCCGAACCCGCACCCGCAAAAACGATCCAAGGATTTCGAGATTCAGCCGTCATCAGCAAAATTGCGAGCTGAGTTTTGTCTCCAATTTCAGCTAAAAAAATAGTTGCAAAAGTCGAAGCAAAAATTGCCCAGTGCTTGGGCTTCAGTTTCTTTTGTTCCTGACAAATATCGGGATTTACAGTCACTGAGAGTTCAACGGGCTCCGGCGTTAAAGCAGCACAAATCTCAGTAACCTCTTTTATTTGTAGTTGTACCTGTTGTGGCAAATCATAATTGAGGTTTACTGAGTCAGAAGCAGACAAGCTTGGCGGAACAGAATCAAGTTTCACGGGCAATGAGTGCTAAAAGCTATTTATTTTTGACTTGTACTTTTGATTCTAACTCTCTCTGTGCCTGCTTTTACCAAACCAGGGTCATCTTTTTCCCCCAATATTTCAGCAACTGATTCTTGGAACCACTCACCGCACCCAAAAAGGGATACAAGCCCCCAGATTTATCTGTCGAGTCAATCTAAAATCTAAAATCTAAAATCTAAAATTGACTGACTGACTGGTTTATGTGCCGTAAGTTCGATCGCCCGCATCTCCCAAACCAGGTACAATAAAGCCCTGTTCGTTGACTATTTCGTCGATCGTGGCCGTGTAAATCATCAAACTCGGGTACTCTGCACTCAGCCTCTTCAAAGCCGGAGGAGCAGCCACCACAGAGATAATCCGAATCAAGCTCGGGTCAATTCCCCGCGCAGTCAATTCCTGCATTGTCGCTATAATCGTCCCGCCAGTCGCCAGCATCGGTTCGCTAATTATCACCCGCGTTGCCGGGTTAAACTGCGCCGGCAATTTGTTCAAATAACAAGTCGGTTGCAGCGTCTCCTCATTTCTTGCCATGCCGAGGTGGTAAACCGAAGCCAGCGGTACAACCGTCTGAATTCCTTCGAGCAGTGCCAAACCGGCCCGCAAAATCGGTACCACAACTAACGGAGCTTCCGGGTTGATAAAAGTCGCCGGACATTCGCCCAAAGGGGTCTGCACCGTGGTTTCCACTATCGGCAGCCATTCTCGAATCGCCTCGTAAGCCAGCCACCTTCCCAATTCTGTCATCGCAGAACGAAAAAGTACCGAGGGGGTGGCGGCGTCGCGGGCAACAGCCAGCCAGTGTTTAATTAACGGATGCGGGGGAACGTAAACGCGCAGTTGCAGGGACATTAGGAAATTGGGGAGAGTGCTAGGTTGGAGAAATTTTATGCGGTGCGATCGATCTTCTTCGAGGGCTTCCCCAACGGGCGATCGATCGCTCTGTGCAACTTATCACATCCTTGATGGCGCATACAAGCCAGAGATTGAGTTAGAACCCATTCGCCGATCGACCTCCATCAGCTTATTGAAATATTTTTCCAATAGTATTGACATTAATTAGCAACAAGGCTATAGTGATTTTTAGTGTTCTCCTCTCAAAGGATCGACAGACGGGGGCAGTCGGCAATGGTAGACTGTTCCCGCATTTTTTTTGAAGCTGGGGCATCGGGCGTTGGAATGAGAGATAGGGAATAGGGCAATTAATATTCGTTCAACATCTGCCTTCAATATCTGACCAATGCCTGACGATCAATAATTAATCCGTGTATGGGTGTCAAAATCCGTGTCGTGGCTTCTTTCTTCTAGAGCGATCGACTGTAATATTATGGAAATTATTAAGATTTTTAACCGAATGTCAGCTCCTACCCAATCCCAGTTATTTTCTCCCAACTCCCGCCCAACAGAGCAAGAGTTTGATGTGATTGTCATCGGTTCCGGCATTGGCGGACTCGTGACAGCCACCCAGCTAGCGGCTAAGAAAGCCAAAGTTTTAGTGCTCGAAAGCTATACAATTCCGGGGGGTAGCGCTGGATATTTCGATCGAGAAGGCTACAGATTCGATGTCGGCGCCTCCATGATTTTTGGTTTCGGACAGCGTGGCACCACCAACCTCCTCACCCGCGCCCTGAAAGCAGTCAACGTCACCTTAGAAACCATTCCCGACCCTGTACAGCTTCACTATCACTTACCCAGCGGCTTGGAACTTGAAGTTCCCCAGGCTTATGATAAATACTTGCAAGAATTAACTGACAGGTTCCCTCACGAACGCGAAGGAATCCACAAATTTTACGGCGAATGCTGGAGCGTCTTCAACTGCCTCAACGGCATGGAATTGCTATCTCTAGAAGAACCCGGATATCTCGTCCGAGTCTTTTTTCAGAATCCTTTAGCCTGTTTGGGATTAGTAAAATATCTGCCTCAAAATACTGGCGACATTGCGCGGCGCTACATAAAAGACCCTACTTTGCTGAAATTTATCGACATGGAATGCTACTACTGGTCTGTAGTACCTGCCGACTTGACGCCGATGATTAATGCCGGAATGGTATTTTCCGACAGACATTACGGTGGCATCAATTATCCCAAAGGCGGAGTCGGTCAAATTGCCCAAAAATTAGTAGAAGGTTTAGAAAAATGCGGCGGGAAAATTCAATACAAAGCTAAAGCGAAAAAAATTATCACAGAAAACGGCCGCGCTGTCGGAGTCGAGCTAGCAACCGGCGAAGTTTACCGCGCCAAGCGCATAGTTTCTAACGCCACGCGGTGGGATACTTTTGAAAAATTGCTCCCCCCAGAAGATATGCCCGCTAGCGAGAAGAAATGGCAGCAGCGCTATCAAAAAGCCCCCAGTTTCTTGAGTTTGCATTTGGGAGTTGAAGCAAGCGTAATCCCTGCGGGTAGTGCCTGCCACCACATTTTGTTAGAAGATTGGAACCAAATGGAAGCGCCGGAGGGAACTGTTTTGGTGTCAATTCCAACCGTGCTCGACCCGGATTTAGCTCCCGCAGGATATCACATCGTTCACGCTTTTACTTCGAGTTGGATGGAAGAGTGGGAAGGACTTTCACCGCAGGAATATGAGGAGAAAAAGGAAGAGGCCGCAGGGAGAATTATTGAAAGATTAGAAAATATTTTTCCCGGTTTAGATGCCGGTTTGGATTATATGGAAGTGGGGACAGCGCGTTCTCACCGCCGCTTTTTGGGGCGCGAAGATGGAACTTACGGGCCGATTCCGCGACAGAAGCTAATGGGTTTGCTGGGAATGCCGTTTAATCGAACTTCTATGCCTGGTTTGTATTGTGTGGGTGACAGTACGTTTCCCGGACAGGGTTTAAATGCGGTAGCGTTTTCTGGGTTTGCTTGCGCGCACCGAATAGCGGTTGATTTGGGTTTTTAGTGGTAATGGTAGGGTGCGTCAGATTGTTCGCTTGAAATACGAGAGAAAATGTGAGGTCCCGGGGCAGTCTACAAAAAGACTAAAAACCCGGTTTCTGGGGAGAAACCGGGTTTTTAACCTCAAAATTGGTGTTTTCCATTCTTTTAACGAGTTTACTGGTCGTAGCTGCCGCCGACGCCAATTTGGGTATTGTAGATTTTTGCATCAGTGATGGTCATATCTTCCATTGATGCGCCGGATACGTCAGCGGTGTTAATGATAGCTGCAGTCAGATTTGCCCGATCGAGGTCTGCGTCATTTAAACTGGCATTAGTCAGGAAAACTGCGGTTAAGTTAGCACCAGTCAAGTTAGCACCCGTTAGGTCAGCACCTTCGAGGTTGGCCTTATATAGGTTTGCTCCTCGTAAATTTGCTTCTCTCAAATCAGCACCAATTAAATGTGCTCCCGTTAAATCTGCTCCCGACAAGTCGCACTTAAAACATTGCCCGGTTGACAATAACTGTTTGACGTGAACGGGATTTTCAGCGCGAGCCGGGGCTGCCAACACTAGGGGAGTAATTAAAAAAGTAGCGGCTAATAGATTGCGTTTCATAATCCCTTTTCCTCACAGACTCTGTATTCAAGTTCTTGTCTTGATATCTACAATCGTACCATGGTTGTTTTCGCAAGTTGCGATCTAATTCACAGCTTAGGTGTGATATCGATTCCCCTTAAAAACCCATACATGGTCTCGACCAGCTCGCAAAATATAATTTCGCAAAACTTAACACTGCCGAACTTAATACAGTGCCTTTTTGTAGTAACCTTTTCTAGGTTAGCCCGGATAGGCAACAGATGTGTCTTTCTGAAGATGGAGATGATTCGCAATGCTATGGATGATTTTAGCTGCGATATTATCGCAAAAAGCTTACAAAAAATACCTTGTTTTTAGTAAAAGTGTCACGAGACAGAAAATTTAATTTAAAATAAAGATAAGCTTATAACTTTATAGGTAGAGGAAAAGCAGTCACAGGCCTGATCCCCAGCCCAAGCTCGGCTGCATTTTTAACAATAAATTTTAATTAGGTCTCAGCAGCGCCGTAAAAATCCACCTAGTGCTTGGAAAGCAGCACTTTTTTGGAATGTCGCAGAGTCCACGCGATCGCAAAACTCAATTAAATATGCTCAAAAACGATTCCTCCAAGTATCTGCCAACCTTAGCTCAAGTAATTGACCGCTACCCCTTGACAGTTGCGCCCGATACCCCACTAGCAGAAGTAATTACCCTGATGGGCCAACGGCGCGGAACTTGCTTTCTAAACCCAGACATTCCACCAACCGATATCTATCAGCCACTAACACAAATAGCAAATCCCCCCACCTCAAGTGCATTCAGAGACGCGACAGGTATCTGCGTCTTTGTCGTGGAAAAATCCCTAGAAAAATTATCTCCGCACTCTGCTCAACCTTCTCAATTGCAAGGAATCTTCACCGAAAGGGATCTTGTCGATTTGATTGCCTCGGGCAAAAACTTAAAAGGTGTCACCATCGCAGAAGTAATGAGGCAGCCTGCAGCAACTCTGACAAAATCCGAGACTCAAGACATTTTCAGCGCCCTAATCCTGCTGGGGCAACGAAGAATTAAGCATTTGCCAATATTGGATAGTGAAGGTCAACTCTTAGGAGTAATTACCCCGGAAAGCATTCGCCAAGCCATGCTGAAACCGGCAAATATCTTAAAAATGCGCCGCGTGAAAGAAGTAATGACCGCACAAGTCATTCAAGCACCTCGCTCCGCGTCAGTTAGGAGTTTAGCTGAGTTGATGGCGCAGCACCGCGTTAGCTGCGTAGTAATTACCGAATCAACAGAATTATCGATGGATTTACCGTTCCCCATTCCAGTAGGTATCGTCACAGAACGGGATATTGTCGAATTTCAAGCTTTAGATATAGATTTGTCGAAAACGATCGCCGAAACTGTGATGAGTACCCCCTTATTTAGCCTCAAGCAAGAAGACTCGCTGTGGGTAGCTCATCAGGAAATGCACCAGCGTTTAGTCCGCCGATTGGTAGTAACGGGGGAACGCGGAGAACTTCTGGGAATAGTTACTCAAACCAACATACTGCGCGTACTTGACCCGATGGAAATGTCCGGGGCGATCGATGTTCTGCACGATTCAGTGGCAGAAAGGACGAGGGAATTGGAAAAAGCGATCGCATCCCTCAGCTTGACTAACGCCAGACTAGAAAGCGAAATTGCTACCCGCGTTAGGGCCGAGGCCAGACTCCACCTTTTAGAATCTGCTGTAGTGAACGCTAACGACGCAATCGTGATTATGGATGCGGGAGACAGCGATATCTCCGACCCCACCATCATCTATGCCAACGAAGCTTTTACCCAAATGACGGGCTACCTACCCGAAGAAATCATCGGACAAACCCCCAGTTGCTTGCGCGGCCCAGAAAGCGACCCCACCCAAGTCGATAAAATTCGCCGTACTTTCTCTCGCCGAGAACCCCTACGCCTAGAATTGATTAACTACCGCAAAGACGGTTCAACATATTGGGTGGAACTCAACAGCGTACCGATTGCCGACAACTCCGGGAACGTTACCCACTGGGTGTCGGTGCAGCGAGATATTACCGATCGCAAGCGCATGGAACAAGCATTTTTTGAAGAAAAAGAACTCGCTCAGGTTACTCTACAATCGATCGGCGATGCCGTCATCACTACTGACGCCGACGGCTGCATTTCCACCCTGAATCCAGTTGCCGAAACACTCACGGGTTGGTCTAGATTGGAAGCTAAAGGTTTGCCCCTCGCCAGCGTGCTGAGAATAGTTGACGAAACTACCAGGCTGCCGATCGAAAATATCGCCGAAATCGCTTTGTGCGAAGGTCGGATTGTTGACCAAGGGCGCAACAATTTGCTGATTGCCCACAACAACACCGAATTTGCGATCGACCACTGCGTCGCCCCCATCCACGCTAGCAGCGGCGAAATTGTCGGGGCCGTCGTTGTGTTCCGAGATGTCACCCAAGTGCGAACTCAAGCGCGGCAACTCACCTGGCAGGCAACTCATGACCCCCTGACGCAATTAGTCAACCGCCGGGAATTTGAGTACCAGCTAGAGCACGCCCTACACGGCGCTCAAGGTTACGGGCAAGAACACGTGATGCTTTACCTGGATCTTGATCGCTTCAAAATAGTTAACGACACCTGCGGTCATGCTGCAGGGGACGAACTGCTGCGCCAAGTCAGCCAGCTATTTAAAAGCAATATCCACAAAACCGATATTTTGGCGCGTCTGGGCGGCGATGAATTTGCCGTACTCCTGTATCATCGTCCCGTCGAACGAGGATTGAATGTTGCTGAAACGCTGCTGCGAAGCATTCAGGGATTCCGCTTTGCGTGGCAGGACAAAACTTTTTCGATCGGCGTCAGTATCGGTTTAGTAGCAATCAATCCCAAAACAGCATCAACATCTGCGATTTTGAGCGCGGCCGATATGGCCTGCTATGCTGCTAAAAATAAAGGTCGCAACCGGGTACAGGTTTATCAAGCAGGCGATCAAGAATTAATCAAACAGCACGGCGAAACCGAGTGGGTGGTGCAAATTCATCAAGCTTTAGAAGAGAATCGCTTTTGCTTGTACTCTCAGCCGATCGTACCTTTGCTTAATTCTCCAACCACCGGAACCCACTGCGAAATCCTCTTGCGCCTCCAGTTGGAAACTGGTGAGTTGGTGTCGCCGATGGCGTTTATTCCGGCTGCAGAACGCTACAACTTGATGCACGCGATCGACCGCTGGGTAATTCGCACTTTATTTCGCAATTTATCTAAAATTTTCACGGCAAATTTATTAGTCCAAAACCCCGGGGTAGACAGCGATAAAATAGTTACCTTCCCTGCTTGCTCTCTTTTGTCTAATCTGCAATCCTCCTTTGGCAAATATCCCAACCTTTATTCAATCAACCTTTCTGGGGACAGCCTCAACGAAGAAAAGTTTATCGAGTTTATTCAGGAACAGTTTTCCATCCATCAAATACCGCCACAAATAATTTGTTTTGAAATTACCGAAACCGTGGCGATCGGTAATCTCAGTAAGGCAGCCAGCTTGATTTGGCAACTCAAGGAACTAGGCTGCCAGTTTGCCTTAGACGACTTCGGCAGCGGGATGTCTTCCTTTGCTTACCTGAAAAGCTTGCCGGTGGATTATCTCAAAATAGACGGCAATTTTATTAAGCATATTGTCGATAATCCTATTGATATCGCAATGGTGGAAGCTATTACCAAAATCGCTCACGTCATGGGAATTAAAACTATTGCCGAGTATGTTGAAAATCAAAAAATTATGGATAAACTCCATGAACTTGGGGTAGATTACGCTCAAGGTTATCATTTGGGCAAGCCTCAACCTTGTAACTTCACATCTCCGATTTTAGAGGAAGTTTTGGGGGAGTTTCCTGTTAATTCTTTGGCTTTTGAGGCTAAGCTGGCTTGTTGAAGAGTTGACAGTTGACAGTTGACAGAAGGAAGAAGGAAGAGGGAAGAGGGAAGAGGGAAGAGGGAGAATTGCCCAATTCCCAATTCCCCATGAAAACTGTCAACTGTCAACTGTCAACTGTCAACTGATAGCTTCAATGTACTGACTGTCTAACAGAAAAGCACCTTTTTCAAAGCGAATTCCCCAATAATTGCCTGGACGCCGATCGATCACAACGCCTTCAGCGCCGATCGCAATTAAATTCGCAGGCCGCAGCATCGGCATCGGTTCGGCAGTTTTGACGTAAGGTGGCATCGCCACAACTCGGACTTTTTGACCGATTGTAAATTCTTTTTCCATGAGTTTTATTTCCTAAAAAAACACAGCGATAAAGGAATTTTGACAAAAAATGTTTCTGTTTGATTGATTAGAGATGGATAATAAAATGGGTAATTATGAATCATAATCAAGGGAATTACGGCAAAATTATTGATATTTTAGGCTTCCATCTTCGTTATCTTCAAGTTCATTATATTTTCCCCCTAACCCTAAGTCATGAAGACATCTTTGGTAGTTTTTGGCTCCCATATCGAAAGGGTTAGTCATGTTCAATCTGGCCCATTCAGCTATCTTTAGCTGGTTAGTTACCCCTGAAGCATCGGCTACGGTTTTGACAATCCAATCAAACATTTTTTTTCCTCTAAGCTGTATCTCACTCTACCTCTCTATATTAGCTATATATTCACCTATGGCAATCAAACATTTTTTTCCTCTAAGCTGTATCTCACCCCTAACTCGGACGATCGCCCGTAACACCCATGACCGATCGCGCTACAATTGTCAATCGGGATGAAAATGGCTGATTAGGAAATTAGAGGAGTAGGTGTTATGGCTACAAATCGTCGCATTGAGCGTGTAGCTTCAATGGTTAAACGGGAAGTCAGCCTGATGTTGCTGAATGGAATCAAGGACGACCGGGTAGGTGCCGGTATGGTTAGCGTTACCGATGTAATTGTTTCGGGAGACCTTCAGCATACAAAAATTTTTGTCAGCATCTACGGTACTGATGAGGCGAAGGCGGAGACTATGGAGGGTTTGAAATCTGCTACTAGCTACGTCCGCAGTCAGTTGGGCCAACGATTGCAACTGCGCCGGACGCCGGAAGTGATTTTTCTGGAAGACCGTTCTTTGGAACGGGGCGATAAAATGTTGATACTGCTGAATCAGCTTTCTGCCGATCGCAAACCGGATATTTTAGATCCCGATGAAGAATTCGGTGAGGATGAAAGTCCCGAAACAGATGAGAATTAGTTTGTGAAGCCAGTCAACAGTCAACAGTCAACAGTCAACAGTCAACAATTTCCCATGATTGACAATCTTTCCTTACCAGAACTGGTGGCACAGATGTTCGTGGTGCGCGCTTCTGGCTGCTTGTTCGACCACCAAATTCGCTATCCCGAATGGGAACCAACTGCCAGCAAACTCCGCTATTATCTGGAAAATTTGGGCGTCGGTGGGGTGATTTTGGTCGGGGGAAGTGCTGCGGAGTTGGCACTTCGATCGCACCAATTGCAGTCTTGGGCCAAGTTTCCGCTACTGCTGGCGGCCGATATTGAGGAAGGTGTCGGTCAGCGGTTCGCGGGGGCGACTTGGTTCGGGCCGCCGATGGCAATTGCTGAAGTGGCGCGGCACGATGCAGGTAAAGCCGATCGATATGCTGAACAAATGGGCGCTGTCACTGCGATCGAAGCTAGGGCGATCGGTCTAAATTGGATTCTCGCACCGGTGGTTGATGTTAACAACAATCCCGACAATCCTGTGATTAACGTCCGCGCTTTTGGCGAGACACCGGAAATTGTCGGGAAATTAGCTGCTGCTTTTATTCGAGGCGCAGGTGAGCACCCGGTTTTGACCACAGCTAAGCATTTTCCCGGCCACGGCGACACGGCGGTTGATTCTCACTTGGAATTGCCGGTTTTACCGCATTCACCAGCGAGATTGGCCCAGGTTGAGTTGCCTCCTTTTGTTGAGGCGATGGCTGCTGGGGTCGATGCTGTGATGAGTGCTCACTTGCTGATTCCGGCTTGGGATGCGGAGTTTCCTGCTACTCTTTCTCGCAAAATTTTGATTGGGAAGCTGCGAGAAGAGTTGGGATTTGAAGGTTTGATTGTGACGGATGCTTTGGTGATGGGTGCGATCGCCAATAAGTACGGCGCTAATGAAGCTGCTGTTTTAGCGGCTGAGGCTGGTGCTGATGTTTTGCTGATGCCGCTTGACCCGGAAGGGGCGATTCTGGCTGTCTGCGAAGCTGTCACTCAAGGGCGACTTCAACTATCACAAATCAAGGAATCTGTCAAGCGGATTTGGTCGGCTAAAGCTAAAGTCGGTTTATTAGTAAAGGAAAAGGAAAAAGCAGTAGATTCAACATCCATCCAGTCGATCGACTTAAGTTTGCTGGCAACTCCTGATGCCAGGGCAACTGCTGCCGATATTTTGCGAGATTCTTTGAAATTTGGCGGCAATCTACCTTTGCAGGTTGCCAAACCCGCAGAAAACCAGCTTTTGCGGAATTTGATTGTTGTAGATGATGTTTTGGGGTGTGAGTTTTTGGGCAACCACACTCCGGCGATCGCCCTTCCCGAACAGTTTGGTTACGAATTGCAACTAATTGACGATCGCACAGTTGCGATCGCTGAAAATACAAGTCCAGAGCATTTTTCTCCGACACTGCTGCAAATTTTCATTCGCGGCAATTGCTTCCGAGGCAGTGCTGGTTTGACCCAAGCAGCTCAAGATTGGTTTAAGAAATTATTAAAAACGGGAGAACTGCAAGCTGTGTTAATTTACGGCAGTCCCTACGTTTTAGAGCAATTTTTGCCACACTTACCTCCGAGTATTCCTTATGTATTTTGTTTTGGGCAAATGCCGGCAGCGCAATCTCTAGCTCTAGAAGTGCTATTCGGCATTGAGGGAACTGCTAATGCTTGAGTTGCCGGACTCGTAAATCATTCCTTTGCTGTTTCCGTCAAGACTTAAATTCATCAACCCGGTTTCTCGCAATAAATCTTGCCTTTGGTGGCAAAGCATCCAGAAACCGGGAATCTGATGCGGGTTCCTAAGTTCTGAATTGAGCTTTCCAGCAGATCCGCTTGCTAGTCAGGAAAATGTGCTTTTTATCAATATCCTAAGACAGATCTCATCACTTACTGATGATTCGTATAATTTATTTTTATTTACGGCAGTGAATTGTATAGCTGGATACGGACAAAATTTAACTTCCATATTCGTAAGTTTGCACTATATTATTACCAGGGCCATAAAATTTTTTAGTAAAACATTGAGGGCGCATTATGATTCACTCCACTATTCCCCAAATCCAATACTCTTTAGATGTGATCCAAGATGAAGCGCGTCACCTTGTCCACGAGGGCGTGCTGAGCCGCCAACAGCCTATCTACACGCTTTGCCAATTCATTCCGCCTCGGGAATGGGCCTGTGTAGAGTGCGAATTAGAAAAATGCGACTTCTTGCTGCGCGATCGGATCGCCGACCTGATCGGTTCTGAAAAATGGGACAATGACTAAAGTTTGGTTCTGTTAAATTAAGTTGGCAAGTAAACTCCGGCTGTGTTAGAGACTCTTGATTCTTTAATGCTGGGAATTTTCGGCGCGCAAATTTTCCAACTCGGCCCTCAGCGCTGCCATGTGTGCAGTTAATTCTTGAATCTCTAGCTTTACGTTAGGCTGTACAACCGACTCGGGAGGAGCATCAGTCGCTGCATCTGATTGCTTGGGCGAGACAGATTCGCTGTCTGCATTCTCCCGACCGCCCGGTTGAGAGAAAATAGTATCTACAAAATTGCGGGCTTCTCGCTCAGTCATTTCTCCCTTTTCCAGCAGCTCATCGGCTAGCTGGCCAAAATCTGACTTCAGTTTGTCAAGATTTTCTTCTCGCTTCAGAGGATCTTGCAATGTCTCAATTAAAAAGGAAGTTGCACCTAAAGTTAGGTGAAATCCTGTTTGCAGCATTTGAGGCAGGTTGTCGGGATTCATCTAAAAATGCCGCTAGAACGTTTTTCTGAGTTTTTGGTTCGCTAGTTGCTCCCAAGTCGGGGCGCAAAGCCGCTTTTTAGCGCTAAGGTGCTGGCGTTGTGGGTCGAGATCGCCCCGAGTCAGGAAATATCAGCTTTTGGGAGGAGGTTTTGCCGTTGTGCCAATAGTAATCATATCATTACTTCCTAAATTAATAAATGTCAAGTGTAAACTTTTGTAACTACGAATCGAGACTTTCCCACTGGAAAGCTCAGTCTATTTGAGATTTGAGATTTGAGATTTGAGATTTGAGATTTGAGATTGAACAGGACTTACGCACTGCGACTAAAAAACCGGTGGCTAATTACCCCTGCGTAAGTCCTGTTCAATCAAGTTAAGGATACAGCGCCTCGCCGGTGGAGGGGTCAAATATAAATAGTCGATCGAAGTCAAGCTGTACCTTCAGCAGATCGCCCGATCGCAAGCGAACACTCGCAGGTATTTGTAACTGTACAGTAGTTTCAGCACTCAACAAAGGCAAACTCGCCCGAATTAAAGTTTCTCGCCCCAGAGGTTCCACTACTTTTACCTCTACATCAAGAGGGACTTTTTCTAAAGCCCAAACATCGGTTTTCAAATCCTCATCTTCTACTGTTTGTGGGGTAAAGATTTCTATATTTTCTGGACGGATGCCCAAATCAAATCCTTGTCCTTCTCTCGCCTGCAATTTTTTCTGAATCGAGGGCGGACAGGCTAAATGTTGATTTCCCACTTGAAAGGATTCGTTAGTATAAATTGCAGGCAAAATGTTCATGGCGGGATTGCCTAAAAATGTGGCAACCATGCGGTTAGCTGGTTTGGCATAAATGCTTTGCGGATCTCCAATTTGTTGAATTTTTCCTCCATTTAAGACGACAATCTTATCAGCTAAAGTCATCGCTTCCACTTGGTCGTGGGTGACGTAAATTGTGGTAATTCCCAACCGTTGATGCAGTTGTTTGAGTTCGGCTCTAGTGTCGTCTCGCAGTTGAGCATCGAGGTTAGAAAGCGGTTCATCTAAAAGAAATACTTTCGGTTCGCGGGCGATCGCCCTTCCGAGTGCTACCCGCTGCTGCTGTCCGCCTGATAGCTGTTTGGGCTTACGCTTGAGGAGATGGTCGATCGAGAGCGATCGGGCTACTGTTTCGACTCGTTCTTGAATTTGAGTCGGGTCAACATTCCGCATCCGCAATCCAAAAGCCAAGTTTTCGGCGACAGTCATGTGCGGATAAAGCGCGTAATTTTGAAACACCATTGCTACATCCCGCTGTCTCGCCGGAATGTTGTTCACTAAATTATCTCCGATGTAAAGATTGCCGGAAGTTGCAGTTTCTAAACCTGCAATTGTCCGCATAATTGTGGATTTCCCGCAGCCGGATGGCCCGACTAATACCCAAAATTCCCCGTCCGGGATTTTGAAGCTGATGTTTTCGATCGCGGTGACGTTTTGGTAGCGTCGGGTAATATTTTCTAAGCGAACATTTGCCATTTTGTGACTGTAATTGGTAATTGATAATTAGTGATTTTTACCTTCAGTCTTCAGCCTTCAGAAAACTGTTCTAATTCTAAAACTGTGCGGTCTAATTCTTCAACTATAGGCGTTAACTCAGCTTTGCGGAATGCTTCTACTAAAGAACGATAATACCAGAGAGAACCCTCTTTGCCACCTTTGAAGCGTTCCCAAACAACGTCACCCAATTGACGGGAATCTTTCAGGATTGATCGAACATTATAAAGTTTATCAGCAGCCGAGACTAATCTGACCGAGCCAGAAGCTGTAGAAATGCGATCTATATAAGCTTGTTTTCGCTGTCGCCAAGGGGGTTTCGGCGTCTCGTCACTGTCAGTACAGCAGTCTACAATCGCTGTGACAGTATTCCCAAAGCGGCGGCGGATGGCTTCGCGGGTGGTGGCGCCGCCTTGATCTTCGATCGCATCGTGAAGCAAAGCTGCGATCGCCTCATCTTCATTTGCCCCATATTCTAAAGCTATACTAGCAGTGCCCAACAAATGGGCAATGTAGGGAACCCCGGAACCTTTGCGAACTTGGGTAGCGTGCAATTCGGCAGCATAGGTGAGGGCTTCAGAAAAACGGTTTGAGAGAATCATGAAAGTCACCTTTCTGAATTGCTATGATATATAAATTGTCGGGCTAAGTTGAAAATACAAAATCTACCCATTTCAATCATGTCATCAAATGCGATCGAGAGCGCTCGTTTGTACAAGTATAAGCGTTAATAAGAGGTTTCTAGCATGACAGCTACTATAATTATATCCAAAAATGCCGACCCAAATTTAGAGCCAAAATCACCTTCACAATTAGAAAATATACCCAAAATTTTCCCAGAATCTCAGCAAAAAAAAGTCATATTTCTAGATGAGTTTTTAGTCAAGCCTCCGGATAGAATGCAATGGGTTGACGGCAACTTAGTGGAGAAAACAGGAATAACATTCAAGCACAGTCTAGCTCAATCTAAATTAGTCCGTTACTGAGGCAATTACAAAGACTCCAGCGGACAGGGAGGAGAAGTTCTCACCGAAATACTTTGCCGCACTGGCAAGCAGGGTCGTCGTCCCGATGTTGCTTAGGAATGAAAAATAAATAAGGTGACTAATAGATAAATAGTTTACCTTGGATCAAGGCTTCTGGGGTTTAATTGTGCAAGTTATTGATTTTTCATTCCTTACATCACTCCAGAACTGCTGCCCGACTCAGGCAATTTTACAGCATTTTCCCAAAGTTTTCCTTTGATAGCGGAAGTTACTTCCCCAGAAGATATCGGCGAAGAGTTATTTGCGAAAGCTCAAGAATATTTGGAATCGGGATGTTTAGAAGTTTGGTTGCTGTTTCCTGAAGCGAGATTAATATTTGTGAATGCAGGGCAACGCTGGCTGTTGTTGAATTCGGATGAAGTTGTTAACACTCAAAGGGTACTTACAGGTTTTAGCGTAGCTGTGAGTGAATTGTTGGCTTGAGGAATGTGTAAAAGTAATTTATTAAAATTATAAAAATAGCCTTTAAAATATTGGAACTCCAGGTAATTAACGTTAGGTTAAGACCGGGATTAATGACTATTTTGGATCGAAAAAACCTCATTTAATATACTCTAGTGGTAACTTTTAACTCTTGACCAATTCGCTCGCGTTCCACTATAACGTTCCGCTTTTTCAAATCAACTCAAAGGCGTTTTTCTGGATTTAAAAGAGGGTGCAACTCAGCTTCATCATAATGGACGGGTAATCAATTTTTCTTAGTCTGTTACACGTTGGATTTTGCCGACTTATGGCGTTTACTCAGGAACCAAAGCAGCGCTATATCGCTCTTTGGTCACTCTGGGAAGACTATAATCAAGGAAAATCGCTGAGTGAAACCTCGTCCCTGATTATGATAGCGCCGAGGGAGCCATTCCTGTAATTGAAGATGATCCTGATTTCCACTTTTCTTCCGCCTAGACACATAAAAGAGCGATAGTTTTAATTATCGAGCTGCGTAAAATATTTCAATCTCAACTATCAATTAAAACAGGGCGGTGGCTGTTGTTAGCCACCGCCCTCAAGATAGTATTGCGCTATCTAAATCTGTGCTTACGCAGGAAGCAAGACTGAATCAATAATGTGGATGACACCATTATCAGCAGCCACATCGGCTGTTGTAACGGTAGAATCATTGATTTTTACGCCATTGGAAGCATCAATTTTAACTTCTGAACCTTCAACTGTCTTGGCAGATGTCAGGTTGACTACATCAGCAGCCATAACTTTGCCAGAAACGACATGATAAGTCAAGATTTTTGTGAGCTTAGGAATGTCCTTAAGCAGTGCTTCTACAGTACCTGCGGGAAGCTTAGCAAAAGCTTCGTCAGTAGGCGCAAAAACTGTGAAGGGGCCAGCGCCTTTGAGAGTCTCTACTAAACCAGCAGCTTTGACAGCAGCAACTAGGGTTGTAAAAGATCCAGCCGAAACGGCGGTATCAACGATATCAGCCAAGTGAGTCACCTAGTTTTTGTAATCTATAAATCAATATAACGCTAAAAAGTTAATTTAGCTACATTAATTTTTTCTCTAGTTCTGTCTGGTTTTCGGATTATTTAAGATTGCATTTTTTATTTAACTCCTTTTCTACAAAAACTATCTAAAGATAGATATTTATTTTGCCGTTTTACTGTATTTTAATGTATTTATGTAATCCTAAATACATTAGTAAGACGATCGCCCCTGCGCGCTTTTTAAACTAAACGCAGGGGGGAGACTGCATCGCCCCTGCTACGACATTTTGATTAACTTGGCAAAACATTCAACCCTCAGCGCAGCGTTAACACATTACAAAAGCCCGCCACCCCGACTGATGGCAACAGTTGGGGAAATCCCGATCTACACTGTTAACAACCATTAACTAGGGGAAGGGTGACATGAGATACAAACTACTAGGTCACAGCGGGCTTCGCGTTTCCGAAATCTGCCTCGGAACCATGACTTTTGGGGAAGAGTGGGGTTGGGGGAGCTCCTACGACGAAAGCCGGAAAATGTTCGACGCCTTTGCAGAAGCGGGCGGCAATTTCATTGATACCGCGAATCTCTACACCAACGGTACTAGCGAAAAATATGTCGGTGAGTTAATCGCAGGCGATCGCGAAAAATGGGTAGTTGCCACTAAGTATAGCCTCAACATGAAGAATGGCGAAATCAACGGTTTCGGCAACCACCGCAAAAATATGGTACAAGCAGTAGAGGCCAGTTTGAAGCGATTGCAAGTTGAATACATAGATTTGCTGTGGCTGCACGCTTGGGATTTTACCACACCAGTCGAAGAAGTGATGCGCGCTTTTGACGATTTGGTGCGCGTCGGTAAAGTTCTTTACATAGGCATTTCCGATACGCCGGCGTGGATTATTTCTCAAGCAAACACCATCGCTAATCTGCGCGGTTGGACACCATTTATCGGCTTGCAAATCGAGTATTCTTTAAAAGAGCGAACTCCTGAACGGGACTTGATCCCTATGGCAAAAGCCTTTGATATTGGCGTCACAGCTTGGAGTCCCCTAGCCGCCGGTTTGCTGACAGGAAAATACAACACTTCAGAAACAGCCAGCGAAGCTAAACGGCTGAATTCACCTGAATCTGGGAAAATTAACGAACGAGACCTCAAAATTGCTGACGAAGTTAGCAAAATAGCAGCCGAAATTGGCAAACCTGCTTCTCAAGTAGCCCTAAATTGGCTGCGACAACAGCCAGTCGAAGTTATTCCGATTGTGGGTTCGCGCAAACTCTCGCAACTTCAGGAAAATCTCGCTTGTTTAGAGTTTGAATTAACCCCGGAACAAATGCAACAGTTAGACAAAGTAAGTGCAATTGAATTGGGTTTTCCTCACGATTTCTTAAAGAGTTCGACGGTGCAAGATTTTGCCTTTGGAGGTGGAATCGCCAAGATTGACAGACGCCGATTGTAAAGTTGCTGCTATTTTCTAGTTGCGGATTGAGATGGCTATTTTGCCTTTGATTGCAGATAGCGGCGAACCCGCCCTTAGAGGGATGATTGACATTTGTGCTGTGGGCGCAAGGTTAAACTGACGCCCACAGCGCCAATGTCATCATCTTGGTTTCTTCCCACAGACTCGCGCAAAATCTTAGGTTTATCGTTGCGGTTGCCTGGTTTCTGTGATATTGTTGAGACAGGTGCGGTTCGGTAAGTTTAACCTCAGTGCATAAACTGTCAATTGTTAATCTATCGGAAGTCATAAATCTCGGAGACTACTTGGTATATTAGGATACAAATTTACCCAATTAGCGCTAGGATGAGTTAAAAAAAGCAAGGTTTGTCAAATCAAAAAGCAACATAAACTTGATGGCAAATTTTCTCTCATCTTCAAATAAAGCAATAAAACTCGCTCTTTTTTCACCCCATACCTGCCAGTTAAAAGTCATTTTACAAGGTCGATCGGCATCTTAACGGCTTTGGAACCCCGCATACAAGCTAGGTGTCTCCTGAGATAAAAGTCATCCTTCAGATAGAAGTTAGGGCAGAAAAACTGGGTTACATTTAACAACAATAGCAAGTCTAACAATATTAACTTATCTCCAAGTTTCAATTCTGAAAAAAGCAGATAAGCCTGTTTTTTCCGCAGCTAAACAGTTTCTTTGTTTGGCTCACTGAATGCGGCGCTTGCTCGTCAATAAAAGTTCTCAGATTTATGCTTGCGACTTTCAGTAAGACACTGCTGAGAAATATATCCTATTGACAACTTTTAACGGACAAATTTTCATTGACAAATTCCAGAGGCTAATATGTCGCCCCCAGAAAACTCAGTAAACAATAATTATAGCAATAAAGAGCGAGCATGGGAGATCCGATTTACCTCTATAGATCCAGCCAAATCTCCATCTCAATTCGCACCCTCGCCCGCATTGCGCGCCAACTTATCAAAAACTGAGGCTGTAGATGCACCAGATTTAGTTTGCCTGTCCCATTTGCGGTGGAATTTTGTCTATCAACGTCCGCAACATCTCTTGAGTCGCTGTGCCAAAACTCGTCGCGTATTCTTTGTAGAAGAACCTGTGTTTAGCGCGGCTACAGATTGGTGGCTTGATGTGAGCATCCACGAAAGCGGAGTCTGGGTAATAGTACCGCACCTGAGCGAAGGAACCAGCGAAGCAACAGCACAAACTGCTCAGCAAGCTATGCTAGATGATTTGTTTCGAGCGGCAGAAATTAGCCAGTACATCCTCTGGTATTACACACCAATGGCTGTCAGTTTCACAAGCCACTTACAGCCACTAGCTGTAGTCTACGATTGCATGGATGAACTGTCAGCATTCCAAGGCGCGCACCCGGATTTAAAAGCCAATGAAAACCAATTATTAAAGCGCGCTAGCGTAGTATTTACCGGGGGACACAACCTTTACGAAGCCAAACAGCACCAGCACCCAAACATTCACCCCTTCCCCAGCAGCATCGAAAAAGAACACTTTGGGACAGCCAGGAATCTTTCAGAAGAACCGGCCGATCAAAAAGACATTCCTCACCCGCGTTTGGGATTTTATGGCGTTATAGACGAACGCATGGATATCGAACTGCTAGCGGGCATGGCCCAAGCAAGACCGGACTGGCATTTAGTCATCATTGGCCCGGTGGTGAAAATCGACCCGGAAACTCTGCCAACTCACCCAAATATCCACTATCTCGGCGGCAAATCTTATCAAGAACTGCCAGCGTATCTTGGCGGATGGGATATAGCCATGCTGCCTTTTGCGATTAACGAATCGACTAAGTTTATTAGTCCCACAAAAACTCCAGAATACCTCGCTGCCGGCAAACCGGTGATTTCTACTCCTATCCGCGACGTGGTGCGACCCTACGGAGAAAACGGCTTGGTTCGGATTGCTAGCAATTCTTCAGAATTCGTTGCTTGTGCCGAAGAAATCCTCAGCGAAAGTTCGGACGTTCGCACGAAGTGGCTGAGCGAAGTAGACGCCTTTTTAGCAGACAATTCTTGGGACAATACCTGGGGCGAAATGCTGGGGTTGATCGAAAGTGCGATGGACGACAAACGGCAGAAAGCAGAAGGCCGGATGAAAGTTTTAAGTTAGGAATGTTGAGGTTGAAGTTAAAGAGTTACACTTTACGGATTCAAAAACTAACACTCAACACTCCTCGCTGTATGTCCAATTACCAATTATTCCTTACCCTTACCCACAATTAGAGGTGTTTCAATGTTTGACTATTTAATCGTCGGAGCCGGATTTGCAGGTAGCGTCATTGCCGAAAGACTAGCAAATGAGGCTGGAAAAACAGTCCTGATAATTGATACCCGCAACCACATCGGCGGCAACGCATACGATCACTACGACAACCACGGCATCCTCGTACACAAATACGGTCCCCACATTTTTCACACCAATTCGCGCCAAGTTTTCGAGTATCTTTCTCGGTTCACCGAGTGGCGGCCTTACGAACACCGCGTCCTCGCCAGCGTTGACGGTCAACTGTTGCCAATTCCAATCAATCTCAACACCGTAAACAAACTTTACGGGCTGAATCTCACGTCATTTGAAGTAGAAGATTTCTTCGCGAAAGTAGCCGAACCAAAAGATTACATTCGCACTTCCGAAGATGTCGTTGTCAGCAAAGTCGGTCGCGAACTTTACGAGAAATTCTTCCGCAACTACACCCGCAAACAGTGGGGAATGGACCCGTCGGAACTAGACAAATCAGTGATTGCCCGCGTTCCTACTCGCATTAACCGGGACGATCGCTATTTTACCGATACCTATCAAGCAATGCCCCTGCACGGCTACACTCGGATGTTTGAAAAGATGCTTTCTCACCCAAACATCAAGGTGATGCTGAATACCGACTACCGGGAGATTGAGGGCTTTATCCCTTACGGGGAAATGATTTACACCGGGCCAGTCGATTCCTATTTCAATTATTGCTACGGCAAACTGCCTTACCGTTCCTTGGAATTTAAGCACGAAACGCTGAACGTACCTGTACACCAAGAAGCACCGGTGGTAAATTACCCGAACGAGCATTTATATACTCGCTGCACGGAGTTTAAATACCTCACGGGACAAGAGCATCTAAAAACTAGCATTGTCTACGAATATCCCCAAGCTGAGGGAGACCCTTACTACCCGGTTCCACGTCCAGAAAATGCCGAAATTTACAAGAAATATAAGGCTTTGGCTGATGCAACTCCGGGAGTTTCTTTCGTGGGAAGGCTGGCGACTTACAGGTATTACAACATGGATCAAGTGGTCGCTCAAGCTCTGACAACTTACACACAAATTACTACCAAGCCGGTGATTGAATTGGTAGAAAATGTTAACGCTTCAGCCTCTAATGTCAGCTCATCCAATGGAGTCGCCAATCGCCCAGCCACAACTGCTTTAGAAGTCGCTGCTGTCAACCACGGCAACAGCAACGGCAATGGCAACGGCAAATAGCAAGTAGCTGGAAGCTGCGAGTTACGGGTAAAAATGTAAGGTGCTCACAGAGCACCTTACTCGGTATTCATCAAAAGTTATTTAATAATTCAAACAAACATTGAGGTAAAAATGAACGTTCTAGTTAAAATTGTTTTGTCTCATGAGGTTTTGGAAAATTCTCAATTTGCTCAGTTTCAGAAAGAAATACAGCGTCTAATAGAAAGCGGGGGCAAAATTCTTATGCTGGATTTCTCAAAAATAAATTTCCTAAAAAATTCCGAGTTAATGGCTGTAGTGGCGATCGTGAAATTAGTTAGAGACAGCGAATGTATACTTTTGATCTCTGCCATGAGCGAACAAGTTAGAATTCTATTTGAACTCACGGGACTACAGCAAATATTTCAGTGTTTGCCGTTGGCCGAAGAATTTTCTCTCAAAAGTGAGCTAACTGAACCGTTAGGAGGCTTGCAAAGTCTGGCTAGCTAGAGGGAGAATGAGAGAGGGGGAGAGTGGGGGATAGAAAAAATCTTCCTTATTTTTTCTTCCTGGTTTATACTTCTTTCTTCTGACTAATGACTTCAGCACAAGAGAGCCTTCTGATGAGGCTGTTTTAAGGTGCAGAACTTTTGCAAATTAATCAGCAAAAAACTTGTCAAAGTCGGGGTAATTGTAGCTAACCTATAAATATAACTTTGGGTAGATGTGCCGATGAGTTGGTTAGGTAGAGAACTAGAAAATTGCGAGATAGAAGAGTCTGCAACTCTTGATAGTAAGGTGACAGTTCAAGGACGGAAAACAGGTTATCCGCGCCCCCAACTGCGCCGGAGCAACTGGATTTGTCTCAATGGTCAGTGGAGGTTTGCTTACGATGACGCGGGCCACTGCGTGCAGCCGATCGATATTTCTGAGTGGACTCACACTATAGAAGTGCCGTTTGCTCCAGAATCGGCAAAAAGCGGGATCGGCGACACGAATTTTCACGCCAACTGCTGGTATGAACGCGAATTTGACATACCCCACACAGAAGGCAGAGTTCTCCTCCACTTTGGGGCCGTAGACTACCGCGCCCGCGTCTGGGTGAACGGTCAGTTTGTCATCGAACACGAAGGCGGACACACTCCTTTCACCGCAGACATTACAGCAGTTGTGAATCTCAACGGGATGCAGCGGGTTACAGTCTGGGCCCACGACGACCCGCAAGATTTGGAACAACCCCGTGGCAAGCAAGACTGGCAAATAGAGCCGCACAGTATTTGGTATCCGCGCACGACCGGTATTTGGCAGACGGTGTGGGTAGAATTGGTGCCTCACACTTATATCGAGCGCATCCGCTGGACTCCGCAGTTTGAACGCTGGGAAATTGGTTTTGAAGCGTTTGTCGCGGGCGATCGCCAGTCGGGAATCCAGATTAAAGTTAAACTGTCGATCGGCTGTATGCTTCTGGTCAACGACACCTACGAAGTCATCAACGGCGAAATCCACCGCCGCATCGCCCTCTCCGACCCTGGTATCGACGACTACCGCAACGAATTGCTGTGGAGTCCCGAAAAACCGACATTAATCAACGCTCAAGTGCAGTTGTGGGCGGACGGCAAACTACTCGACGAGGTTAAATCTTATACCGCCATGAGGACGGTCAGCATCCAGCGCGATCGCTTCATGCTCAACGGCCGCCCCTACTATTTGCGACTGGTGCTCGACCAAGGTTACTGGCCCGACACCATGATGACTGCCCCTTCCGACGAAGCTTTGCGGCACGATGTCGAATTAGTCAAAGCAATGGGTTTCAACGGCGTCCGCAAGCACCAAAAAATCGAAGACCCCCGATTTTTGTACTGGGCTGACGTGCTGGGGCTCCTAGTTTGGGAAGAAATGCCCAGCGCCTACCGCTTCACTCCCAAAGCCGTACAACGGCTGACGCGGGAGTGGACGGAAGTCATCGAGCGCGACGGCAGCCACCCCTGTATCGTAGTCTGGGTGCCGTTCAACGAATCTTGGGGAGTTCCGAATTTAGTCGAAGCCGCAGCCCACCGCAACTACGTGCAAGCGCTGTATTTCTTGACAAAAACCCTCGATCCGACTCGCCCCGTCATCGGTAACGACGGCTGGGAAAGCATCGATACCGACATCCTGGCGATTCACGACTACGACAACAATCCGCAAACCCTAGCCAAGCGCTACGGGCCCGAAGTCCAGCTAGCCGATTTGTTTGATCGCGGGCGTCCCGGCGGGCGAGTCCTCACCCTCGACGGCCACCCGCACCAAGGACAGCCGATGATGCTGACAGAATTCGGTGGCATTGCCTGCGCCGGTCGCGAAAACCCTGATTTTTACAGGGTTTGGGGCTATGTGCGCGCGTCGGACACGTTGGAACTCCAAAGGCGCTACAGCGCGCTGTTGAAGGTGGTAAACCAAGTGGAAATGTTCAGCGGATTTTGTTACACGCAGTTAACCGATACTTACCAAGAAGCTAACGGTTTGCTGTATGCCGATCGCACTCCCAAGTTTCCCGTAGAGGTGATCGCCGCGGCAACTCTCGGCTGGGATATTCCCGAAGAAAGTTCACAGCCGCAAGCTATTACTCAGTGCTAATTGGTGATTTGTCAAGGAAAAAGTAAAAATCTGAGATTTTTTTCTCATTTCATTTTGACTTTTTGCCGATCGATATAGTTCTTACAAAAACACCTTTTGTAGTAAGGGCTTTAATCCTTTCTGATTAAGATTTAAGGACTCAAGTCCTGACTACAAACCTTAATGACCCATTACCCATTGGATTGATGTTTCAAAGTTTTTTCATGGGCGGATTTGAATGTTCCACCCACAGAGTGCAATCTGGAAAACGCCTCGATGTCACAGCCGCCACCGGTCACGATAAATTTGCAGCAGCCGACTACCAACGCTTGCAGCAGCAAGGCATTTACACAGTCCGCGAAGGCCTGCGCTGGCACTTAATCGAACAGACACCCGGAAAATACGATTTTTCCAGTTCCCTGCCAATCATCCGCGCCGCCCGCGACATGAAAATGCAGGTAATTTGGGATTTGTTTCACTACGGCTGGCCAGACGATATTGATATTTTCAGTCCCGAATTTGTGTCCAGGTTTGCAAGCATGGTGCGCGCTTTTATGGAAGTGCTAACTGAGGAAACAGACCAAACACCTTTCGTAACACCTGTTAATGAAATTTCATTTATTGCTTGGGCCGGCGGCGATGTCGCGTACATCAATCCGTTTGCAAAAGGGCGGGGAGACGAGCTCAAAATCCAGCTAGTCAAAGCTGCGATCGCAGCAATAGAATCAGTTTGGGAAGTCAATCCCCGCACTCGCATCGTTCAAATCGATCCCACAATTAACATTATTGCCGATCCTGACAAACCGGAGGATCGGGACGCGGCGGAAGGTTATCGCTTATCTCAATATCAAGCTTGGGATATGTTGGCTGGACGTTTTCGCCCAGAACTCGGCGGTAAGGAAAAATATCTCGATATTATTGGGGTGAATTATTACGATCGCAATCAGTGGATTCACAATGAAGACCCAATGAAATACACCGATCCGCTGTACCGCCCGTTTCGTGAATTGCTGCAAGAAGTGTTTGAGCGCTATCGTCGCCCCTTATTCATAGCCGAAACAGGCACTGAAGACGATTTTAGACCTGTCTGGTTTAATTATGTTTGCACTGAGGTAATAGCGGCGATGAAAGCAGGAGTTCCGATAGAGGGAATCTGCTTGTATCCGATTGTTAACCATCCGGGTTGGGACGACGACAGGCACTGTTACAATGGTTTGTGGGATTATTGCAATGAATCGGGCGATCGAGAAATTTATCAGCCTTTGGCGGATGAATTGCAGTTTCAAAGGGAGCAGATTGAACCGTTGCTGAAGTTGCGAGATTGATGATTGCTATATAATCATGAAACCCAACATCAACTGTTGTTGGGTTTCACTAAGTTCAACCCAACCTACTACAGAAATTTCGATCGAGCGGACACGATCTAAGATCCCGTATCACAATTTTGTATGTAATCTATCCCACATCTTCGTTTTAAACTTTTTCACTTTGCCTGGCTTTTGCTTCCAACTCTGCCATTTTTTCCATCCTTAGTTCATGTAATGTCTTCTTAATCGAACTAAGCATTGCCCATTCATAAATATTTATAGAAGACCAACCAGTAACTTTCTTTCCCCAATTATTATAGGAGATTTCTTCCCCATTAAATCTGACAAATGTATCATCAATTATGATAGCTTCAGAGCTTTTAAAATTTTTAATTTCAAGGCTATCCCCAGCTTTGATTAATTCCCACTCAAACAACTGATCCATTCGAGGTAGCCAAGTTCTATTAAAGGCAGAAGCAGTGGATATAATTTCTTCCTTGATTGTAGAAGATTCTCCGGCTAAACCCACGTAAAAATCATCCAGTTGTGCCGGAGGCAAAATTTTCTCAATACTCAAAAAACCTTGGTCTCCTATAAAAACAGGAGTGATATTAAGACAGATGGCGTCTACCCCATTTGCAATCAACCAAGCAACAGCAGAAAGGGTTTGCTCATCAAAGGATGAGGCTATAAGTATTATTCGTTGTTTTTTGTTAAAAGTTTTGAGTGCGTCATTGCTGGACAAGAATTTATTCAACTCTCGTCTCGCTTTTTCACTAGGAGTCAAATCACCTAATTCATACTCATATTTGTGGATCTCGATATACGAACTATAGACCAACTCTACAAGGGATTCAGGTGTAGAAATTTTGGCGTAACTCGCGGCATACCTGATAGCTTGAAATTCAAAAGGTTCTTTTCTGGCTTTGATGTCTTGTACGTCGCGTTTAATCTCGATTAGAACAATATTGCCATCTGCATCAATGGCAGTTAAGTCGCTAATCCCATTACTTGCATTACGAACTTGTTGACCTACAACTAGAAGAGTTTGGTCATCCCCAAAGAGCAAATTAATGTTTTTGCGTAAGAACTCTTCAATATGTCTTTCCTGTAAGTTTAAGTCTTTAAAGTTTCTAACTTTTATTTCTATTGCTTCGTTCCTTTGGATGCCGCTGTGGTCGAAAGTAACAGGTATGTACATCGCACTCCCTTTGCTGCTATTAGCTGTCTAAGTGTTCAACTATATTGAGCCTATGTATCCGCTCAATAATCCGGGGTAAATCGCTCAACGATGCACCAGGAACCAAACTAAATAAAGCCGGGCCGGTTTTTGCGGTTGCTGCAGGCTGTGACGGGTCTTCTGGGTAAAAACCTGGTTTCTGGCTATCCGTGCGTAAGTCCTAATAGCAATAAGGGCGGGCAAAATGCCCACCCCATATACTAGATATCACTTGGATATCAGAGTTAAATTTTCAATACCCCCAGGGGAATTCGAATCCCCGTCGCATCCGTGAAAGGGATGTGTCCTAGGCCTCTAGACGATGGGGGCGCGTCGTTGCGTTTGCTTGTGTTCCGCACCTTTATTACCTTAACTAATCTTTCCCAATCTGTCAACTACTTTGCGAAACTTTTTTTTCTACTCGTCCCAAAGCTTGTCACAGTAGGCTTTGAGGATGGCCGCGCAATTGCCGATCGCCCCGAGATGAGCAATTTCAAAGCCGTGGGTGTTCTGGGTGGGGAAAGCCAAACAAGCGGCGCGGGCTACGTGGCCGAACTTCATGGCGATCGAAGCATCGCTCCCAAAACCGCTAATTACCGCCAACTGCACCTCTACATCGGCTGCTGTGGCTGCTGCGCGCAATTGGGCGTTCAATCCTTCATCGTAGACTCCGTAGCCGTCCTGAACCAGCAAAACTGGGTTTTCGCTGTCAAGAATCGGGTATTCCGGTGCCAGAGGGCAAATTTCCAAAGCGATCAGCGCATCCAACGGCTGGCGCTGCGTGAAATACAAAGCTCCGATCGCCCCAACCTCCTCCTTCGCCGACGCTACCAAATAAACATTCACCGCAGGCTCTTTCAAACATTCCGCCAGAGCCAGCAAAATCGCCACTGAAGCTTTGTTGTCCAAAGTGTAGCTCCCGATCCAGTCCTTCAACCGCAGCGGGCGCTTGCGGTGCTTTCCCACCACCATCCGCGTGCCCGGTCGAATTCCGGCCTCGGCTAATTCCTCGGCGGTACACTTAGTTTCAATCCAGGCATTTTCCCACTTTAAAGAAACATCTTCCTGCTGAGCTTTCTGAGGAGATTCGTGAGAAACATGGCGGGAACCGAAGCTGAGAATGCCGCTAATGGTTTGCTTGTCTCCGAGCAAATCGACCACGCCTTCGCCGTAAACCCAAGGAAATGCGCCGCCCAATCTGCGGACTTCCACGCGGCCACTCTCGCCTATTGTTTTAACTAGGGCGCCAATTTCGTCTTTGTGGGCGGTAATGGCGATCGACTTTTCGGGATTGCGGCCCTTAATTAGGGCGATCGCATTGTCCGCCCGATCGAGCCAAGCATTCACTCCCAGGGCGGCGAATTTTTCCATCAACCGCTGGTTAATTTCCGACTCCGCACCGCTGGGTGAGTGCAGCATTACTAATTCTTCGATTGTTTGGAACAGGCGATCGAAGTCTAACATTTTTGTTTTTCGTTTTTAGGAGCGAATTTTTACATATATTAAAGCAGATTTACAGAAAGAATTGGTTTAAAGCCCCAAGCCGTATCGGGAGAAATTAAAAGAAGACTATTCATTACTCCCATCCTCTTCCTTCCAGGTAGAGGTCGCTGTCAACTGTCAACTGTCAACTGTCAACTGAACCTCTATTACCCCGGCGGTACACTTAGTTTTAATTCGGGCATTTTCCCATTTGAAAGAAACATCTTCCTGCTGAGCTTTTTGAGGAGCCTAGGAATGAAGCAATTGGACGCAGCAAAAGGGGATTGAGTAACAAGATTCATGGGAGCGCGTGGATGCGTTGGGCAATCCGTTGGGGTTTCACCTCGCCCCCGGACAAGCTGGTGATGCGAGCAGGATGCGACCAACTGCAGCCGTTAGTGGTGGCGGATACACTGCTGCCAAACAAGGGCTATGATCCAGATCAGCGTGTGATTGACCGCCTCAATGCCGGGGGAAGACCACCGTGATTTCACCTCGCCACAATTGCAAGACCCTGGAAACTTACGATGCTCAATTGTACAAAGCCCGTCATTTGATTGAGAACTTTTTCCCCAAGCTCAAGCAGTATCAGGCAATCGCGACGCGCTATCACCCTAGCGCGGTGAACTTTCCGGCGTGCGATTATTCTGGCTGCTGCGGTCATCTGGTTGAATTGATGACACCCCCTAAATTAACTTGACAGTGCCGTAAACTAATATGCCTGACCTCTTAAGCACCTTCTTTTCTAGTAATTTCATTCCTCACGGGCATTGTTACCTCTGGAAACCGGGGTTAGTCTGGCTGCACTTAACGTCAGATGCCTTGACTACCCTGGCTTATTACTCGGTGGCGGTTGCCATTGTTTACTTTACAAATGAGCGTAAGGATCTGCCTGCCCACACGGTGATGCTGCTGGTGGGTTTCTTTTTTATCTTTGCCTTATGTGGCACGACGCACCTGATGGAAATAGTGACACTTTGGCACCCCATTTATTGGGTTTCAGGACTGATCAAAGCTGTCACTGGTGTTTGGTCTTTCTATACGTTCACCTTTTTACTAATTCCCTTAATTCCAGTGGCGCTCGATGCGCCAAGTCCAGCCCAACTCGCCCTTACAAACCAGGAACTAGAAGAGAGTCGCCGCCGTATCGAGGCGATTAATGTGGAGCTAGAGCAACGGGTGCAGGAACGCACTTCCCAACTCGAAGCGTCTAATCGCACCAAAGACGAATTATTGATGCGTGAACAAATAATTCGAGCAGACGCAGAGGCAGCCAACCGTGCCAAGGATGAGTTTCTCTCGATTCTTTCTCATGAACTCAGAACTCCTCTCAACGCGATCTTAGGGTGGTCAACGATGTTACGGCAAAAAAACCTGAGTGAGGATAAGGTGGCGCGGGCTTTGGAGACGATCGAGCGAAACGCGAAGTCTCAAGCCCAGCTCATCGAAGACATCCTCGATGTTTCTCGCATCATCACAGGTAAACTCCGCCTCCGAGTCCGTCCTGTCAATCTCGTGCCGGTGGTTGAATCGGCGATTGAGTCTGTACACTTGGCGGCTGAGGCAAAGTCAATTCGCCTGCAAAGCGTGCTCGATTCTGAAGCTGGCCCGCTCTTGGGTGATGCCGATAGGTTGCAGCAAGTTGTGTGGAATCTACTTTCTAACGCCCTCAAATTTACGCCTAAAGACGGGCGAGTCCAGATTAGTTTGCAGCGGGTTAATTCCCATGTTGAAATTACTGTCAGCGACACTGGAGCAGGCATCAGCTCGGACTTTCTACCCTTTGTCTTCGATCGCTTCAGCCAGCACGACAGCACGACTACTCGCAGTTATGGGGGGTTGGGTTTAGGATTAGCCATTGTGCGTCAATTAGTTGAATTACATGGCGGGACTGTAACGGTAGTGAGTCCAGGGGTAGGACAGGGGACGACCTTTACAGTCAAACTGCCCGTGATGATTATCCACCTACCACCCAGCGATCGAGAGCCATTAAACTCGCTGGTCGAGGCGAATGGGAGGGTTGAGGCCTCGCCGACCCTTGAAGGATTACAAATCTTAGTGGTAGAAGACGAGGCTGACGCGCTAGAGTTGCTGAGCACGATTCTCGAAAAGTATGGTGCTGATGTCATGGCTGTGGCTTCGGCCAAGGAGGCCTTGACCATTATCGAAACCGCAACCGATCGCAAGCCCGATGTTTTAGTGAGCGATATTGGGATGCCGGATGAGGATGGCTACTCCCTGATCCGCAAGTTACGTCAACTTGAAGCGCAGCGGGGCGGTAGGCTACCCGCGATCGCGCTGACGGCTTATGCCCGGAATGATGATCGTCAGCAGGCACTATTAGCAGGTTTTCAGATGCATTTGACCAAACCCGTAGATGCTGCTGAGTTAGTGGCGGTGGTGACCAGCCTCACCGGACGTACAAGCAGGTGCTAAAACCCAGGTGTTCAAGAACAAATGTTGCGTTTGAGAATAACGGGCTTCTTGTCAGCTTGGGGTGAAGGCTAGGGGTTGTGGCAAATCAAGCTTGTGAGTGTCGTCAGCAGGACAAACGTCTGTTAACTTGATGCAGGTAACAGGTCTACTGTATCCAGGATAGGTGGTTATCGAGTAGAGCCTGCATGAGTGCTAGATTCTCTAGGATGCCAATTTCATCTTTGTGAGCGGTAATGGCGATCGACTTTTGGGGATTGCGGTCGGGAATTAGGGCGATCGCACCGTTGACTTGAATGCCCAGAATGTCTCCCCGCTTGAGGTTGAGGGCGCTAAAGACTGCATCCGCTTGCGCTTGAGCATCTTGAGTTGCTTTGCGGAGTGCTTGTTTTCGAGCAGATTCGATCGCACTATCGGCAGCGACAAAACTCACGCCGTCGATGCGTGTGGCTCCGGCATTCACCGCATCGTCAAGCAAAGTGCCGGCAGATGCAGTATTAATCCGAAAACTGACGGTATTCGTCGCTGTATAGCCCGTCAAGCGCTGTTGGTTGTTGTCGAAGTTATAAATGGGATTGAGGGTGATGCCGGCAGTTTCGAGTTTTTCGACTTGGCGCGATCGCAGCAACTCTACCACAGCCGACGATCGCCTCGCCACTTCCTGCTGCACCTGGGCCGCCGTTTTCCCCTGCACCTCAACCCCCAGGCGCACTTGCGTTTGAGTTGTAGGAATCGCTTCCACACCCCGCCCAGTAACAGTCAA
>NZ_JAUBQX010000017.1:0-18454 GCF_036701505.1 Microcoleus sp. Pol11C2
GTTTTAGGTCAGGGAGTTTTTTCATTCCTTTATCTAATGTTTATCTCGTTCTCTTGTCAAGGGGGTTGAGCAATTACTTTTTATGAAATCAATTACTAGGGCGCTGAAAGAATGGAATGTAGCAGTTAATGCTTTGGAAGAAGGTCAAACGATTGTGCTGTTGCGTAAGGGGGGAATTCGCGAGCAAGCAGGACAGTTCAATGTCACTGACAAACAGGTTTTGCTGTATCCAACTTTTGAACACCAACAGCCGGGTTTATTAAAGCCGGAGTTTGCACATCAAGTCAAGACTGTCGAATCTGGTTGGCATCCTGAAGTTATTAGAATTGGCAGTTGGGCGGAGATTACTGATGTTTTTTTGGTAGCTTGGGAACCGGCAATTACTGCGCTATTTCCGTACCATATTTGGAATGAAAATTTTGTCAGCGATCGCCTAAAATGGAAACAAACTCAGCCAATTTATATTTTATTGCTGCGGGCTTATCGCCTTGCAGAAATCCGCGAAATTCCCTACATTCCTGAATACGGTGGTTGCCGTTCTTGGATCGATTTGGCAGATGCTATTTCGCTGGAGGGAAGCCAAGCTGTTTTGAGCGATCGCGAGTACATTGAACGCTCAAATGAAATCCGCAATCTGATAGCAAATCCTGCGAATGCTTCGGGTTCGCAGAGAGTGATAACGCTGACGGAAGGTAGCCAGGATTTTAGTCCTCATTAATAGTTTTTAAGGTACTTTTAGAGAGGCGCGCTTCTACAAAACCCAGCCCAAAATCCGCAGCTAAGGCCATTAAAGCCGCCGGAATTGCCCCAGCCAAAAGTAACTGATTGTTGACGGTAGCAACGCCACGAAAAATAAACACCCCCAAGCCACCCGCGCCAATTGCAGCGGCGATTGTAGCAAGTCCGATCGCAATTACTGCAGCAACTCGCACGCCCGCCAGAATCACGCCCAGTGCCAGGGGAATTTCCACTTGCCATAACAGTTGCATATCAGTCATCCCCATGCCTCTTCCGGCTTCCGTAATCGCTGGATCGACGCCGACAATACCAGTATAAGTATTGCGGATAATTGGCAGTAAAGAATACAGAGTGAGGGCGATAATTGCCGTGCGATCGCCTATTCCACCCAATACTGGCACCGGGATTAGCAAGCCAAACAAAGCTAAACTGGGAATTGTTTGCATAATATTAGCAAATCCCAAAATCGGCTTTTTTAGTTTGGGTTTTCTGGTGACTAAAATCCCGAGGGGAATCCCTACAATAATAGCGATAAAAATTGCCACAGTTACTAAATATAAGTGCTCGCTCGCGCGCTTAATTATCTCAGCGCCATACCGATTGATAAATTGCATCATGTGGAAATTAGTAATTAGGAATTCAGAATTGTAAATTTTCCTATAATAGAATATCTCGTAGGAGTCGGCTCACCAATATCTTTAATTTCCAGCCATCAGCTTCAAAAACCGACCGATAGCCATAAACGAATGATGCGATCGCACATCATATTATTACCCAGTTCCGGGTAATTGCAAACATTCAAGAAATGCACGAGCTTCTGGATGGTGAGATTTCAGAAAATCATCGGGCGATGCCAATTCAATCAACCGTCCATCTTGCATCAAACCTATTCTAGAAGCTAACAAAAAAGCTTCTTGAATGCCGTGAGTCACAAAAATCACAGTTTTGCCAAGTTGCTGCTGCAATTGACCGAATTCCCGCTGCAATTCCAGACGAGTAATCGGGTCTAAAGCACCAAACGGTTCGTCCATTAACAATATCGGAGGGTCAGCCGCCAGTGCTCTAGCGACGCCTACCCGCTGCCGCTGTCCGCCGGATAACTGATGGGGATAGCGTTTGGCGAAGTGCTGGGGGTCGAGGTTGACTAATTCTAACAGTTGCCGGACGCGAGATTTAATACGCTCGCCCTCCCAACCTTCTAATTTTGGCACTAAACCGACGTTTTGCTCGACGGTAAAATGGGGAAACAAACCAATTTCTTGAATCACATAGCCAATTTTTCGGCGTAGTTGAATTGGGTTCCACTGAGTTGTCGGTTTTCCCATGACAAGAACTTCGCCGCTGCTTGGCGTTAGTAAATTGTTAATCAATTTCATGGTAGTAGTTTTGCCACTACCGCTGCGTCCCAGCAATACTAAAACTTCTCCTTGCAGCACTTTGAAATTGAGTTTGTCTACTAAATGCCTGCGGTTGAGGCGATATGTCACGTCGAGGCATTCGACAGCAACTTCATTATTGAGAGGCATGATTAGTTTTGGTAATTTCGGTTTTCAGCAATTTAAAATGGGCGACCCTCGGAAAACAATTCCTAATCTAAAATCTAAAATCTAAAATCAACTTGATTTTGCCATTCTAGCAGTAAGGCTCGACATTGGAGGCAAGTTAATTTTTTGAGCAAGTCGCGAATTCCGTCTGGGGTGAGAGGATATTCAGCACCGATCAGTTCGGGGTTTACTGTTGCTGTAGGGTGCAATTCTGCAACAAAACCGTAGAGTTTTTGATTGGAGAAGGAACTGTTTATTGCCCAGCCAATGGTGTTGATGGGTTCGATGCGGGCGATCGCACTTTCTGTCACGCCTAGCTCTTTTTTGAGTATAGCTGGAACTTCCGCTGCTGGCGTAGCTTCCGCTTCTACGCGACCGCCTGGAAAATCCAGGGTTGCTTCTGCTACACCGGGGCGATACATCGGTGGGGGAAACAGCAATTTGTCAGCTTGAATGGTCAAGATTACAACTGAATCAGCTCTTTCTACTCGCCAATATTCTACGGTTTTTCCTTCGGTTGTTTCGAGATGTTCGGCGATTAGTTTTACCCAACGAGAGTTGATTTCTACAAAGCGGTCTAGAGTTTTCCACTGGGATTTTGCAGTTTGGTTCATGTCAGAATTTTTGAAATAAATCAGATGTTTTTTGCTATGGTAGGAGATTTTTGCCGAGCTGAACAATACTGATCGACCTTTTCAGCTTTGAGCCAGTTTTTTCCTCTCGATTGTAAATTTTTGCTACAACCTTACACATTCGCATAGATAATTCCGTAACATAGACTACATAATCAAAGTTTATCTGCGCCTTCGCTCTGCGTTGTTTCAACCGGGCCCGGGTGCAGACTCTTAGCTAGACAGGAGTAATTATGCAACTGCAAACAGATATTCGTACTTGGCAATCCCAACCAACGCCCGGAAGCTTCGCCAGTGTCCGCGACTGGGAAAAATTTGGCTGCGCCGTACCTGCACCAAAATTGGCTCCTTCTATGTGGGTTAAATTGTTCAATCCGCCAACCGCATTCAGCTTTGACGAAGCGTGGCTGTTGTGTGAATGTTCGGAAGAACAGTGGCTAGCTTGGATTCCTGATTATGGCGAAATTTTACTGAGTACACATGAATTTTGCGCTACTAAATCGTGAATTACGCAGACAAACTTTGATAAACCAGGTGTTAAAATCCATATCCATCGGGTTGCACGGGATTTTTTGGAAAAAAGCTGGTTTCTGCGTAATTATGTCGTTTGCAGTGAGGAATGCAAGTCCTTAAACTTTGATAAGGACTTGCATTCCTCACTACAAACCTCTTATATGATGTCGTTTCAGCCGATATCCTATAAGTCCTAATAGATATTAATTGAAATTTCGCCAACAAAAAGAGCAATAGGTTTTCTATTGCTCTTTTTGTTCAAAAACACTCTCTAGTTTTTATCTTTAAGATAGCGGAAGTTATATCAACTGGCCTCGATTGACCCCAATATCGCTGCGGTGACGGGTTTACTGTATCGATGCTTGCATGGGAGATATTGGTGAACCCGCCCTTACAGCAATTACGGTCAATTTAGACCCTGTGATATTGCTGGCTTATTTGCAAACTGCACGGTTATTTGCGTTTCTGACAATCGTGCCTACTCTACCATTAATCTGAATCGGGTTCTTAGTGCTGGCTCGAATCAAGAGTGGTTGTTTGGCGAGACATTCTCTGATTGATGCTGCCCAGGCGGTGAGAGCTCCGGTGTATTCTGTACGACCCGCTGGGGCGCGAAACTGATCGGTGATTAGGAAATCCGAGGTGATGCTAGTGTCAGTACCCACATTGGTAATAATTGGAAAGTCAAAGGCTCTGGGCAAGGTTCTGTCCTGGATTCTGCCCGGTAGCAACTGGTATTTCTTCGAGCCACCCTTGTAGTCAATACCTGCTTCAGGGCTTGTGGGAGGGCTTGTTTGAGCCAAGGCGGAAACAGGTAAGCTTGCTACCAAAACGGTGCAGCAACTCCAAAATAATTTCGATTTCATCTGATTCATCTCCTCAACTTTATGACGATTAGCACTAATTTAGGTATGCTCAAAAGACACTAGCTTTTATTGACAAAGCGCCTGATGATATTGAGCTTTTGAGTTGGAGTTCAACTTACCTAATTTATTACCAAACATCTTCAAAAATGTTAAAACTGGTTTGCCTGACAAACTGTAGAAAAGTTTCAGTTGAGTTAGATATTTACACATCTGAAGTTGTTACAGCATTGGGGAGTCGGTTTTACCAGAATGATTCATTTTCGATCGATGTCATTGGAACTTTATCAAATTTTGTCTCAGATATCAAGTTTTGCCGATCGCGTATCACGTTTTAACACTGGTTTGCGGCTCGATCGAGGTTTGAGTGTTGCCCGCTATACCAGGGCGAGAAAGATGCTAGAGTGCATCGATGGGCGTTTGAGTATTTTCAGGCGACAATAGACAGAGAAGGGGCTTGAAAATAGGTGATTTTAGTGGAAGATAGTAAATTTATCGACGTATCAGACATTATGGGTGTTCCCGTAGCTCCGGCGGGTTACAAATCGGGCTTTGTGGGTATTGTCGGACGCCCGAATGTCGGAAAATCAACGCTGATGAATCAGTTGGTGGGGCAGAAAATTGCGATTACTTCGCCGGTGTCTCAGACGACACGTAACAGGCTGCGGGGCATCCTAACGACACCGGAAGCACAAATAATTTTTGTAGATACTCCCGGAATTCACAAGCCGCATCACCAATTGGGCAAGGTTTTGGTGCAGAATGCCCGCACAGCGATTCAGTCGGTGGATGTGGTGCTGTTTGTGGTGGATGGTTCCGTGGAATCGGGAGGGGGCGATCGATATATTGTCGAAATTCTCAGCAATTGCAAAGTTCCGGTGATTTTGGGGATGAATAAGTTGGACGAACAACCGGAGGATTCCGTGTTGATCGATCGCACTTACGAGCAAATTGTCAATCCTGAGTGGCCGGTGGTGAAATTTTCGGCTCTCACGGGCGAGGGTGTCGAGCCGCTGCAACAATTGTTAATCGAACATTTGGACGTTGGGCCTTATTATTATCCGCCCGATTTGGTGACTGACCAGCCGGAACGCTTTATTATGGGCGAATTGATTCGGGAACAGATTTTGCTGCTGACGCGGGAAGAAGTGCCACATTCTGTAGCAATTGCGATCGATATAGTTCAAGAAGAAGCAAAAATTACCCGCATTCTGGCGACAATTCACGTCGAACGGGATTCCCAAAAAGGTATTTTAATCGGTAAAAGCGGCAGTATGCTCAAGTCGATCGGCAGTGCGGCCCGGGAACAGATTCAAAAGTTAATTGAAGGAAAAGTGTATTTGGAGTTATTTGTCAAGGTGCAGCCGAAGTGGCGGCAGTCTCGCACTCGTTTGGCGGAATTGGGCTATCGGGTAGAAGAGTGAAACTTTGGCAGTTGGCAGGTCGTTTCCCTCTCTGGTTTGAAGACGCTGAGTTTCCCACTTATAGCAATTCTGTATGAATCTGCACAGAATGGGAAGCCTGAATTTTTTTCCTGTAAAGGATACATTCTATGCAGATTCACAGAAAAATGGTATTACCCAGTGTTTCTTATGAACTACCGAAACCACATCACGATCGAAGCAAATAAACGCGGTGGTAAGCCTTGTGTACGCGGCTTGCGAATTACGGTTTATGAAGTGCTTGAGTACCTGGCTTCCGAGATGACCGAAGCAGAAATTCTCGACGATTTTCCCGATTTGACGCGAGAAGATTTAAAAGCCTGCATAGCTTATGATGCTGACCGTGAGCGTCGGTTTATGACCGCGACATTATCCGCATGAAATTACTTTTTGATGAAAATTTGTCGCCCAAGTTGCCGAACCCTTTGAGCGATATTTTTTCCAAATTCGCTTCACGTTCGAGATGTGGGGATGAAAGCAACGATGGACCCAATAGTTTGGGATTATGCAAAAGACAATAATTTGATGATTGTCTCGAAAGACGCGGATATGCACGACCTGAGCTTAGTATTTGGGAACCCACCGAAAGTTATTTGGCTTCGCCTTGGAAACTGTTCGACATTGCAAATTGAAAATTTGCTGCGTCGGGATTTTAACGCGATCGAGTTATTTTATGAAGATGAGACTTTATCGCTGCTTGCTTTATCATAATGCACCGATCGCCGAGGGTGTGCGATCGACTCTAAATGCTCTCTAATCTAAAATCTAATATAGATAGCTTTTTTCAGTGCGGCGGCTTAAGTGATTGAGTCGAATCGTGCGGCGAACTCGATCGAGGAAAGGAGATTCCGATAGGGAGTAAGAACGGGTTGAAATTTATTCGTAATTTGTGGTATTGTCATCTTATAATAAACGACATTTAGTAAGCTTCAAAAATGGAAATAAAACCTCCTCCTCGGTTAGTTGCTCTTGATACGCAGGTTTTTGATAGCTATAATTTTAACTACAATTCAAAAGTTTTTCGCACTTTAGTTGAACTTGCTCAGCAAGGAAAAATAAGGCTGCTTTTAACTTCTGTCACTCTTCATGAAATAAGAGCGCATATTACCGAAGGTGCTGTATTAACCTCCAAAGCGATTGAGCAAGCTATAAACGATTTGAAGAAAAAGCGTTTTAAACCGCAAGGAGATACTAAAAGAGTCAAAATTTCTGCGAATTCTGACTTGCTAAATGAATTCAAGAAAAAAGTTCAAGAGCTGGCTCCGAATTTCGATCAAATTAATCAAGAGCTTCTCGACCAACTGAAAGCTTTTTTAAAAGAAACTGAGTTTGAAATAATCGAAGTCGATCGGGTGTCAGTGGTTGATATTTTTGAAAATTATTTTTCTGGTACTCCACCATTTGGTGAAGGAAAAAAGAAATATGAGTTTCCAGACGCTTTTGCGCTCTTAGCTCTTCAAAAGGAGGCAGAAGACAGAAACAGAATAATTTATGTCGTTAGTGGAGATGCCGATTGGGAAAAGTTTTGTTCTTCGAGCGAATACCTGTCTTTGATTGGAAAGCTCGATGAATTATTGGAAACTATAATTCGAGAAACTGATTCAGATGAGGTTGATGCCTGCTATGAACTATATAGCGACAAAGAAGATGAAATAAAAGAATACATAGAGAATATATTCTCTGATCTGAACTTTTCAATTGATTTGTCTGGAACTAGCTTGATTGAATGGGGCAGTGAAGAAATTGAAGTCGAGGTCAAGTCAGTAGATATTATTGATTCCTCATTAGTTCATATTGATGATTCTGATGCAGATCAACCTTCAGTAGTGTTTGAGCTAGAAGCAGAGGTGCATTATGACGCCAAGGTAAGCTATACAAGCTTAGAATATGCGATTTACGACAGAGAAGACGATAGGTACTATGGAAGAGAAACAATAGATACAGTCTTTACTCAGTCCCTTAAGTTAAACGTGGAAGTCACGCTCACTCTATCTAGAGATAAAGACTACTCCTTATGTGATGCGGACATAGAAGATATTACTCTCGACCCGAATAATACTTTGGGTGAAATAGTTATTGATACAGGTTTTGAAGATGACTATTACTAGAGCGAGAATTTGCAGCTAAAACTTGTTGTGGGATGAAAGAAAAAATAACAAGATATAAAGTTTAACGCCTAACACTTCGTTGGTGCGGACGAAATATAGGTTATCAGTGAGAGTTCGAGGTTACCTGTCGCGGCACAACTTCACCGTTATCTCGTAAACATTGCCTGAGTTTGGAGATGATTCGGAAGCTCTATCGAGAGCTTGACCTACAGAAAATTGGTAGAATTAATAGACACGCTTCGATCGCGCACCATGCAACAAGCTAGTAGATCCAATCTTTTCACCAAATTTCAAACGAGGAGATTCTCAAATGCCATTAACAGAACTAATGTCCAAAATCCAGGAACTTTCAAAAATTGACAAGCTTCGGCTGATGCAGTTTCTTGCAACAGAACTGGTCAAAGAAGAAGATGCAACAAACTTTTTTGTTGCCGATCGAGAGTATCCGGTCTGGTCGCCTTACAATTGCTCTGAGGCTGCCAATGTTTTAATGAATCTTCTGACGACAAAACAACAAGAACAGAATGATTGACGCTCAGAGATTTCCCTACAAAATCATTGACAGCAGTCTTGGCATGGTCGATCGAATGCCGTATCTGCCCTTGACACTCAGCCTGAACGGTCAATCCGTGAACGCTGAGGGCTTACTAGATACAGGCGCAAGCGTTAATGTTTTGCCCTACGAGTTAGGGCTACAACTGGGCTTAGTCTGGGAAAATGAGACACTCTCAGTCGTATTGGCTGGGAATTTGGCTCGATTTGAAGCCCGCGCAGTCGTTGTTAATGCTCGAGTTAGTTCATTCCCAACGCTTAACCTGGCATTTGCCTGGACACAAGCAACCAATGTACCTTTGATTTTGGGGCAAGCTAATTTCTTCTTCGAGTTTGATGTCTGTTTCTTCCGGGCACGTTCAGAATTTGAAATCCGTCCTAAGCAGAGTGAATAGAAATGAAGACACTCCAACTATACCGTTATCTCGTAAACGCAGCCTGACTTTGGAGATGATTCGGAAGCTCGATCGAGAATTAAGGATTCCGGTGAATAAATGTCGCCCTACATTACCAACACTAATTGCTGCTTTATTCTACGATTTATCAACAGATAAACAAATCAAAATCCCTTTAATCGGTGAAAACGGGAACGGGAATTGCGGTCTGGAGTGATTATGATTGCGATATCATACAGCTAGGACTTGATATCATATCTACGAGCAAGCCCACGGGTTGAGCCAACAATCCCCGTACCTTGATAGTCGGGGAGTGTCAACAACAAGTATCAAGGCAACTCAACCGAACTCGGTTTAGCAATGTGAGGCAAGCCCCAGCCCAATTTTTCCCGCAAAATGTGGAAAAACTCAAAAGATTGCACCCGAATAAACCGGGCTGGGTACGGAGCTCGCTCGACTTGCACCCAATCTTCAGGCAGAACATAACATCCGCCGTTCCCGTCTACCACCATTACCAGGCGGTTGGGACTCGCCGGCAAAATCTTGACCGGCTCAGTGTTGGAAAACACCAAAGCCCGCGAAGCCATTGAATGGGGGCAAATAGGCAGCAACTGCAGCACCGGCACTCCGGGAATGATGACAGGGCCACCGGCAGAAAGGGCGTAAGCTGTCGATCCTGTGGGAGTTGCGATGATGACTCCATCTGCAGCAATGTCAATAGAGGCGTGCTGACCGATCGCCACTTCAAAATGACACATACAAGTCAGCGGTTCCCGGTGCAGCACCATTTCATTGAGACAAAGGGCTTCCCAGAGGCAGTCGTTTTCTCGAAACAGCCGCACCGCCAGCATCGATCTTTCTTCTATTTCGTATTCTCCGGCGATTACCTTTTCCAAGGCTTGCGGCAGCAAGTTCAGGTAAGTTTCTGTTAAAAAGCCCATGTGACCGGTATTGACAGTCAGCAGCGGCACTCCAATCGGAGCGACTTGGCGAAATGCCGACAGCACAGTACCGTCGCCGCCCAAAACCACTGCAAACTCCATGTCGCTGTCAAAACCGGGGGGGACGAGTTGGTCGATCTGAGTGTGGCACAGGGGGCGATCGGGGCTAGAATAGCCCAGAATTCCTCCGGAACCAGAAACCGAGCAAACCTCCCAGCCGCGGGCAGTCAGCTTGTCTTCCAACTCTGCGGCGATGCGACAAGCCACAGGTTTAACGTCGTTGTATATAATCCCAGCTTTCGGCACTTTAAAATGTAAAGGGCATTTTTTGTTTACTCCGTTTTTTAGTTTTAAGCTGCTCGTACTCTATTTCCTTGAGCTTCTTTAGAATCAGATTAAAGTATTCTTCGAGATAAGACTCCAAAGTAGTAGTTTCTTTAGGGTCGATTCCGAAGACACTGTAAACGTCATCCATCGGAGCTTTCAAGGGTTTTCCGGCTGCCAAAACTTCTGAAAAAGCCAATCTGTCAGCTACGTTCCAACTCCACTGAAAGAAAGTAGCTAATTTACGAGTAGCCTGCAACAAGATGTCTGGGGTGCGCGTAATTTTGGCTTCTTTCCCTGACAGCCGTTCGCACAACCGCACGATTTCGTCAGCATCCCAAGCACGATTTCCCACCACCGGAAAGCTTTTTTTCTCGGTTTCAGGAACCGAAAGAGCCCGGACGGCAAATTTAGCAACGTCCTGAGTGTTCATGTAGGCAAGGGCGGATGGCTTGTTGGGCAGCCAGACTGCCTGATTGTCCAAAATCGGCATTGCATACAGGCTCAGTAGTCCTTGCAAAAAGCCGCAAGGTCTCAAGATTGTGTAGTCTAAACCGGATTCTGCTAAGAACAGTTCGGTACAACGCTTGATTTCCAACAAGGGGACTTGGGGATATTTCTCAGCGTCGAGAAAGGAAAAGAATATGTAACGCTTGATGCCTGCTGCTGCTGCTGCTTGGATCAGCGATACTTTTCCGTCCCAGTCTACTCTTTTAATGCTGACAGAATCTGCTGCACTGGCTGTTGCTGCATCGATAATAGCACTGACGCCTTCTAGGGCCGGAGGCAGACTGTCTGGCTGGCAAAGGTTTCCCGGTACGAGTTCAGCGCCCCATTCTTTCAAAAATGCAGCTTTTCTGTAACTTCTGACTAAACAGCGCACCTGGTAGCCCTCGTCTAGGGCGCGGCGGGCTATCTGGCGGCCGAGAGTGCCGGTGGCACCTAAAATCAATAAAGTCATCTAGGGATTAATTATGAATCTTAAACTTTCAATAAGATGGTATCAGGTTTTTGTTAAGTTTTTTATAAAAACTTAACAAAAACCTGAATTTTTCTCATTTTAGGCTTGAGATATTCGGCAGAATGCTGGCTTTCGGCAGCAAGTAGACTCTAGAAGGCAGAAGGTAGAAGGCTTGTGAAGGATTGGTTGAAAAAAAACTTATTCTTCGCCGCCTTGCAATTTGAGCAGCAGGAAGCCTCCACCTATACCCACGAAAACTAGGGAAAAGGCCAAAAAGGCTGCATTGAAAATTTCAGGATTCATGGTTTTATATGTCTAATTGGGCGATCGCATTAAATAAAGATAATATAATTTGGGGCAACCAGGTACATGAATGCTAAAATTTCAGTGCCGAAATTGCTGTATTTTGTTGGAGAAAACTGCCTTGAGTCTCGATCGGGAATCACAACTAGCTGTAACTCTGGGAGATCCGGCGGGAATTGGCCCGGAAGTGATTCTCAAGGCATTGGCAGATCCCGCTGCTGGTTTGAGGGTAACGGTTATAGGTTCTAGGATAGTTTTGCAGCAAACTTACGATAAGTTGCGATCGAGCAATCCAGCAGCAGAAGCGGCAAATCCCGAAACATTAAACATTATTGATATCGAACCAGACAGCAAGTGGGGCGAAATTGTGCCCGGTGTCGGGAGTGCAGCTAGCGGGGCGGCTAGCTTTGCTTACATGGAAAGTGCGATCGCCCGTACCATCGCCGGCGAATTCTCCGCCATCGTGACAGGCCCGATTTCCAAAACTTGCTGGCAGGCGGCCGGTTACAATTATCCCGGACAAACAGAACTCCTGGCAGAAAGAGCAAAATCGCAGCGATTCGGAATGCTGTTTGCCGCCACATCTCCCCACAGTGGCTGGACTCTCGTAACTTTACTGGCCACCACACATATTTCCCTGCGTCAAGTCCCCGATGCGTTGAGTCCCGAATTACTGAGTGAAAAACTAGAATTACTGATAGACTGTTTGCGGGAAGATTTTGGGCTGGAAAGACCGAAAATTGCGATTTCTGGCTTAAATCCTCACAGTGGCGAAAATGGCAAATTAGGAAATGAAGAGCAAGACTGGATGATACCTTGGTTGGAAACGCAGCGCGATCGCTTTCCTCAAGTGCAGTTAGACGGGCCAGTCCCCCCAGATACCCTGTGGGTAAAACCGGCTAAAGTTTGGTACGGTTTAGCCACAGAAGCTCATGACGGTTACTTGGCAATGTACCACGACCAGGGGTTGATTCCAGTAAAATTGATGGCTTTCGATAAAGCAGTCAACACTACAATTGGCTTGCCTTTTGTCCGCACCTCTCCGGATCACGGCACAGCTTTTGATATTGTAGGTCAAGGGATTGCTGATGCCTCCAGCATGAAGGCAGCATTGCAGTTGGCGGCCCAGTTGGCTAGTCGCAGAAGAGCAGTTAAAATAAGGCGATAGCTTTAGTACGCCTGACGCTTGGAAAAATTGTGTCATTCCTATTGATTTTCGCTGGGGTGAGGCGACAAGCAAGCTGGTAATTTCCTTCGGTCGATTAAAATTACGTTTGGGTAGGGCAGTATGGCAGCATCAAATGACAATTTAGGGAAAATATATCAGTCAGAAAAAGAGGTTTCTGATGCAACTATAGCAAGTTCTAAAGCTGGAGAGCAACTTCAGGAATTGCTAACCATACTGACTGAATTCCAGTTATTAAAGAAATCAAAAAAAGAACCAAGCGAGCTGAAGTTACCGCTTGCGGAAAAGTCTGTTCAGCGATTAGAGGATGAGGAAAATCGGCGCCAACAATTGTCTTTCCTGATCGAATCACCGAGTATTGTACCGGAAGTATTAAGTAACGATGAAGAGATCCCATCTCAAAGACGAGAAAATAATAATGAGGAACCCGATTTATCTATAGCCGGGAAGGTAGCTAAAAAAACTCGGCCGTCGGAGGAAGAATTAGAACAAGCCGTAGAGGAGTTTAAGCGGTTGCAACAATTACTTTTTGAAAGGGATTTACCGGAATTTTACAGTAATGTTTTGAGCGTGGAACAAAGGTTAGAAGATTTTGAGAAGCTCATGTCTGAGCCCGAAGAGTTGATGATTTTACTGAAACCGTTAATTCCTGAGTTAGTGAGAGAAGAATTAGAGGAGTTGAAGTCTGAATTAAAAAAGGCGAGCGACCTCGCGCGCAATAATAAAATTAATCGCATCGAGTTGGAGGCAAAATTAGTAGATTGGGAAAATCAGATTGCTAACTTGAACCAGCAGCCACTGCCGAATACAGACCACTTAATCCAACGACTGATGCCAGTGGTGGGCGATCTGCTCAACCGTAAGGTAGAGGAGTCTAAGTTAGAGGTAGCTTCGGCGATCGCACCGAGAGTCAATCAAGTAATTCACAATCAAAACGGGCTTGAAGAACAGGTAGTAAGAATTGAAGATAGAGTTGCGAATATTCAGCAGCGTTACCAGCAGCAACCTGAAGATTTAATCAAGCAGCTAGTACCAGTAGTTAGCGAATTGCTAACCCGCAAAATTAGTGAATTAAAATCAGAGGTTGTAGAAGCTGTTACCCCCTCAGTACAGGTAAGAATAGCTTGGGTAGAAATAGAAGAAAAAGTATTGAGCATCATCGAACGCCGACTGGCTACACAACAGTCGCCAATTCAGAAGCCAGAAGAGATAATGGCGATGCTAAGGCCCGCAATAACTGATTTGCTGAACCAGAAACTCGATGAATCAAAATTACAAGTAGCAGCGACGATTGAACCTTTGATAGAATCAGCAATTCTTCAAAGAGAAGTTCAAGGAAAAGTGAGCGATGTAGAAAGTAGACTAAATAATCTTCAGCGACAGCAAAAAACTCAACCGGAAGATATAATGGCAAGGTTAATGCCGTTAATGATTGAGTCGCTAAACCGAAAAATCGAGGAGACAAAGTTAGAGGTGAGAGAGGCGATCGCGCCTGGTGTCAACACGGCTATTCAAAACAGCGGTATTGCAGCACAAATATTAAATAATGAAACTAAGATTGTCGAAGTTCAGCAGCAAGTTTTAGCCGAGATAGAAGGGTTGATGGCAAGAATAATGCCAGTGATTGTAGAAATGCTGTCTCGAAACATCGGGGAAGCAAAGCTAGAGATAGAATCTGCGATCGCCCCGGCTGTCGATGCCATCCTTCAGAATAAAAGGATGGATCAAAGACTTGGGAAGCTCGAACAACAGATTGTGGCGATCGAACACCGGATTTATGAATCGACAGACTTGTTTACGGATTTACTGAAACCTTTGATTGACGAGCTGATGGTTAGCCATCACGCCCAACTAGAAAAGTCGGTCATCGAATCTATTTTACCATTGTTAGATGAAGTTGTAAGTTATAATTACAGACTCAACGATAAAGTAGGCGAACTCGATCGCAAAATTACTGATGCAGAATGGGGAGGCAATCGGGAAGAATTACTTGCCAGAATTAAAGTCATCTTTCCGGAAATGATGATCCAAACAATTAATGAGTCAAAAAAATCATTTGCCGAAACCATAGCTCCAATAATTGATGAAATAATTAATACCAAAACCCGAGAAAACAGGCAATCGATGGGAGTAGCCATATCGCCCGCTCTTCCTGTGGGAATCAGCCACAGAATCAGTGAATCCCCCGATGAAATTGCAATGGCAATCGCGCCGGAAATGGCAGCCGCTATCAAACAGCAAATTCATCTCAAGCGAGAAGCAATGTCGGATGCACTTTATCCGATCATCGGCAGCACGATTTTAAAATACATCGCCGAGATGATGCGGGAGATTAATGAAAAACTCGAAGCATCTTTAAGTCCAGAGAGAATTAGTCGCAAAATTAAAGCCAAATTGCAGGGCATTTCTGAAGCAGAATTGCTGATAAAAGAAACAACACCACTGAGTGTTAAAGCTGTCTTTTTAATTCAAACCGAATCGGGATTAGTAATTTCAGCAGTGCAGAAGTCTGAACGCGAACAGCTAGAATCCGAGATGGTAGCGGGGATGCTGACTGCTATTCGGGCTTTTGTCAACGATTGCATCTCTCAGTCTGGAAATATTGCAGAAATTGATGCAATAGAATACGGCACATCTACGATCGTATTGGAAGTAGCGGGTTCGTGTTATCTAGCAGTAGTGATGCAAGGAGAAACCCGCCAGTGGTTTAAGTACAAAATGCGAGCGATATTCAACAATATTGTTCAAGAATACGGAGATAAAATTCGGTCATTTAACGGCGATCCAGCAACAGTACCACCGGAAGTAAACTCGAAATTGCAAAAATTAATCGATACAGAGGTAAAAGTTAAATCTCCTAAACTGCCAATTTTACCAATTATCGGTTTGGCAGCGTTAGGTTTAATTGGCGTACCTTGGGGAATTCATCAATACCGCAGCGGAGTTGAAGCTAGCTTAGAAGCAGATACGAATTTAGCTTTACAATCTGCTCCGGAGTTATCAGTTTATCGCCTCGCTGCAGATGTTAAAGATAAATTATTGCAGATTTCGGGACGAGTGCCGAATCAAAATCTGCGATTGAAAGCGGAAAAAATCGCTCAGCAAGTGGCTCCAAAATCAAGAATTGAAAATAAAATTATCGCCGTTGAAGTACCTCCTGATCCAGTTTTAGTCGAAGCCGATGTCAAGCGGACGGCAGCTCTTTTGAATAAAGTAGAAAGCATTAATATCTCGGCTCGCTATGCAGAGGGAAAAGTCGCCGTTGCAGGCAGCGTAAGCAAAGTGCCAGATGCTCAGAAAATAACTCAAGCTTTTGAGAAAATTCCGGGGGTGAAATCGGTAACAAATACAGTGATAATAGGAACTCCACCGCCGCCAAAGATAATAATGCCAGTTCGCGTGTATTTCGGTGCAGGCTCGGCAAGTTTGGAGGCGAAAGATGTAGCACAAAAGCTTAGCAAAGTCAAGGAATATATGGAGAAAAATCGCACGAAGAATTTAAGGATAGTGGGCTACAGCGATTTAAAAAGCACTTCGGTAGAAAATCAAAAGTTGGCACTGGAAAGGGCGACAAATGTGAAAAATATTTTGGTTAGACAAGGGATAAATGGCAACAGAATACAAGTTGCTTCTACTAAGGGTCGTCCCGAAGGTGTGGAGGCCAATCAACCCCTGTGGCTGAGCAGATTGGTAGTATTTGAGGTGATAAATTAAAATTGGGAATTGGGAAGTGGGAATTGGGCATCGGGCATCGGGCACTTGTGCTGAGCGAAGTCGAAGCATTGGGCATCGGGCATTGTTAATTGGGAATTTTCCCTAATGACTAATGACTTCTTTCTATTAATTTAGAGTAACTGGCAAGAAGGTTAGGACATTTTTTATCGCTGAAAATATTGCTCTGATGGCATTTCCCTTCTTCCTTCTTCCTACTTCCATCGGACAGACATCCGTTACATCCGTCGAGCGAATCCGTTGCCGAACTTCCTTCTTCCTCTTAAATTAATCGAACTCGCCCGGAGGTAAAGGCTTGTATTCGATCGCCCGCCAAGCATATTAGCAAGCGGCCGCTTCCGTCAATGCCGGCAGCTTCTCCGCAGATGGTTTCCGAGGAAAGTTCGATCGCCACCGGGCAGCCAATCAACGCATCGCGGCGGCGTAATTCCGGCAAAAGTAGCGCTAAACCGGACTTGGAGGCTGGCTTGTCTGTGGTGGAAAACATATCGGCTAGTTCGAGTAAATAGTGTCGCAGTTGATCGACCAAACACAGTTCATCTGGTACTGTACTACCAATAGAATGCAAGCTTACCGCATTGCCGAGATCCCTTTCATCCAATCCCGCAGCCGCGAAATCTACGCAGCGGTTCATCCCAATTCCCACAACGGCGCGAGTTTTACCCAAACCATTGCCGTTGGTAGCTTCGCAGAGAATTCCGGCTAATTTGTGGCGATCGATCCAGACATCGTTTGGCCATTTCAGGCGCAGCATATCGCGACAGTCGGGCATCAAATCTTCGATCGCGTAAATCACCGCTAAACCCGCTGCTAAACTGAGCCCGGGCAACAGAGTGGGGTTGAGGTTGTCGAGAACAAAACTAACAGTCAAGACACCGCTTGGGGCGTGCCAGGTGCGCCCGTGTTGGCCGCGCCCGCTGGTTTGTCGCCTAGTAAATACTGCATCTCCGTGGTGGAGTTGGACCGCGCGGGCGATGGCCCAACTGTTGGTACTCGGACAGGTATCTAAGGAGTGTAGCCAGTGAGGGAGGTTTGGGCGATCGGGTTCTGGGGTTGCGGGCACGGGAGTTAAGGGCAATTCAGACAAGGTTTGATTTGTAGTATTTGATATTTAAAAGTTGATTATCCCATTTTCCAGAAGTGCCACCTCGCGCGACGGCTAGAATTCAGAGAAATTGGAGTGTAGTACAGTTGCAGCATCAGATTTACCTTACGCCACAACCTCTGTTTAGCAGCAAAAGTATTGATTTATAAGGATTTGGGGCAACCTAGAGGGTTGGTGGGAGCGATCGGCACCCCTTTAAAAAACCCAATTTAAAAAAAAGTTGTATTACCCCCTTGACAGTCTTGTAATACGCAATGTAGTATAAATGTATGGCGAAGGGGAAAGAGCTTCAAAGCCTTGCCCCACTAGCAATATGAACCTTGACAACTGAATAGGAAGTTAATCATGTCACATAATTGTGGACATTGGCGGTGTAGACTCCGGCAACAATAACCCGATCGGGTTGTAGTACGCGGAATCAACCGCCACCCCGTCCCAACTTGAGTAATTCAAGGACAGAATATTGTTCATTTTCGCGGGGGTATAGCTCAATCGGTCAGAGCAATCGCCTGTCGAGCGAAAGGTTGCGAGTTCAAGTCTCGTTACTCCCGTCAGTCGATTTTAGATTTTAGATTTTAGATTTTAGATTTACTCCACAGGAGAAGAATCTGGGAACTGGAACTTTGGTCTAAAATCCACGCCTCCTGTCGGAAAGCAAGTATCCGTTTTTCGGCGGGGGTCAAAGTCCCGTAGGCAAAAGTCAAGCCGTCTCCCCCTCAAGGAGAAGATTGCGAGTGCAAACCTCGTCGGGACTCCCAGGTTAGGTGGCCGAGTGGTTGAAGGCGTCGGTCTGCAAAACCGAATTGCGCGGGTTCAAATCCCGCCCTAACCTCTGTTCCCAATCAGAAATTAAAAATTAGAAATTAAAAGATTAAACTAACAGTCTTTTAATTGAAATTTTTAACTTTGAAAAGGAACGAAGCGAAAGTGACATTGCAGCGTAGCTTAATGGTAAAGCGCCAAGTTCATACCTTGGTCAATGCGGGTACCGCTTCGCGGAAGCAAGCTACAAATCCCACCGCTGCCACCAAAAGCAGGGATGGTGTAACTGGCAACACTCTGGTCTCCAAAACCAGCATTCTGAGTTCAAATCTCAGTTCCTGTGCCAATTTATA
>NZ_JAUBQX010000017.1:18554-116981 GCF_036701505.1 Microcoleus sp. Pol11C2
GTGCTGTAGGCAAATGGTTTAAGCCGCTTGGTTTTCACCCAAGTGATTGCGGGTTCAACTCCCGTCAGCACTTCCAATTTTTCTGGGTCGGCTCTCCTATTGGTGTAGGAAACTGTCTGTAAAACAGCAGCTTAAAGCGTTGCTGGTTCAATTCCAGCCCGGCCCATTTGCAACTGTCTGTATTTAATCTGCAGTTGCAAAGCAAGAGAGCGTGGTGTAGCTGGATAACATCTCAGTTAATAAAACTGAAGATTGAGGGTTCAAATCCCTCCCTTCTCGCTTCAGTTCCTGTGCCAATTTATAGTGCTGTAGGCAAATGGTTTAAGCCGCTTGGTTTTCACCCAAGTGATTGCGGGTTCAACTCCCGTCAGCACTTCCAAACTGGGTCGGCCCTCCTACTGGCGTGGGTACCTGTCTGTAAAACAGTAGCTTAAAGCGTTGCTGGTTCAATTCCAGCCCGACCCATTTGTAACTGCATTTAATATGCAGTTGCAATCTTGAGAACGTGGTGTAACTGGATAACATCTCAGTCTACGAAACTGAAGATTTGGGGGTTCAAATCCCTCCGTTCTCGCTGTGGAGAGGTGGCCGAGTGGCTTAAGGCGCTTTCCTGCTAAGAAAGAGCGGTTTAACAGCCGTCGAGGGTTCAAATCCCTCCTTCTCCGTTTTCCCCCGATAGCTAAGTTGGTAGAGCGCTTGTCTGAAGAGCAGGAGGTCGTCAGTTCGATACTGACTTGGGGGATTGCGTTGCCTTATAGCTCAATGGTAGAGCAAGCGGTTGTTAACCGCTAGGTTGTAGGTTCGAGTCCTACTGGGGCAGCCATTTTTTAAATTGCCGGGTAGACAAATTGGTAAAGTCGCCTATCTCTGAAATAGGAGTTTCTGTAGGTTCAAAGCCTACCCCGGCACCCAATTATTGGGAAGTCGCCTAATCGGTATGGCACCGCTCTTTGAAAGCGGAAAAATGCAGGTTCGATCCCTGCCTTCCCAGTTCTGCTATTACCAAAGCAGAGCAATTACACTCCTGTAGCCCAATTGGCAGAGGCCGCAATTTCAAAAATTGTGTTGTGTGAGTTCAAATCTCACCAGGAGTACCAAATTTTCAACTAAGTTTCTACTTGCTCCTGTGGCGGAATTGGCAGACGCGGCAGACTTAAAATCTGTTTTATTTTGAGTGTGAGTTCGAGTCTCACTAGGAGCATGAACGGGATGTAATTCAGCGGCCAGAAGCCATGCTTTGGGAGCATGGAGTCGTTGGTTCAAATCCAACCATCCCGACTTTACCCCTGTGATGTAATTGGAAAACATCACTCGCTCAGAACGAGTGTTTTTTGCAGGTTCGAGTCCTGTCAGGGGTATGAGGTTTTATTCAATCTCAAATCTCAAATCTCAAATCTCAAATCGGTTTTGCCCCTGTAGCCCAATCGGTAGAGGCGCTAGATTTAGGATCTAGTTAGTGCTGGTTCGATGCCAGTCAGGGGTATTTGGTGACATCGCGGGTGAAGTAGCCTGGGTAGGCTTGGAGGTCTCATAAGCCTCTTAATAGCAGGTTCAACTCCTGCCCCCGCCACCAAAAATGCAGGTGTGATGTAATTGGCAACATGAGGCTTTTGTAAGCTTTCTTGCCAGTTCAAATCTCGCCATCTGCTTGGCGTGCTGGTGTAGCTCAATTAGGCAGAGCAACTGATTTGTAATCAGTCGGTTGTAGGTTCAATTCCTATCACCAGCCCCACAATTGCGGATATGGTGTAACGGTAGCATTCGAGTCTTCCAAACTCTAGGCACGAGTTCGAGCCTCGTTATCCGCTTGGCTAAACGAGAGATTTTTTCAATCCAAAATCTCAAATTTCCAATCTAAAATCGGTTTGCGGATGTCATGTAGCGGCTAGCATCTGAGTATGCCATTCTCAGCGCATGGGTTCGAGTCCCATCATCCGCTTTTGTAGTCCTGTAGCTCAACGGTAGAGCGTTTGCCTTACAAGCAAGATGTTGCAGGTTCAAATCCTGTCAGGACTACCAGTTTATGGGAGTGTAGCTCAATGGATAGAGCGCCGCGCTTCGGACGCGGATGTTGTGGGTTCGAGTCCTACCACTCTCGTTGTTTTTTCTTTAATTTAAGGAGGTTGATTCCATTGAATGGATAATTTTTTATATTAAGATCGATCGCCCTTTGCGTGCCCCAATCTTTGGAGCCTACATACTTTAGTACGAGAGGAAAGGTAACGCTGTCAACATCAGCGGGCGTTTGAGAACGAGGAGTGCGATGAACCCGGCAGGTTGGCTTAAAGGTAGCCATCCTTTAAAGAGTGTGTAATAACTCATCGGCGGAGTCCCTCTAGTAACTGAGAACACGCAATGCTCTGATAACTTGCACGTCAAAGTCCGATCGCACACATCAACAAAAAATACGGGAGTGTAACTCAACTGGATAGAGTGTCGAGCTTCTACCTCGAATGTTGTGGGTTCAAGTCCTACCGCTCCTGCTGTCTGGGGTTCGTAGCTTAATTGGTAAAGCATCTAACTGGCTGTTAGAAAGATATCGGTTCAAATCCGATCGCAATCCACCACACCAATTTTAGATTTTAGATTTTAGATTTTAGATTTACTCCACAGGTGAATCTTTTAGCCGGGGTCATAGCTCAATTGGTAGAGCGCTTGCTTTGCACGCAAGAGGTTAGGAGTTCGATCCTCCTTGACTCCACTTACGGTGTCTGAAGTCGAAGCGGTCGAGACGCTAGCCCGTGAAGCTAGTTATTAGCGGGTTCAAGCCCCGTCAGACACCCCTTGGAAGATGCCGCTAAATGGTTGGCAACCAGTCTTGAAAACTGGGGTACAGGTAACTGTAAGGGTTCGATTCCTTCATCTTCCTTTTAACCACTGGAAGTCGAAAAGCGAGACACCGTGCTGATAACGCGGGGATAGGAGGGGCAGTACCTCCTCGGTGGATTGCTTATGATTTTATATATAAATAAGGGACAATTATGGTTGATTTTTTCACGAGATTTGCTATCCTAGACGGAGCAAAATTATGGGGAGGTCGCCTAAGTGGAATGGCACCGTAAAAACTTTGGAAAAGCGGCTCCCAAAAGGACGAGCGGGTTTGTTGAGTAGGGTAAAAAGTTGCTTCGCGACGTTCCCTGAAAACGAAAACTGGCAGCGGGTTGCGGAGGCACTGAAAGGAATTAACAGTCCGAGATGGGGGCAGTTCTCATCTGCTTGCGGGCAGTAAGGAAGCGCGTTTCCTGAAAGTTGCTGTCGATCGATGCGGGTTCGAGTCCCGTCCTCTCCATTTATTGTCTTTAACATTTTAACAAAAGAAAGGTTAAATATGAGAAAACTAAAATATTACGTTGCTTGCACCGTTGACGGGTTTATTGCTCGCGAAGATGGCTCATTTGATTGTTTTCCTATGCAAGGAGAGCATTTTGCTGATTTGTTCGATTCCTTTCCTGAAACTTTTCCGGCTCACTTTCAGGAAGCACGAGGCATTCGTGCAGAGAACAAGCAGTTTGATGCGGTTTTGATGGGACGGAAAACCTATGAGGTAGGGCTAAATTTTGGTGTAACTAATCCTTATCCCAGCTTGAAGCAGTATGTTTTTTCGCGCACTATGAAAGCCAGTCCCGATGAGAATATTGAACTTGTTTCGGACAATCCTGTCGCATTGGTTCAGGAATTGAAAAAAGAAACGGGTAAAGACATCTGGCTCTGCGGTGGTGGCGGTTTAGGGGCAACTCTTTTTTCGGAGATTGACGAGATGATTGTGAAGTTGAATCCGGTAGTTATCGGAGCGGGAATTCCTCTTTTTTCCCGTGCCATTGAGCCGACCAATTTGGAACTTGCCGAGCGCAAAATCTATAGCAACGGTTTCATGTTACTTCATTATCGAGTGAAGCATTAGCAATCGGGACTTTAGGCGTTGCAATTGCTGGGGGAAAAAAATGACTGAAGTGTTTACTACACAATGATTTTTTAGGAATTACACAAACGCTGAATTTTTAAGGGTGGTTAGCAAAGCGGTTATGCACCCGGCTTTTAACCGGTACCAGATAGGTTCAACTCCTATACCACCCACTTTCAATCTATCAGCGTTAATCAGCGTTTATCTGCGGTTAAAAATCCAAAACTTGGAAAGTGCGGCTGTGTGGACGGCAACTGGTTTGGAATACCAGCGTACGGCGAAAGCTGTAGAGGTTCGACTCTTCCACTTTCCTTTTTAATCATTAGTCATCAGTCATTAGTCATCAATAACAGGCTAAGGACTAAAAACTCATGATTAGAAACCAAAAACAACTCTTAGAGGAGAATCAAATGTAATGTCACGCACCAAATTTGAACGGAACAAACCCCACGTCAATGTCGGTACGATCGGTCACGTTGACCACGGCAAAACAACCCTAACAGCGGCGATTACAATGACGCTGGCTGTACAGGGTCGGGCCAAGGCTAAAAAGTACGATGAAATCGATGCTGCACCGGAAGAAAAACAGCGGGGAATCACGATTAATACGGCTCACGTTGAGTATGAAACTGGCGATCGCCATTATGCTCACGTTGATTGTCCGGGTCACGCTGATTACGTGAAAAACATGATCGTGGGTGCCGCTCAAATGGATGGTGCAATTCTCGTCGTGTCGGCTGCAGATGGTTCGATGCCTCAAACTCGCGAACATATCTTGTTAGCGCGGCAAGTGGGAGTGCCGAAGTTGGTTGTCTTTTTGAATAAGAAAGATATGGTGGACGATGCGGAAATTTTGGAGTTGGTGGAGTTAGAAATTCGCGAACTTCTCAGTTCTTACGGTTTCCCTGGCGATGATATTCCAATTGTCGCAGGTTCGGCACTGAAAGCGCTGGAAAAAATGACTGCTAATCCGAAAATTCAGCGCGGCGAGGATGAGTGGGTTGATGGCATTTACAATTTGATGGATGCGGTAGATGACTGGATTTCTACGCCCGATCGGGATATTGACAAACCTTTTCTGATGGCTGTTGAAGATGTGTTCTCGATCAAAGGCCGGGGAACTGTCGCCACGGGCAAAATCGAGCGGGGTAAAATCAAAGTCGGCGATACTGTGGAATTGGTGGGAATCCAAAACACTCGCACGATAACTGTTATCGGCGTTGAAATGTTCCAGCAACTTCTGGATGAAGGAATGGCTGGAGATAATGTCGGTTTGTTGCTTCGTGGCATCCAAAAAGACGAAATTGAGCGGGGGATGGTGCTTGCTAAACCCGGTTCAATTCAACCTCACACTGAATTCGATTCTGAGGTTTACGTGCTGTCGGAAAAAGAAGGCGGCCGCCGAACTCCTTTCTTTGCGGGATATCGCCCTCAATTCTTCGTGCGGACAACGGATGTTACGGGTACGATCGCATCTTTTACGGCTGATGACGGGAGCACGATCAACATGGTAGTTCCGGGCGATCGGGTTAATATGACTGTGAAGTTGTTGCAGCCGATCGCGATCGAACAAAATATGCGTTTTGCCATCCGCGAAGGTAATCGCACTGTCGGCGCGGGTGTCGTCTCCCGAATTCTGAAATAGACGTTTTCGGAAGCAATTAGAATCAGTAAGGTGGGCAAAATTCCACCTTACTCATTAATTCACAGCAAATTTTTCTGTGTGGATGCAGTAGATCGCCAAGATGGAGTCAAGCGAATTGTCGAGATTGAAGATGGCCAAGTATCAGATTTGGTTGGATGGTCTGCCGCACGTTTTGCACAACTCTGGGGAGGTGCTTGAGGTCGATCGCGCTTAAATCAAATGTGGAATCAGCGCGATCAAACTTAAATTAAATGTTGGAGTAAGGGCGATCGTCACAAATTTTTCCAAAAATAGTTGATTTTTCAGAACGGTTGTGTTATACTAGCTTAGATGCGGGAGTATAGCTCAGTTGGTTAGAGCAGGTGACTCTTAATCTCAAGGTCGAAGGTTCAAGTCCTTCTACTCCCATCCCAAATCCTGAACCTGAATTTATCGAAACTCACGAGTGCAGTCAACTGCTGTAGCGGTTCGAGGCGTCGGCGTGTTTGCGCGGTCGGATTTTTAATGCCGATCGACCATTGGGGCGAGTCGATCGATAAAAGTGCGATCGCCCAAGCTATTTTTAAACTGAATAAGCACAGGAAATTGTGATTAGCTATGATGGCAAATCTCTCGGCGCGCTGCTATGCGGGCGATCGCGATTTAGATGCGATCGCCCATTTAATCAATACTTGCGAAGAAGTCGATCAGCTCGATGAAGGCACTTCCATCTCGGAACTCCAACAAGAATTTAACGCACCGTCTCTAGACAAAGCCCGCGATATCCGCCTTTGGGAAGATGCGGAGGGAAAATTAATCGGTTTTGCTCAGTTGTCAGTTTCTGAGCCTGGGGAAGTAATTGACGGTTGGCTGTGGTTTCGCGTCCAACCGGAGGCGCGCGGAGGCGATGTGGAAGCAGCCGCGATCGCCTGGGGTGAAGTGCGGATGCGCGAAGTGTCTGCGATGCGGGGCGCGCGCGTGAAACTGCGAACCTACGCGCGCGCTGAGGATTGCGCTCGCATTTCTGTGCTGGCTAATTGCGGTTTTAAGGCCGATCGCTATTTTTACCGAATGGCGCGATCGCTCTCTGAACCGCTCCCAGAACCGCAATTCCCCGAAGGTTTCGCGCTGCGTCAGTTCCCCGGCCAACAGGAGGCGGCAGCTTGGGTAGAAATGTTCAACCAGTCGTTTATCGATCACTGGAATCATCACGATTTAACGGTGGATAAATTTAAGCACGAGTTAGCTAAACCCGATTACAGAAATGATTTAGACTTGATTGCTGTTGCTGATGACGGCACATTTGTCAGTTTTTGTTCCTGCCTGATTTGTGTGGAAGAGTGCGATCGTACCGGGCGCAATGAAGGCTGGATTGCTTGTCTCGGCACTAGGCGCGGCTTCCGCAAAATGGGATTGGGACGAGCGATGTTGCTCGCTGGTTTGCATCGGCTCAAAGCTGCCGGTGTGGCTACTGCTATTCTCGGCGTCGATGCTGAAAATTCATCAGGTGCATTGCATCTTTACGAGTCTGCTGGCTTCCACAATATTCGCGACAGCATTTCTTATGTTAAGGACGTTTGATCGATGTTACAGTTCGCGATCGCGCTTTGACCAAAGAAACCGGGTTTTTTACCGGATCTGCGGGTTGCAACGAAATATTTTCGTGAAAAAACCAGGTTTCTCGCCACTGGTGTAAGTTTTATCTAAAAAACTTTTGCTACCCCCTTGACACTTGTGTAGTACAAATGTAGTATAAAGACATGGAAAGCGCAGGACAAGCAAAAACCTGTATTTTTCGTGCAAATTCTGAACCTTGACAACTAAATATTGCTCAAAATTTCAAGGAACATCAATTTGAAAGTCTTGCAATACAGACTCAATTGTCATGTTGTTACTTTATACGAGACTGTTCGGTTACAAACTGACTCGACCAGAGTCAGATGCTGTACGAAATCAGTCTAATTTCAATGAATTTCATGCGGATTCAGAACAGACAAGTTCGGCCAGATTTCAAGCAACCAAAAAGGCTGAGGAAATCTGCCAAATCAAACAAGCTTATCACCTAAAACGGCGCTTCTTTCCGTAAAGATTATCAGATTTCGTGAATCTTTACCGATACTGGCAATTTGCTAAGTCTCACAAAAAGCCAAAGTCGAGAGCAGATAAGCTACCAATCCAAAATTCAAAATTGCTCTAGGAGGTATCGGTAATGGTTCACATTCGTTTTGAAGGACGTTCCTATGACTTGGCAGAAAACCAACTGGGCATCGAGGCAGGAATGAGCGATCGAGCTATTAAGGAACGTCTAGCCAACCATTTTGATGTCAAGGGATCTCGCTTCGAGTCTTACGTGCTCGATCGCCGTCCCAGTGGGGATTTAATTGTCCGCCCAGAAGCCGTTTACGGCTAGAAATTCACTTAAAGCACGTATTAGACAGCGCACCCCAACTAAAGAAGCTTACAAACTGGATACGTTCGACTTAAAATCGAATCGTAGGTTCAATTCCTACTTGCCGCGAGGCTAAAGCTTCTCTGACTTGTGCGCTGCCTTTTATAGCTGAATTTTTTATATCTATCGGGCGCTTAAAAGTTCCACTTCGCGCCCTAATCAAGGAAGCTTACATACTAGCTCTTGGTAGAGCATTTCTCTTAAAAAGAAAAGGTCGCGGGTTCAACTCCTGCGTATGTGCAAACGGCTTTCTTAACTTGCGCGAAGTGACTTTTAATGCTATAAAAAGCAAAAATAATTGAGCAATTTAGAATAATCACAAGTCAAAAATTTCTAGCTTAGAGATTATAAAAATTTTGTTCCGCACCCTAACGAGTGAAGCGAATACACACATTCTAATCGATTGGTCGCAGGTTCAAATCCTGCCAGCCCCGTTTAAGGGGCTGTAGCTCAGGGGTAGAGCCATCGGACAGTCAAAACGCTTCGCAAACTTGTGCGGAACATCTCATCTTTATAAAAAGTTAGATATAAAAGTGGTGTGTGAGGAGACTTAAATTATGACCAAAAAAACTATAATTTACCGATCGCCCAAAGAGATAGACAGTGTGATTCATGCCTTCCAAGAATGCAACCTGTCGCGAAGTCAATGGACGCACGAGGCACATTTAACCGTTGCCCTTTGGTATCTGTTTTATGACTCCGAGCAAGAAGCAATCAATGCGATTCGCAATGGCATTAAACGTTACAACTCGGTTCAAGGAATTGAAACCACAAAAAACAGCGGGTATCACGAAACGCTAACGCTGTTTTGGGTGCGAACTATTCGCCGATATCTCGCCGATGAAAGCCAAAATCGGTCGATCGTACATCTGGCTAACGGTTTGATTGCAAAATATGCCGATCGCACTTTACCCTTTCGCTACTACACGCGCGATCGGCTGATGTCTTGGGAAGCTCGAAATAACTGGGTTGAACCAGATTTGAGAGCGATGGAATTAGAAACAGTTTCCCTGAAATAGTTAATTTCAAATCGCAGTTTTTGCCGCGCCCCAATCGCGAGAGCTTACATACAGACCCTATTAGGTTTAGCCATAGGTTTACTAAAAAAAGCTCCCCAAACTTGCGCGGTGATTTTTAAATTTCACTCGCTAGCGTGCAACAACTGCCAACCACCGATTTTGAATACTTCTCAAATCCAACATCCAAAATCGAATAGGAAGGTAACACCAATGAATATGAATACAGCAGAACGCGATTTGCGTTTGGAAATGCTCAACAGTCTGCTCACCACTCCTCACCGTGTATTAGAAAAAGTAGCAGAAATTCACAAGTTAATTATCGAATTAGACCCCATTTTTTACGGTCATTTAGCAGTGTGGTATCAACGTAACGGCGACGTGCGCGATCACAAGGAAGTTTTTGCCGGAAATTTGCTGACTTCGGCGCTGACGGAACACCGAGATGCCGGTTTTATGATGCTGCAAGAGTTCCCTCCCTACGAGGTTTCGCGGATTGTGGACTTTATGAAGCGGCACCAGAATAAGGTGCCCCGCAGCGCGCGCACTGCTGTCACTCGCTATCTGAAATCGCGGGAAAAGAATCCGCAGTTTTTCGATCGCGCTGCCATCCGCAACCGCAAGGCGATGAAGCATTTGTACGCAACGCTGCACGTCAAGCCGAGCGATCGCGCTAATGCTATTCTGTTTAAAGACAATCCGCCGGAAGACTCTCTGGCATTCGTTTTGAAGCAGTTGGCCAAGGCGGCGACACCTGCGGAACAGGCGAATTTGATTGTTGAGTACAAGATTCCGTATACGATCGCAGTTGGTGCGATCAGACAGCTAACGCCAACGGTTTTGGCCGCGCTGATTAACTCGATGTCGCCGCAGGAAGTCATCAACAATTTGAAATCGATTCAGTCGCGCGGCGCGATGGAGCACCCGGAAGTCAAGCAGTTGATTGACTCGAAGCTGGATGAAGCGGCAAAGTGCGATCGGGTTTCTGCTTACAAAGCGAGTGTTGCGGGCACGGGCGCGAACTTCGACGCAGCAACGGCGGCGAAGCTGGAAGCGGTGACAAACGAACAGGTGAAGAAGCGCGGCAAGATTGCGAAAGCAACCGGTTTGTTGATTGACAAGTCTGGTTCGATGGAAAGTGCGATCGAAGTCGGTAAGCGTCTCGCTGCTTTGATTTCCGGCATTTCCGACGCTGCACTGTTCGTTTATGCCTTTGACACGATGCCATATCCATTGCAAGCAAACGGCAGCGAATTGACAGACTGGGAACGCGCTTTCAAGCACATTCGCGCTGGCGGAGGCACAAGTTGCGGTTGCGCGGTGGAAGCAATGCGAATTAAGAAACAGGTAGTTGAGCAATTCATCCTGGTAACAGATGAAGGCGAAAACTCTTCACCTTACTTCGTGGATGCTTATCCCAATTACTGCCGCCGTTTGGGGGTAATTCCTGATGTTTTGATTGTGCGAGTTGGTGCTTGGTGCGAAGATGTTGAGAAGCACTTGAAGGACAAACAAGTATCGGTGGAAACCTTTACGTTTGCGGGTGATTATTACTCATTACCGAATTTAGTGCCGATGTTGAGTCGTCCTTCGCGACTGGAATTGTTGATGGAAATTCTCGACACGTCGCTGCCTGTGAGGGATGACAAGTAAAATGTAGGGTGTGCACTGCACACCTTACTTATTATATAGCAAAAATTTGCACGGATCTTAAGGACAAGACACTATGAAACTAGCGGAAGCTTTAATTTTAAGAGCGGACTGTCAAAAAAGAATGGAACAACTGCGAGCCAGATTGACAAGAAGTGCTAAAGTACAGGAAGGAGAAGAACCTCCAGAAAATCCCCAAGCACTAATTAGCGAATTAGATGCAGGGGTGCAAGAACTGGAAGACTTAATTAAGAAAATTAACAAGACTAATTCGCTGACAACTCTGGAAGATGGAGTGACTTTATCGGATGCTTTAGCGAACAGAGATGCTCTCGGGCTTAAGCGCGGCATTTACAATTCTTTAGTTGACGCAAGCGCTTTGAGGCAAGACCGCTATACTCGATCTGAAGTCAAATTTTTCAGTACGATCGACGTTGGTGAAGTGCAAACGCAAATCGATCGAATGTCTAGACAGTATCGGGAGTTAGATACTAAAATACAGCAAGCAAACTGGAATAGTGAACTTATCGATTGAGCAAGTTGGTAGCCAATGCAATAGAAGCGAGCACAACCCCCAACAGGGTTAAGTTGGATGGTACGGTTGAGGGGCCATAACCAAGCGGGTTCAAACCCCGTATCACAAATCAAGCCTTGCATTGTTACAAACGTACAGGGCATTGTTAAAGTTACTACCGCGTGCAGGTCTATTGATATTGGTGAGGGTGGGTTAGGGGTTTCTTGCTCAATTCCAAAAGGTATAGCAGTTGACAGTTGACAGTTGACAGTTGACAGTTACATACTACGAGCATCAAACCGTTTATGCTAAAGGGTCATAGGATCTATTCATGAGATTATTTATGTCCTAACCTATGTGGCGGTTGCTATATAAATTAATAGAGTGAGGAGCCCGATCGCACTTTACTCCAAAACGGCCCGCTTTATTTCCTCAAGCGAAAGCGTTTTCCTACTTCTCAACTCCTCTCTCGCCTTCTCGATAATTTCGAGAAACTTGGGATTTGTACTCAGCTATCGAGGCTGTGATGCTGTGGAAATTTCAATTGTTTTCGTCATAAAACGAAAGCCTTTTATCTCTGGGAAATTATTCTCTAGTTTGAGCGATAATTGCTTGTAATTCTGGATTAGCTATGGATGACACTAACTGGGAATCGGCACCAGCCAAAGCAGCGCGTAACTTTTCCGAAGTCAGTGCAGGATATTTCTCTAACACTTGTTGTTCCGTCCATCCCGCTGCAAAGAGTCCCAGCAAAAATTCTACAGACAATCGAGTTTCTGGCGCTGCTGGTTGACTTGTTGAAGCTTTCGGGTTGGGATGAATGAGCTTTCGCCAGTCCATTGTTTTACTTAAACGATTTGGGAAGATTCCGCCGATTATACTGCATTTGGACACAGTAGAAACACGGGCCTCGTTGACTGATTGTGTAACATGATACGGCAGGTAATACCATTTTAGATTTTAGATTTTAGATTTTAGATTGGGAATCACTGATGACAACCAGGGTTGGGAGTTGGGCGACAATGGCATTTTTTTTGAGCTGGTGTCATTTCCCCATTTTGGGATTAAATTGTTATTACGATCGCAGTACAGCGCTTTCTTATAGACTAGAGTGATGGGGTAGCAACGGGGCGATCGCCCTTTTGCTTCAGTCCGTTTCTATACCAAACTGCGATTGCGCTAAATCTCAACCCACTGTGCAACGAACTGTGCAGCGAACTGTGCAACGAACTGTGCAACCCACAATACAACTACTTTAACTTCTTAAAACTATGGGAAAAAAGTCGAAAGCCAAAAAATCCCAGCTCAAAAAATCCAGTTTGCTCTGCCAGCGACTCCAAGAAGCTCTCGATCGAGGCAGCAAAGTTTGGATTAAAACAAATAATAGCAGTTTCGGAGGCATCCCGATTAATTTGTTCGGGGAGTTTGTGGAACTTTTGGTGATAGTTCCCCCTAACGAACAGGCGGAACATATCGATGCTTACGGACAAGTTACGTGGCTGATTCGACTCTCTGATATTATTGCACTCGCTTACCCTACTGAATATTGGTCTAAAGATAGATTAGAAAGTTTGCTGCCACCCGATGCAGTTACTTCCGAAGTAGGAGATTAACTGCGTAGGGTTTGCATTGCGTACCCTAATTTTAGCTGAGTTGTATTTGGTATGGTGTGCAATGCACACCATACGTTTACTATTTTTTAAGCTGTTTTAGCAGCAAACATATACACCTGTTCCACCGATTTTTATCCGTTTAATTAGTTGTTGCAAGCTGAAAGCTGCACTTTACAACTGCCGCCCTCTAGTTCGCTGCAACCTGCGAGAGCTTGAGCTTCTGCTGCTTCTTTATCGTCGCCCCAGCCCGCACCGGCTCCTCCTTTGCCTACTGCGATCGCTCCACAATTATTACTATTAGATGTCAGGGGTTCGCAGTCGTTCGCACCTCCGCTTTGTTCATTGCACACGACTACTGCTGCGTTTAGTGCTTCTTTCTCTGTAGCATGATCCCAACTAATACCAGTGGCGTCAGAAGTCGGAGAATAAGCAGTAGCTCCATAGGTGTCCTGAGCTTGGGCTACCTGGACTGAGCCAAAAAGAGGAAGTGTCAAAGCTGTGACTACAACCCACTTAGAAAAAAGCTTTTGCAGCATATTTACTTACGATATTTACAAGGTTAAGTTGCGAGGTTTTCTCAATATTAGATTAGGAGATTAATTCCTGTCAATAGTGTTGAGCAATCTTTATATTTTTTTAAATTAAAAGTGTTTTGGGTAACAAAAACTAAGATGACGGAGGTAAATTCAGTGGCAGATATCCGCCAAATCCTCAGCCAACTCGCTGCCCAAGAAGCGCACCTACTCGATACCCAATTTCTGGCGCCCTGCGTGCGCGGGGGAAGCGTGCGGATAAGAGTTAGCTCAATGATTTATACTTTTCAACCGCAGCCACGCAACTTTGAAGGATGGGCTATTTTTGGGCCAGTCAATGAGAAAATTGCTGCGGTTATTGAGGAACCGAGTTTGCCGCAAGTAGCCGAGTATTTGCAACTGCTCGTACCCGTTCGCTTGCAGTTGGCTTGCGTGCTGCAAGGGCAAACTTGGCTGGCTTATCCTGTTAACGAATCTGATGCTAAACAGCGCACTGGTGTTGCCAAACCCGTACCAGTTCATTTAGTAACTGAAGGTTCGCAGTTTGAGCAGATCGTTACGCGCTGGGACGGTCATTGTTTGTGGTTTGAAGAGATTGATAGACGCGCCGATCCGCGGTCGTCTGAGGAATTGAAAGCAGCTTTGAAAAAGGTGATTTTGCCTCAAGAAGTTTGCTTTAAAGGGATGACACCGGAAATGCGAACAGTTTACGAATTGGTGTCCCGAAATATTAAAGATTTCAATCCAAAAGTGCGGGCAGAACAGCGCTTGCAGCGGGCGCTAAAAATGGGCGGCGGTGAATTGCGGGATTTTGGCGATCGCGAAAATTATTGGCTGGTTGAATGGACTAGCGGAACGGGAGAACACCACACTTCTGCGATCGCCAAAAATGACTTGACAGTTATGAGTGCTGGCATTTGTCTGAGCGGATTGGACAAAGACTTCGACTTGCATTCATTGGTTGGAGTCGTCGAAAATCGCTAATTCTTGATTACCATGAGTATATTTTTTCACGAACAACTTTACAGAAGTGCGGGCGTGATGTCGCAGATCAAAAATTTCCCGGTAACGGTGTGCGGGGCGGGCGCTTTGGGTGCGAATATTACAGAAAGTCTGGCGCGATCGGGCTTTTGTCAGTTAAAAGTCATCGATCGCGATCGCATCGAGGAATGCAACCTTTCCACTCAACCTTATTATCGATCGGACATCGGCGCATTCAAAGCCAAAATTCTCGCCAACAACCTCTACCGCGCTTTGGGAGTCAGCATTGACGCGCACTCAAAAGAATTGACGCCCGCAAATGCCGATCGGCTGCTGGCCAACAGCGCTACAGTCATCGATACTTTTGATAACAGTGTCGGGCGGCAAGCAGTCAAGGATTACTGTGCGAGTGCCTCCCTTCCATGCGTGCACGTCGGATTAGCTGCCGATTACTCGGAAATAATTTGGAACCAACACTATCGGGTTCCTTCAGCGGCGAATGATGACGTTTGCGATTACCCGCTGGCGCGAAACTTGGTAATGCTGACGGTTGCAGTTGCTTGCGAAGTAATTGTTACCTTTGCTGCTAACAAAGAGCAACAAAATTTAACTTGCACGATCGGAGATTTTGCAGTAAAGCCACTTATATTGTAGAATGTCGGTTGACTGTTGCCAGAAACCTGGTCAATCAAGATTGGATGCCCCCATCCTATAAACCCGGTTTCTCACCCTCAAACAATCGTCCAACTTGCAAAAAACGCTTGAAAAATTAACAGGGAAAGTATGGCCGGATCGCAGACTTTTTATTATTTACTAGCAATTCTCGCACTATTAGTTTTGACGGGCACAAGTAGAGCAAACTATGCAGCGGGCTCCGCAGTTTGCTACACTGATGATTGCCATCGACCAGCAGTGAGACACCATAAAAGGATTTTAAAATGCGGCTCGAAAGGGCACGATGTGAAGAAACTGCAAAAGTTGTTGAACGCGCGGGGCTTGTCCCCACACCCGATCGTAATTGATGGCGTTTTCGGTCCGACAACCGAAAATGCAGTGAAAAGATTTCAGCGACAAGCTCATATTCCTGTAGACGGAGTTGTGGGAGGCAAAACTTGGGACAGACTGTTTGCTAGTTCCTAACTTTAAGCACTGCACAACAAAGGTTCCTAAGTCATTATTGCTAATCATTAATCGCTGTGGTTTGTAGTTGCACAGATAGCACGTTTTGTGCAACTACAGACACAGAAGCTTTAATCAACAATCAATCGCATACTAGATTGCTAATGAATGAAGTTTTAGATTTTTGGTTTGGTCGATCGCACTCTCCAGAGTTTGGCAAAGTCCAAAAGAAATGGTTTGAAAAAGATGCGGATTTTGATGCAGAAGTGCGATCGCGCTTTCTGCCGCAATACGAACTCGCCGCCTCCGGTAAACTCGACTCATGGCAAGATTCCCCCGAAAATTGCCTAGCATTAATTATACTGCTCGATCAATTTCCGCGTAATATGTTTCGCGGAACGCCCCAAGCATTCGCCACAGACAACAAAGCTTTAGCCACCGCCGAATACGCTATTAATCATAACTTCGATCGCGAATTGCTGACTGTACAAAAATCATTTATTTATCTGCCTTTTCAACACAGCGAAAACTTAGAAAATCAGCAAAAATCTGTCGAACTATTTCGCCAACTCAGCGGCGAACCTGACAGCGACTCACTCATTGAATACGCGTTGCAGCATTTGGTAATAATCGAATGTTTTGGGAGATTTCCCCACCGCAATGAAATTCTAGGACGCGAAACAACCCCCGAAGAAGCGGAATTTCTCAAACAACCCGGTTCTGGATTTTAAAGCGCGATCGCACAATCTCGATCGTTCTGATATATTCGAGGCTTGTAGAGGCGGTTTTAGCCCGCAATCAGAACCAACAGCAGAAAATCTCTCTACAAAACCCGCCCCAACCCAGCGACTATCAAAATTGAATAGTGAAATTATAAAAGAAGATACATTGTTAATTCAACAAAAAGTAGACGCTGGTGAATAATTTATTCATCGCCCAACCGTCACCCGCGATACTGCACCCGATAAATCCGGTTGTTCGCTTCCTCAGTAAACAGCAAACTCCCGTCAGGTAAAACCAGCAAACCAACCGGCCGTCCCCAAGTTTTCGGGCCCGACGGATCTGTCAGAAAACCAGTCAGAAAATCCTCATAATAACCTTGAGGGCGTCCATTCGCCGCATTAAAAGGTACAAACACGATTTTATAACCAGTTCCAGCGTTCCGATTCCAACTGCCGCGAAACGCCACAAATGCCCCGTTGAGAAATCTTTTGGGAAAAGTTTTGCCGTCGTAAAACTGAAGCCCCAAAGCGGCCGAGTGCGCCTGAAACAAAACGTCCGGCATTAATGTTTTAGCCGCTAAATCAGGTCGATCGCTATTGCCGCTTCTGGAGTGGCGCGGGTCGAGCAAATTCGGCTTAAAATAAGCGTAAGGCCAGCCGTAAAACTCGCCTTGACGAATTCTTGTGAAGTAATCCGGCACCAAATCATCTCCCAAACCGTCGCGTTCGTTGACCGTCGTGTAGAGTTGATTTGTTTTTGGGTGAAAATCCAATCCCACCGGATTTCGCAAACCGGAAGCGAAAATTTGCTGGTTCTTGCCGTCCAAATTCATCACTTGAACAGAAGCCCTCGGCAGCGCCTCGACATCCGCATTAGATTGCGAGCCAACTGATACGAAAAGCTTGCTATTGTCGGGGGAAACGACAACATTTCGCGTCCAGTGTTGGTTGTAGCCGCCCCCCGGTAAATCGGCAATTTTTTGACCAGTACCGGTCAATTGTTCCTGCCCTTTTGTGTAGGGAAATCGGCGGACTTCAGCGGTATTTCCCAGGAAAAAATAGCGATCGCCAAAAGCCATGCCAAAGGGAATATTTAACCCGTTTTGGGTACTTGCAAAAGTCTTGCGAACCTCAGCAACCCCGTCGCTGTTGGCATCCCGCAACAGTGTAATCCGATTCTGTCGCGTTTCTGTTACCAAAACATCGCCTGTCGGCGTCAAAGCCAGCCATCGGGGAGCGTCTAAATTGTCAGCAAAAACGTTAACGACAAAGCCAGGAGGCACTCGCAGCACTGGCGATGCGGGAATCGGTACTACTTGAGGAGGTTTTGAGGCGCTTTCGCTGGCTCCTGGCTGCGGCAAAGAAGTTGCAACAATACGGATGGGCTGCGGCGACAGCGGTTTGGTCGGTACAATTTGATTTGTCCCAACATTTGTCAGCGGTGCACGGGAGGGAATTTGCGACAGGGGGCCGTTGTCGCCCACAGCAGGGGCGATCGCATCTGTAGCTCGATCGCACGCCATCACCGGCAACAGAAGAATTAGCAGCAAGAAACGCAAGTAATACATAGCAGCGATTTCTCAACAATTGCTGAACAATTCTATTATTCTAACTGCTATTAAACAGCTAAGCCACCGCCGGCGCGGTGGCTTAATTCCATTTACTGATACCAGTTGCAAAAAAGAATGCAAGTGTAGGCTAGTGCTCCAAACCTTGAGCTCGATCAGTCAATCGATTTTAGATTTTAGATTTTAGATTTTAGATTGAAGAAAGCGACGCCACTGATAACTCCGAGGGCTTGCGATCCTGATTCGAGCTTTTTTCTCGCTCCACGAATGAATCACGGGGCTTGTGACCACATTGCTTTTGGTCATTCGCAATTCTCTAATCGAAAATCGAAAATCTAAAATGGTATAACCTATCTTTACCAAAGTCCTCTCACAGGAGCCGGACGGGGAGCCGGAGCCGGAATTGGACGGGGAGCCGGAATCGGAGCCGGAGCCGGAGCCGGACGAGGAGCCGGACGCGGTGGCGGTTCTGGGGCCGGACGCGGTGCCGGTGCTGGGGTTGCGGGACGAGCAACCGTTGTGGCTACCACCTTATAATCAGGGATCACCGCGATATTTTGTATCTGAGATCCGGCGACGGTGGCTCTGACTTTCATTCCCGGTACGAGGCCAATAATTCTCAGGACGCATCTTTGAATCCTGAGAGTCCTGTACGGCGCGCTTTCTTCGCGAATAGTTACTACGTCGCCGACAATACTTTTGACAAAACCGACAATGGTTGTAGTGTTTGCTGTTGTGGTGGTCTGCGTTTGGGCTATTTGAGTTGCAGGGTTAGCCATCGCAGGAGGTACTGAGACCGCCGAAATTACCACCGACAGTGTTGCACCTGTCAATAATTTGATGTTCTGAAGACGCATTGAAACCTCACATTAACTGCTATTCAGGGTCGGGTTTGCTTCCGCTGCACGAAAGTCCCAACCTCTATACCTAATCCAGTTTAATCCCCAGAGTAGGAAATTTATGACAATCTCAAAAAAAGATTATCGAACAAGTATTGAAAGACTAAATTTTACATCATAAGTTCCCGATTTACAACAAGTTCAGCGGTTTGCATCTCTAGAGTGTTGCCGTGATATATTGAGTTTATTCGATCGACCGTAGCAGTTTTTTTCCCCCAACCTAACTGTTGCTGGGGGCAGCTCTACCCAAAGACAGATTGTGCTTGCCGGATACAGCAGCGCCATAGTTTGAATACTCGATCCCCAGTCGGTCATGGCTAAAAAATCAAATTAGTCGGAGGTATAATTTAATCATTTTCTGGCAATATTTACGCATAAACCGGGTTTTATCACGACATTCTCTTGCGTAAGTCCACTGAGCCGCTTATAAAAACCTTGTTTTTTTCGTAGTATTATTGCCTAAGCTTTGTGTTGAGTTACAAATTATCAGTGGTGGAATTTCAACTAAAAACTGTGCAGCGCAGTTGCCGTCAGAAAGTCATCTCAAAATTTTTATGATCGGGTGCGGTTGGCGGATAATTAGATAGGAACTTTGTAGGAACTGCTGGTGAGGAGTTTAGCGAACAAAACAATGGTGAAGAGCAAATTTTTGTTTGACAAGTTAATTGTACTGAGCTTGAGTGCAGCCGCGCTGTCGGTTGGCCTACAGCAGCAGGCGACTGCCGAAGTGGTGGCTAATTCAAGTAATAGTGCGATCGCGGCGCAGCGGCCCACATCCGAGACAAAATTGCCGAATCTCGGAGCCCCAGAACTGCCGCCCCTGGGAGAACCATTTCGTTATATTCCCCAGGAACCAAAGCCTGCGGTAAATCCTATTGAGGAAGTGCGTTTAGTCCTGAAATTGCGAGAACGCCGCGTCTATGTTTACCGACAAAATAAGGTGCAAGCCAGTTTCCCGGTTGCTGTGGGAAAAGGCGGGTGGGAAACTCCTACAGGCAATTTTAAAGTTATGCAAATGATCAAAGATCCTGTTTGGCAAAATCCTTGGACAGGAGAACTTATTCCTGCGGGGCCAGACAATCCATTAGGGAGTAGGTGGATGGGGTTTTGGACGGATGGCAAGAATGTGATTGGTTTTCACGGTACTCCGAATCCAGAGTCGATCGGGGGGGCGGCTTCTCACGGCTGCGTCAGGATGTTTGATAAAGACGCACAGGCTTTATTTGAGAAAGTCGCAGTTGGCACACCCGTGATAGTTGAGCATTAATTATTTCGAGGTTGGGGTGCATAAAAATACATGAACAGGCAAGATGCCTGTTCGTTCCACAAAGACCTTAAATTTGGTTGTGGGGTGGGCAGGAGAGCCCGCCCATGAAAGACTTATTGATAATGCAGCTATTGGGTGAGTTAAAACTTACATTTTGCACCCCTCTGAGCAACAGGCTTTCGGGCCTGTTCCACAAAGAGTTAAATAGATTGCTGATATTTTTCCAGCAACTCCGGGATGTAATCGTAGCCGTCAACACCGATCGCCGGAATGATATTCGCTCGACTTTGAGCCAAAGATTGTTTAAAAGATTCCGCCCCCATTTGACCGCGCAAAATTGTCAACAAACCCGCCGATTGACGCCACTCCATCGCACCAATTTGCTCCAAAGTATACATCCCCAAACTGCCTGCAAATATCGCTTTTTCTAGTGAGTTGATTCTGTAATAAGCTTGAGCCAGGTAAGCCAAATTCAGACCTTGCAAATATAAATCCCCTGAAAATTGAGCCGCTTGCCAACCTTTGAGCAAATATTCGATCGCAGATTCAGCATTTTCCAGGGCGATTTTAGCGATACCGAGACTGCTGGAACAAAAAGCTTGACTTTGGCGATCGCCCAATTTTTCCGATAGCAACAAACCTTGTTCCAAATAACCGATCGCACTCTCGTAAACCTCCGGTGCCACCTCCTCCAACTGCCGCGCTTGAAACACTTCACTGTAACCCAAATTAGCCAGAGCATTTGCCTCGCCTTGTCGCTCTCCGGCTTGTCGTGCCATAATTAAAGCCCGCTGGCTGTAATTAATCGCTTCCTGATAATTTTTTTGAGCAACATAGTTGCGGCTGATGTGATTGAGATTGGCAACTTCGCAAGCTTTGTCTCCTTCGGTACGGGCAATTTCCAGCGCTTGCTTGTGCAGCAAGAGCGATCGCTCGTAGGCCCCAGCCGCCTGCATCGAATAACCCAAAAGCGTCAGAATCCGAGCTTTTGCTTGAGTGCCTTCAACTCGGCGCAGCGGTTCGTCTAAATAATCCAAAGTATGCCGCAGGGCTTTACCATCAAACGAAGCAAAAATTCCCCCGTAAAGCGGAAAATATTCTCGCTGAGAAAAAGCGCGCAAAATTTGCAAAGTTACTTGAAAACAAGCATTTGCCAACTGCTCGCCGCTCTTGGTAGAATTATTAAACCCACTAGCTAGCTGACTCCAAATTACCGCAAAAGTAATGTAAGTAGAAATTGAAGCTTTTGTTGACACTTTGGAATCATAAACTTGCTTATCAAACCATGTCGCCAACGCCCGCTGCAAGCACTGCAAAATAATCGCCGCTTCCACCAATATGCCTAAATCTAAACTCGATTGCTGGGCTGCGAATTGAACTACAGATTCACCGAGCGCAATAGTATTCAAAAGAGCCTGGGGAAAGGGACTGTTAACTTTTTTTGCCCAAAAAGCCCAAGGCCCACTTTGTTCGGGACTACCAGCAAATCCTAGCTGCTGCGGCTGATAAATCCAGCCCACAAGTTCCGGTTCCAAACGCTGCCAAGATTCTAAACCTTTAGCGATGCCGGCGGTGATTTGCTGCAAATCTTGTTCGGTTTCGGGATTGGCAGTTTGCAGCATTTGTTGGTGCAGAGATTTTGCCAATTGCTGCAATTGAGCCAGAGTCAGCGGATGTTCTTTATTCGGGTCAATTACTTGCAATAATGCCAGGAGGCGGGCGTTAGATTCGGCGCTAACTATTTGTTGGATTGAGGATGCAATTGCGCGATCGACGCGGTTATCTTTCTGCCAGCGTTCCCATTCTCCTTGGATGGTTTTGAGAGCTCGGAGGGTGCGATTTGCCTTTGCTTGTTTGATTTCGTCTTTTTCATTTCTGACTTGATTTTCGGCGGCATCAAGGCGTTCGCCGAAACAGCGTTCAAAGATTTCGCCAGTACCCGTACTAATGTCTTGCACCAGCATTTGATAAACTTGTTCTTTGGAGCGAATTTGACCTTTGAGGGTGATTTCGACAATTTTGTCGATTAGGGCTAGGTAGCGATCGCGCAATGAGGTAGATTCAGGCATAAGTTATTTTTAGTTAATAAAATTTTATGGACAGCGCTTGCAGCTTGCACCATTTCATGCTGCTATTTAATTTTACAGCTCCTCTGGATTAATGCCCATTGCTCGCAGTCGATCGGCTAATGGATTTGCCCGCTGCCTTTCCAATTGAGCTCGCTGTCTTGGAAATGCTTCTGGAGTCCGAGCTAAATTGCCATTAACATCATACTAGCGCAGCCACAACCTCTGATGTTCCAAGAAAGAACCTTAGCACAAACCAAAACTCAATTTTATTTCCAGTATCCAGAATCGAACACCTGTTAACACTTGTTCGCGGTAAAGGTTGCCAACTCAGCGAAATACTCTCTATTGGTTGTTGTATTTGTTCAAAACAAAGTAATAACGAATCTTCAAAATTATCTCGTAAATCTGCCACTTAGTCTGCGGTTTGTTTGGTTCCGATTCAGTCAGCCCCAAATCTTCATCTTGCCTACCTAGTGACAGAAATTAGATGGCGATTACAGGAGTTACGGCTTCGTCCCAAATCGCGTAACTTTGGCGCAAGTCTCTGTCTCTGTAAAATCTCAAAACTTCGACAACTAAATACCAATCGGGTCTTTTGTACCAATTGGGATGATTGGATTCGTAGTAGAGATTTATATCGCTGGCAGAGAATACGCGATCGGCTAGATAATTAGGTAGAAAGCAGCTATAGCACAACTTTTGTGATTGCCCGGGTGATATTCGTCAGGCAAGCCTGAGCGCTCTGGGTCTTTACTTGGTACAGCCTACATCGTCGGCAGCACTTTTGTTTGCGTTGGCTGCGAATCTACTATGTAGATTGTTATACCATCATTCCTGCCAGATGTTAAGGAGATTCAGGCGGTACAGTAATTGTTACATTATAACGCGATGTGATTTGTGGTGGCAGAAATTCGGTATCCTTTGCACCGGAAATTTTTGCTAAATATTTTGCTAAATAACGATCGCGCACGGCTTTTGTTAATACAGATTCTCCCCTAGCTCCGACGGTGGGTTTTAGTTTTTTTTGGATAGTTATAAGGTATTTCAGTATGTAACGTAGGTAACATTTTTAAATGCGAACACTTAAATTGTTGAGTATGATGGTGTGCAGAATTCGAGCGACTAAAAAAGATGACCACGGGCAGTAAGAACAGGTTGACATACATGAGCTATTTGTAGTATGGTAGGTTGAATCATGTATTGCACATCTGCCACCCAATATCTGCGACACAATTAGTTGTGGCTCTGCCGACTTTTTTGTGATTACAAAAGCCGTTTTCGGTCAACGGTTAGACGGCTATACCCCGACTCAATTAAGACTCTGTTAGTATCTTTACTGTTTACATCTACTGATTTTGAGGTAACAAAAAATGAAAGACTTAATAATGGGTTATGCAACCAACTGCAAATTCGATGATTTCTACAGGTTCGTTGTATCCACTCGTCAGCATTGTGATCCAGATAAAGTTGATATTGTTGTGTTTATTAATGCTTTAGGAGATGAGTTTGCAAAGGTAGCTCTAGAAAAAAATATCACCCTTATACCCATTGAAAATGTGTGGAAGTGGGTTACTAGCTCAAAGATCCTAAATCTCATCTATCACGCAAAGATGGTGGGACTGCAAGCTTTAATTGGACTAAGTTCAGGGTCTAACCGTACCTACTTAGAGGAGGATTATAGGAGTACGGTTGCCAATTGGATTCATCCACTAGCAGGTCGGTGGATTACTTACCATACATTCCTTAAGGTTAACTCCAGTTATCGAATGGTTATGACTTCAGATGTGCGTGATGTTGTTTTCCAAGCTTCTCCCTTCGATGACTTAGACTCTAGTAAGCTTCACGTTTTTGAAGAAGCAGGTATTTATTTTGGAGCGCCCACTCCAGAAAATGTAGATAGTGAATGGGTGAGTGGTGTTTATGGAAAAAAAACTCTTGAAAAACTGTTGGGAAAACCTATACTCTGTGCAGGCACAGTATTAGGAGGAAACCATCTCATGATGCAATTATTTGAATTAATGGTGGTGGAGGCTCAACGCCATCGTCGTAAGCCTCTCGATCAAGCAATGTTCAATAAGGTGATTAACTATGAATTTCCCAGTAACCAAACGGTGAGACATAATTTGAAGAGTGGTGCCGTCCTCACACTGTGTGGAGATCATGAGAGATGTTGGGAGATTGAAGATGGCAAAGTGATGGTTGATAATCGACTTGTTCCTGTTATACATATGTACGATCGCGATTCTCGGACTAAGGAATTATTTCTCAGCAAGATTCCAAGTCCGCAGAAGTAACCTGTAACCGGATTTGGTTAGGAATTATGTAACTGGCTTGCCTTAATCGGACTCTGCGATTTTCTCACGTCAGGCTTTAAACCCCGTGAACCGTTACATCCGTGGTGTTGTAGTCGATGAAATTCTGTAATCGCTTCGGAAGTTGAGTTAGACTTCTCCGTAGGGGGAAGTTTAGCTTAAAAAGGGAAACGTTAAGAACATTCCGCTTCCGTTTTTCTTTAACGCCTTGGTTTTAAACTATAACTCCGGCTTTCTCTCAGACTTGGCGACGGCACGCGATTGTTGAAATAACACCGATCGCGATCGCCCTCAACTCCCGGCCTCACCAAAGTAAAAGCCTGACATTGTTCATCAAACGCACCGATTTGTGTGCAAAGATCCGGGTCAGGTTGGCTAATGTACATATTGCTATAATTAGCGCCGATTCTGTCAGTATTTAACTCTAAATTTCACCTTGTCAACAGCCACTAGCTGCGCCACAACAGTTTTAGCTTCTGCACAAATTTTATTCAAAGCAGAGGCTGCACTACTACGCACCTTTGAATTGGAGTCTTTCAGCAAGACAATTAGCTGCGGCAGTGCAGTTTAAGCTTTTGCACGGATTTTATTCAAAGCAGAGGCTGTACTACTACGCACATTTGAATTGGAGTCTTTCAGCAAGAGAATTAGCTGTGGCAGTGCAGTTTTAGCTTCTGCACCGAAACTTCCCAAAGCATTGGCTGCACTACTACGCACAGTTGCATCGGAGTCTTTCAGCAGGGAAATTAGCTGTGGCACAGCAGTTTTAGCTTCTGCACCCATCCTTGCCAAAGCATAGTCTGCACGGCTACGCACCTTTGCATCGGAGTCTTTCAGCAACAGAATTAGCTGCGGCAGTGCAGTTTTAGCTTCTGCGCCCATCCTTCCCAAAGCATTGGCTGCACGGCTACGCACAGTTGCATCGGAGTCTTTCAGCAACAGAATTAGGTGTGGCACAGCAGTTTTAGCTTCTGCACCCATCCTTCCCAAAGCATACTCAGCACGGCTACGCACAGTTGCATCGGAGTCTTTCAGCAACAGAATTAGCTGCGGCAGTGCAGTTTTAGCTTCTGCACCAACCGACACATCTGAGTCTTTCAAGATTTTGACAAAGGCAGGGATAGCAGGAAGAGCAATTTGTCTTAGAACCTCAGCAGCACTCTGGGGGACTGACAAATTCTTATCCTGCAAAGCTTCCATCCAATCAGGGATGGCTGGTTCACCTATTTTTCGTAACAGCTTAATAGCTGGATCAAGTGCCGTTTCATCGTTACTCTTTAACTTCTCGGTGAGGGAGGCAATCTGTTTGGGATTAGCTGTGGGTTCGTCCTTAATTCCAGCCGCAGCATTGCAAGTCAACAGCAAAGGGGATGTGAAAGATAGAAACGAGAGGGCAATTACGGCAACTAATCTTTGTCGGTAGTGCTTCGTCATGGGCCAGAATCCTTGTATTTGATGAGCCGTCTCAGCCATTTGAATAATTGTGTATACATTCTCATCAAACTGTTTCAGGACTCCGGGCGATCTAAATTTGTGCTTGTCTGTGGTGAAATCGATCGCCCTAAATACTGCTTAAAAACCGCCACTTTAAGAACATTCCGCCGTCTAAGGCATAATTATAGGAATCCTTGCAAGAGTCGTAATGTTTTTACCCCACCCCAACCCTCCCCGAACCCGCTCGCTCGGGAGTAAGAAATTCACAAATGATGCGAGGATTGCTATAGATATCTTATATTCGTTCTATGATGTGTTTATGATTTCCGAACCCCTTACCCTCTCAACAAGCAATCCTGTTTTAGCAGCCAAAGGATTAACTCGTCGTTTTGGTGGTTTAATTGCTGTAAACAACGTATCTTTTACAGTTGAAAAACACGAAATTTTTGGATTAATCGGCCCTAACGGCGCGGGCAAGACAACTCTATTTAATCTAATGACTGGACTGATACCTGCTTCAAGTGGCAACCTGATTTATCAAAATGAAAATATTTCCCAATTGAAGCCTTATCAAATTGCTAATAAAGGTATTGCCAGAACTTTTCAAAATATCCGGTTGTTTGGAGAACTTTCTGCCCTAGAAAATGTCGCGATCGCCCGACACATCCACAGTCGATCGGGCAATCCAGTTTTATCGGTGCTGGCGGGGATTTTCGGCTTGCCAGCATCTAACGCAATGGAACGCAAAACCCAGCGAAAAGCCTTAGAATTGTTGGATTTAGTCGGATTGGGCGATCGCGCGGGCGAACAAGCCAAAAACTTGGCCTACGGCGACCAGAGGCGCTTAGAAATTGCCCGCGCTTTAGCCTTAGAACCGCAAATACTCTTATTAGATGAACCTGCAGCAGGGATGAATCCCAGTGAAAAGCACAAATTAAGCGAATTTATCCGAGAAGTACGCCAACAATTCAATTTAACTGTAATATTGATCGAGCATCATGTACCGCTAGTTATGGGGTTGTGCGATCGAATTGCGGTCTTGCATTTCGGTCAGCTTATTGCTTTGGGAGAACCTGCTGTTGTGAGGAATGACCCGGCGGTGATTGAGGCTTATTTGGGAGATGAAACTTAGAAATTGTAAATGTTTTTCCGGCTCTGGCGGGGAAGCGATATCTACAGGCTCGACCTCGTTTTGTAACAGGAAAAATCGAGGCCGAGCCTCTGGTTCTGTGTTACCAGACAGAGCGGGAGAACGAGTAAGATTAATAGTTATTGTTAAATGTATCTCCCAGCCCTATTAAGAGGACTTCAGCTAGGAAGCCGGGGTTGAAACCTCTGGCGGACTCGCGGACTAACCAACTAGCGAACTGCGGGAAAAGAGATAAAATTTTATCAACCATCAAGTCACACAAAATGCAACATAGCTCACCCAAAACCACCCCGAACATCCTCTTAGAACTCAAAAATGTTTGTGTAAATTATGGCGGAATTCAAGCCATACAAAATATTAATCTCACGATTAATGCAGGCGAGGTTGTCAGTCTCATCGGCGCCAACGGTGCGGGCAAAAGTACCACCCTGAGAGCGATTTCTCAAATAGTTAATTTGCGGCAAGGACAAATTATTTATAACGGGCGCGACATTAGCCGCCGCCAAGCTCACGAAGTTGTGAAATTGGGAATCGCCCACAGTCCAGAAGGGCGGCGCGTTTTGGCGCAGCAAACGGTGTTGACTAACTTAGAATTAGGGGCGTATATTCGATCGGACTCGGCGGCAGTAAAAGCCGATTTAGAGCGCCAATTTGAGATATTTCCGCGCTTAGCAGAAAGACGCCGCCAGCTAGCAGGAACTCTCAGCGGCGGGGAACAGCAAATGCTGGCGATCGCCCGCGCTCTGATGAGTCGCCCGAAGCTGCTATTATTAGACGAACCCAGTTTAGGCTTAGCACCTGCAATCGTCAAAGAAATTTTTGCAATTATTCAAAACCTCCGCTCCACGGGCGTTACAATCCTCTTAGTCGAACAAAACGCCAGTTTAGCACTGCAAATTGCCGATCGGGGTTACGTACTAGAAGCTGGTAATATTACCCTCACAGGTATAGGAGCGGATTTGCTAAACGACGAGCGAGTCAGGAGCGCATACTTAGGATGACTTGGTTAATTTTGGGAATCTTGACCGCTTTCTTTGAAGCCGTCAAAGACGTTTTTGGCAAACAAAACCTCAAAAAAAGTGACGAATATGTCGTCGCTTGGTCTCTCTCATTTTTTTCAGTCATCTTTTTGATTCCCTGGGTACTTTATACAGGAATTCCGGCATTAAACTCTCAATTTTGGCTCGCCCTATTAATCGGAGGTAGCATCAACGCTGTCACAGCCCTCCTCTACATCAAAGCCATCAAAGTATCAGATTTATCCCTGACATTACCGATGGTAGCTTTGACACCCTTATTTATGTTGCTAACTTCACCGATAATGATCGGTGAATATCCCAAATTTTTTGATTATATTGGCATTTTACTAATCGTAGCAGGCTCTTATTTATTAAATATAAAAGAGAAATATAAAGGATATTTAGCCCCATTCAAAGCACTGCTGGACGAGCCAGGTCCAAAATTGATGTTAATCGTCGCATTTCTATGGAGTATTGCCGCCAATTGTGACAAAATAGGAGTTACAAATTCCTACCCTATTTTTTGGGTATTCTCTTTGTTTGGTACAATGACTGTTTTGCTACTGCCAGTTTTATTGCACAAAACCCCAAATCCAGGGCGACAAATTATCAAACACTTACCAATGCTAGCTGCTATGGGGTTTATCAATGCTACTGGAATAATTTTTCAAATGCAAGCTTTGACATTAACTTTCGTAGTGCGAGTGATCGCGCTTAAGCGTACTAGCGTGTTAATGGGTGTATTGTTCGGTCATTTCATTTTTAAGGAAAAAGATATTCAAGAAAGATTATTAGGGGCCGGAATCATGATTTTGGGAGTTTTATTTATCAGTTTATAGGTTGAGATTTCCGGGACTTTGACGCTCATTCTCCCCCCGAATGTAGGGGCGGTGCCCCCGTGCCCGCCCTCTCTCGGTTGGGGGGGATGTCTGGGTTGGAAACACGCCCTAGCCTCTATTTATGTATAAGTCATGTTATAGTAAAGGCGATCGCACTTTCTCTAACTATTTATTAACATAAAAAAAATTAATGCACAAAATAGCAGCCACACCCGGAGGTTGGAACCCTCAAGCAGAAGGAGTAATTTTTATTCAGCAAACCCCAGCACCAATAGTATTTATTAGTGCTGCTGACACCGACATTCAAACTCTCGCAGCCGCTGCATCCAAAATGCCGGCAAAATTTCCCAAAGTGCGCGCAGTAAACCTGCTTCAGTTACAGCAACAACTAACAATTGATACTTATGCTGAGGAAGTTTTAGAACGCGCAGAGGTCATAATCTTAAGACTTTTAGGAGGGCGTTCTTATTGGTCTTACGGGTTAGAAATTCTGCGGGAAACTGTGCATAAAACTAACGCATCACTGATTGTAATGCCGGGAGAAGACAGTCCAGATCCCGATTTAATCAGCCATTCCAATGTATCGCTGTCAGCAGTCAATCAACTTTGGCGTTACTTCACAGAAGGTGGAGTCCAAAACTTTGTTAATGCACTAAAATTTGCCGCCGATACTTGCCTAAAAACTGCTTATAGTCCGCCCCTACCTCAAACAGTTTCCCGCGTCGGAATTTATGATTGGAAAAAGCAAAGTGAATCGTCTCCAACTTGCGGACACGGGGACATTACTTCTACATCTAAAGTCGGAATTTTATTTTATCGCGCTCATTATTTATCAGGAAACTTAGCCCCAATTGATGCACTTTGTCAAGCTCTATCTGAGCGAAACTTAGTCCCTGTTCCCGTCTTTGTGTCTTCTCTGCGGGAACCAGATTTGCAAATAGAATTGCTGGAGTATTTTCAACCTAAAGAATCAGAACCAATTCAATTATTGCTCAACACCACAAGTTTTGCAGTCTCCGGTTTCAGCAGTCAAGAACCGGCACAAAACAGCTTAAAATCCTTAGACGTTCCCGTATTGCAAGCAATCTTCAGCGGTGGCGGTTTGGAACAGTGGGAAACGGAACTTCAGGGACTTTCGCCCCGGGATGTGGCGATGAATGTAGCATTGCCGGAAGTAGACGGAAAAATCATTACTAGGGCTGTTTCTTTTAAAGCGGTACAAACTTGGAACAGCGAATTAGAAACAGATGTAGTAGGCTATGTAGCAGCGGGCGATCGCATTCAATTTGTAGCAGATTTAACCGCGAATTGGGTGAAAATGAAACAAACCCCAGTCGCCAACAGACGCATCGCCATAATTCTAGCAAATTACCCCACTCGCAACGCCCGCTTAGCCAACGGCGTCGGCTTAGATACGCCCGCTAGCTGTGTCGAAATCCTCAAAGCTATGCAGCAAGCTGGCTATCAAATTGAAAACATCCCCGCTAGCGGCAACGAGTTAATTGAACTCCTGACTTCTGGCATGACAAATGATCCGGAAGGACGCGAATTGCGACCTGTGCATCAATCATTGGATTTGGCAGAATATGAAGAATATTTTGCTACTTTGCCGCAGCAAGTGCAAGATGGGATTTGTAAAAGATGGGGGCTTCCGGGAAGCTATGCACAAGATTTTATAAGTAACAATACGTCTTTTCCGATTCCGGGGATTCAGTTCGGTAATGTATTTATAGGAATTCAACCATCGCGCGGATACGAACTTGACCCCGCGTTAAATTATCACGCACCGGATTTAGAACCCACTCACAATTATCTAGCTTACTATTACTGGCTGCGAGAAAAGTTGGGAAGTGACGCTATAATTCATGCCGGAAAACACGGCAATTTAGAATGGCTTCCCGGTAAAAGTATAGCATTGTCTAACAAATGTTATCCAGAAGTAGCATTAGGCGCGATGCCGAATTTTTATCCCTTCATTGTCAACGATCCGGGGGAAGGTTCTCAAGCAAAAAGACGATCGCAAGCTGTGATTATCGACCACCTGACACCGCCGATGACTCGCGCCGAACTCTACGGGCCTTTGCAGCAGTTGGAAACCTTAATCGACGAGTATTGCGAAGCCCAAAGTTTAGATCCGTCCAGATTGCCCATGATTCGCGATCGCATTCTCGCCCTCACCAACAAAGAAAACTTGGATCGAGAGTTAGGAATACAACTAAATAAATCGGAATTTACCGAATTTATTACCCGCACAGACGGCTATCTTTGCGAACTCAAAGAATCCCAAATCCGCGACGGATTGCACATTTTCGGTCAGTGTCCCGAAGGTAGACAGTTGAGAGATTTGATAATTGCGATCGCCCGCCATCCCACCAACGGGCGATCGGGCATAACCCGCGCCCTAGCAGAAGACTCAGGCTACGATTTCGACCCCTTAACCTGCGATCCAACCTCGATAATTCAGCACCGCACAGCAGGCGATTTAACAGCAGAACTCGAAGAAAAAGCCGCTGAATTAGTAGATAACTTAATCGAACACATCCGCGTTAATCCGCGTTCATCTGCGGTTAAAAATATCCAAACAGGAGAAGCAACCCAACAAGAACTAGACTGGATAAACAACTATCTTTTACCCTCACTCCTTCAAACAAACCAAGAAATTACCAACCTTTTGCGCGGACTAGATGGGCGGCACATACCCAGCGGCGCATCCGGCGCCCCCACTCGCGGCCGACCAGATGTATTGCCCACAGGTCGCAATTTTTACTCAGTAGATATACGTGCCATTCCCACAGAAACTGCCTGGAGAGTTGGCCGAGTTGCTGCTGAAACTTTAATCGAAAGATACACCCAAGAAAATGGCGAATATCCGAAAACTTTGGGTTTGTCAGTATGGGGAACATCCACCATGCGGACGGGGGGAGACGACATCGCCGAAGCCTTGGCGCTGATAGGAGTTCAACCAGTTTGGGATGGCCCTTCGCGCCGGGTTGTAGATTTTGAAATCTTGCCAGTTTCTGTTTTGGGACGGCCGCGCGTTGATGTTACTTTGCGAATTTCTGGCTTTTTCCGCGATGCTTTTTTTAATTTAATTGATTTGTTTGACAGTGCGGTAAAAGCTGTGGCAGATTTAGACGAATCGGAAGAAAATAATCCTTTAGCAGCACAAGTTCAAGCAGAGATTCAGTATTGGGAATCTACAGGTTTGAGTCAGGAAGAGGCGCAAGGGCGATCGCAATTTCGAGTCTTTGGCTCAAAACCGGGTGCTTACGGCGCAGGACTTCAAGGTATAATTGAAGCTCAAAACTGGACAGATGACGCCGATTTAGCAAAAGCTTACATTAATTGGAGCAGTTACGCCTATACCTCCTCTAGTTCCTCAAATTTGCCGGGAGATGTAGGAGGAGTTAATCAGAGTGAATGGGGATGTTCTGCACCCGAAGCATTTGAACAACGCCTCGGCCAAATGCAAATAGTTCTGCAAAACCAAGACAACCGCGAACACGACATCCTCGACTCGGATGATTATTATCAATTCCAAGGGGGAATGACGGCCGCAATTCGCAATTTGCAAGGCAAAAATCCTGAAACTTATTTTGGAGATAATTCAATTCCCGAGAATCCGAAAGTGCGGCAACTGCGGGAGGAAATTGCGCGCGTTTATCGCAGCAGGGCTGTGAATCCCAAATGGATAGAAGGTGCGATGCGTCACGGTTACAAAGGTGCTTTTGAAATTGCAGCAACTGTTGATTTTTTGTTTGCTTACGATGCTACGGCAAATTGTGTAGAGGATTTTATGTATGAAGGAATCGCAGAGGCTTACATTTTTGATGAGAAAGTGCAGACATTTATTCAAGAAAACAATCCTTGGGCACTGCGAGATATGGCAGAAAGATTGCTAGAAGCTCGTCAGCGGGGGCTATGGCAGAGTGCGAACCAGGATACACTGGATAAATTGAGGTCGATCGCCCTGCAAGCCGAAGCAGTCATCGAATCCCATACATAAATATTCAAAAGTCACCATCGCGGCAGCAGACCAATGGCGGCTTGCGGTAATATCTAGTAATGTTTTGCCCACGGTGAAAGCTGTATGATTCGCCGCTACATTGCTAGCCTCAGTACCAGCATTTTAAAACGTACCTGCGCCGCTGCTGCCGTGCTGGCGCTAACAGTCGGATGTTCGCCTCCCAAGCCGCCCAACACCGCAGCGGCTTCTGGTTCGAGTGAATCCCCTGTCCTAGCGCAGTCGTCAACGCCTCTGTTAGCTAAAAACGCCAACCAAACCCAAAAATCCCTCAGCGTTTCTTCATGCCCCCAAAACGATGGCTTCACGGAGGCAGTTAACTTTGCCACCCAAGCTTCTAATTTGGCTCAATCAGCCAATTCAAAACAAGACTGGGACGAAGTAGCCGCCCTGTGGGTGCAGGCCGTCGCCTGGATGCAAGCGGTTCCCCCAGGCAGTCCCAGACGGGCGTTTGCGGAGAAAAAAGTAATCGAGTACATGAGAAACCTGGTGTATTCCCAACAGCAAGCGGGCGCAACCCGATCGCAAGCTAGTACAGTCAGCTTCAGCAGCGATTTGCTAAACGAACAACTCGAACTTTACCTATCCTACGTTGCTGCCGTCGGGCCACCAGATGTTTTGATTGTCGGCAGTTCCCGCGCATTGCAGGGCGTCGATCCCAAACAGCTAAAACAATCTTTGGCCCAAAGGGGCCGTCCGGGCTTAAAAGTATTTAACTTTTCAGTCAACGGCGCAACTGCACAAGTAGTTGACTTTCAACTGCGGCGGCTTTTGAAGGCTGGTCATTTACCTCAAATGATTGTCTGGGCGGATGGTGTGCGCGGATTTAACAGCGGCCGGGACGATCGCACTTTTAATTCGATCGTTGATTCTGAAGGCAGCCAACTTTTAGCAGCAGGCATTCGCCCCGAACTAGAGTGGGATGAACCCAACGAGATTCCGCTGTGTTACAGATTCCCGCAGCCCTGCGCTAACAACAATTTCCGCAAAGCATTTACCTCTGTAGATCAACCTTTCAGGGGCGGGCAAGATGCGCAACCCCTATTCCCCACAATCAAATCCCTGTCTAGTGGAACGGGCATCTTGCCCGTTGCTAACACCCACCCCAGAATCAAATCCCTGTCTAGTGGAACGGACATCTTGCCCGTTGTTGACACCCGCCCCGCAATCAAATTCCTGTCTAGTCGAACGGGCATCTTGCCCGTTGCTGAGAATGCTGCAAGATATGAGTTAAAACCAATCACAGCGAATGCAGCAACCCAAAAAGCACAATTGATTCCAGTCTCGCGACGCACCACAGTAGCCATCAGACAACTTAACCAATTGGCAGATTCGATCGACTCCAACGGATTCATGGCTATATCAGGCACTTACAACCCCAACACTTATTATCGAGAACGCGCTTACGTTTCAGGCCAGTACGATCGCGACTACGAAAACTTCAACCTCGGAGGCAAACAAGCAACAGCCTTTAATTCAGTTGTAGCATTTACCAAAGCTCGCAAAATTCCCCTAATTTTCGTCAATTTACCCCTCACCAACGACTACTTAGACGGAACTCGCCTGCGGGCAGAACAGCAGTTCCGGCAGCGAATGCAGCAACTCTCCCGGCAAAAAGGCTTCGCTTTCCGCGACTTGTCGCAGCGGTGGCCAGGCCGTAACGACTATTTTTTTGACCCCAGCCACCTCAACCGCTTTGGGGCGATCGCAGTTTCTCGCCTACTCGCGGCCGATTCCAGCATTGTCTGGCCACGGCCCAAATCCAGCCGCAGCGAGGGGTGAAGGAAGAAGGAAGAAGGAAGAAGGAAGATGTGGAAATGCAGTCATAATAATATTTCTTATTCCCGGCTTTCTTTTTACCAGGCAAATCCTGGTAACGCAGATCCACAGGCTCTGCCTCGCAATGCTCAAAAATAGTTTAAAATCTAACCTAATGTCCAAAACCAATTTGTGCGCTCGAACATTTTAAGATATTTCACTCAGCCTAAAATCTAACAATCAAAAATCCAAAATCGATAGATTGTGAGCTCACTCTAAAATCTAACAATCCAAAATCAAAAATCAAAAATCGATAGGTTGTGCAACTAAAACAAGTAATTATCGCCCACAAAGCCAGAGATACCCTCAGCCAGCGGTGGGCAGAACAGTGTGCCCGCCAATTAGAAAGTCGCGGGTGTCAGGTTTTAATGGGGCCCAGTGGCCCGAAAGATAACCCGTATCCGGTGTTTTTAGCTTCTAGTAACAGCCCCATTGATTTAGCGGTAGTGCTGGGGGGCGACGGTACGGCCCTAGCTGCCGCGAGGAATTTAGCTGCTGACGGCATCCCGATTTTGGCAGCGAATGTGGGGGGACATCTGGGCTTTTTAACCGAGTCTTTTGAGGATTTCCAAAATACTGAGGAGATTTGGGACAGACTTTCGGAAGATAGGTATGCTGTGCAGAAGCGGATGATGTTGCAGGCAACAGTTTTTGAGGGAAACAGAAGCAATCTCGAACCCCAAAGCGATCGATTTTTGGCACTAAATGAAATGTGTGTCAAACCTGCTTCAGCCGATCGAATGCCGAGCTGTATTCTAGAAATGGAAGTTGACGGCGAAGTAGTCGATCAATATCAAGGCGACGGTTTAATTGTGGCAACTCCCACCGGTTCGACTTGCTACACTGCATCTGCCAACGGGCCGATTATGCACTCTGGAATGGAGGCGATCGCAGTTACTCCGATTTGCCCTTTGAGTTTATCCAGTCGGGCGATCGTACTCCCGCCCGGTTCAGTCGTCAGCATTTGGCCTTTAGCAGATTACGAACTCAGTACCAAACTCTGGACAGACGGCATTTTGGGTACTGCAATTTGGCCGGGACAGCGCGTAGACGTGCGGAGGGCAGACTGCGAAGCGCAGTTTATCATTTTGCGGGAAAACTATTCTTATTTCAACACTTTGAGGGAAAAACTTCATTGGGCAGGAGCCAGAATTCGCTACAGCAACAATCACCGCAATTAATCCGAATCATCCACCATGAAACTGCATTAACCCCTAGGACACGTAAGCGTGAAAAAACCTGTTAAATCACCAACAATCTAGATACAAAAACCGCCATCAGCCAACCCATAATCTCTGTACTTTGTTAAGATCGCTCAATATCTTGACAAACAGCCTGATCTATGCAGATTTTCAAAAAATCAACCCGACCTTTCAACCCTCAAGATACATATCCCTGTCCCGTGTGTCGCACCGGTCAAATTTCCACCCTAGCGCTGATGGACGCCCTAGCTTGCAACTTCTGCCAGCACATTTATACCGCAAGCGTTGAAAGACAATCGCTCCAAATGGCCGATCGCCAACCGCCCGTAACTTGGCACTGGAACGGCAAACAGTGGATAGGAGCCCACCTCGAAGGCGTAGAATTCGGATGGCCCTACTTTGCAGCGGCTATTGGTCTAATTTTCCTTCCCACTACCTTGCTAGGACTTTCAGCTTACTATTTTCCCCCGGTTCCCGGCAGCCGGTTGTCGTGGCTGCCCGTAGCTTGGACAGGCTTAGCTTTTTTGTCGCATTTAGGCATTGTGCTGTGGTTGGTAGGTGAATTTTATCAATTCCCGGTGGTCACTTACTTCAGAGCTTGGGGGCGCAGGATAAGCCGGCGCTAGCTTAAATGCTCTCTAACAGCCGATCGCCCTCTGGCGGCCCAGCGACATCGATCCAGGTAAAATTAGAGGCGATCGCAAAATTCAATTCCCAATCAGCACTGAAACAGCTATAATCGTTAGCTATTCTAAATAGTCAGATACAAACGCATTGCGATTTGTGAGGAGACGAATGAACATACTTGGAATCTCGGCGTATTACCACGACAGCGCCGCAGCCTTAATTCGCGACGGAGAAATTATCGCCGCAGCGCAGGAAGAAAGATTTTCCCGCAAAAAACACGACGCCAGATTTCCCAAGAATGCGATCGCTTATTGCTTGAAAGAAGCGAACATAGATTTGCGGGAACTCGATCACATAGTCTTTTACGACAAACCTTTAGTCAAATTCGAGCGCCTTCTCGAAACCTATTTAGCCTACGCACCCCAAGGTTTTCGCTCTTTCCTAGCAGCCATGCCGATATGGCTCAAAGAAAAGCTTTACCTCAAAACCATGCTCAAAAGAGATCTGGCAGCAATAGCAAACTGCAAAACGAATAAACTGCCATCTCTGCTATTTACCGAACACCACCAATCGCACGCAGCATCGGCATTTTTCCCCAGCCCCTTTGAAAAAGCAGCCGTTTTGTGCCTCGACGGCGTGGGCGAGTGGGCAACAACCTCGGTTTGGTTGGGAGACGGGAACCAACTTACACCTCAGTGGGAAATCGATTTTCCCCACTCCTTGGGTTTGCTTTATTCAGCTTTCACCTATTACACCGGCTTCAAAGTTAACTCTGGTGAATACAAACTCATGGGTTTAGCTCCTTATGGCGAACCCAAGTATGTAGACAAAATTCTCAACTATTTAATCGACCTCAAAGATGACGGAACTTTTCGTTTGAACATGGATTATTTCAACTATACAGTTGGCTTAACCATGACAAACAAGAAGTTTGACGAACTGTTTGAAGGGCCACCACGTCAAGCTGAAGGAAAATTGACTCAGCGAGAAATGGACATTGCAGCTTCCATTCAAGTTGTTACTGAAGAAGTTGTTTTGCGGCTGTGCAGAACAGTTAAAAAAGAATTGGATGTCGATTATCTTTGTCTTGCCGGCGGCGTTGCTCTCAACTGCGTTGCTAACGGTAGACTCTTGCGGGAAGGTATTTTCAAAGATATTTGGATTCAGCCGGCGGCGGGAGATGCTGGCGGTGCTTTGGGCGCGGCTTTGGCGATTTGGTATCAGTATTGCGAACAAACTCGCACTGTCAGCGCCAACTCGACAGCAAATAGTATAGAATCCCTCAAAACTGAACTTATCACTACAAACGCAGCGGTTGAGGAGAGGACTGAAGTTCTCACTGGCAACCAAGCGGTGGCAACTGTGGCGAAGTCGGTTGCTCATTTAACTTGTCACGATCAAATGCGCGGCTCATATTTGGGCCCAAGATTTACTGACGCAGAAATTATCGAATATTTGGATGCTATCAAAGCCAGCTATCACCGATTGGACGATGCCGAATTAATGCCGCAGTTGGCTGAGATTTTGGAACAGGGAAACGTGGTGGGATGGTTCCAAGGGCGGATGGAATTTGGGCCGCGGGCTCTGGGCGGTCGATCGATCATTGGCGATCCCCGCAGTGCTAAAATGCAGTCCGTGATGAACCTGAAAATTAAATATCGGGAATCATTTCGACCTTTTGCTCCGTCAATCTTAGCCGAGCGAGTTGCGGATTATTTCGAGATTGACCATTCTAGCCCTTATATGCTATTAGTAGCACCTGTCAAAGCCAGTCTCCGCATTCCCATGACTCCCGAACAAGAGCAGTTGTTTGGCATTGAAAAGCTCAACATTCCGCGTTCCGAGATTCCGGCTGTCACCCACGTCGATTACTCGGCTCGCATTCAAACTGTTCACAAAGAAACCAATCCTCGCTACTATGACTTAATCAGCCATTTTGAAAAGCGATCGGGCTGTTCTATTGTGGTAAATACTTCTTTTAACGTCCGAGGCGAACCCATTGTTTGCACTCCAGAGGATGCTTACCGCTGTTTTATGCGAACTGAAATGGACTATCTGGTTTTGGAAAATTACTTGCTTCCCAAGTCCGAACAAATTCCTTGGAAACAAGATGATGCTTGGAAAAATGAATTTGAACTAGATTAGTCATTAGTTATTAGTTATTAGTTGTTAGTTGGTACGAATAACTAATAAGCTGTTGCGGGATTTAAATTGTGTGTAAAAAAAATTAAAGTCTTGTGGGGTGGGCATCCCGCCCGCCCTGGGTATACAATTTAAATGCGCGACAGCTTAACTAATTCCCAATTCCCAATTCCCAATTCCCAATTTCTAATGAGCGACGAAATTAAAAAACTCGACAAAAAAGGCTTGCGCGATTTCGGGCTGCTAATTGGCGGCTTGATTGGAGTGCTCTTCGGTTTAGCAGTACCTTTACTGCGGCGGCATTCTCTACCTTGGTGGCCTTGGGCAATCTGCGGAGTGCTAGTGCTGCTAGCATTGGTTGCGCCGAAATCGCTGAATCCCGTTTATCACGGGTGGATGCGCTTTGGAATTATTCTTAACAAAATCGAAACGCCGATCGTCCTAGGGATAGTTTTTTACCTGATAGTTTGGCCGATGGGAGTTATTAAAAACCTCTTGGGCGAAGATGCCATGCGGCGAAAACTCAATCCGAAAATGGATACTTACCGCGTCCCAAGTAAAGCAAGAACAAAAGTTAGTATGGAGCGTCCTTTCTAAGTGTTTGAATCAACATTAGATTTTCTCAAAGATTTGTGGGCGTTTATGAAAGAACGCCAAAAGTATTGGCTGTTGCCGCTCATTGTGACTTTAGTCTTTTTGGGAGCTTTAATTGTATTGAGTCAGGGTTCTGTGATTGCTCCATTTATTTACACGCTGTTTTGAAATAATGAGCAAGTTGAAAAATTTGGGTGTCAATTTGGGTTTGACACTCGGCGGTTTATTGATGGGGGTGGTAATTGGTGAAGTGGGATTGCGAGTTGCTAGAGTTGAGGGCTATCCAAAAATAGGAGATTTCGTAGAGTCGGCGCCAACTCGTTTCCACACTTCCGATCCGAATTTGGGCTGGAAGCTGAAACCTGGTGCGTCGGGGGAGTGGAATGGGGAAGGTGCGAGTTTTGTGCAGGTGAATAGCGAGGGTTTGCGCGATCGTGAACATACAAAAGCAAAACCTCCAAATACTTTGCGCGTGGCGGTTTTGGGCGATTCTTTCACCGAAGCAATTCACGTACCTGTCGAACAAACTTTCTGGTCGAAACTGGAACGAAAGTTAGGCAACTGCGAAGCTGTTAAGGGACGCAAAAATGTTGAGGTCATGAATTTCGGGGTGCAGGGCTACGGTACTGCTCAACAATTGATAATGCTGCGAAAAAAAGTGTGGGATTACAGTCCTGATATTGTAATTCTTGCTTTTTTTATTGGCAATGATATAATTAACAACTCGCCGAAATTGGAATACGATCGCTATCGACCATTTTTTGCTTATGATGATAGTGGCAAGTTAGTACCGGATATGTCTTTCCGCAATCTGGCGCCGATCGATCGCAACGAAAGAGCAGTTTCCTTCGTAGACCGAATGCCCAGTTTGATCGTCAACAATTCGCGCATTTTGCAGGTTATTAAAAAAGTAGACTTAGAAAGGAAAAAGCGCGAGTTATCTCAGGATTTTACCACTTTAAGTACCCAAAACCTCAAGGAACCTCCGAATGCAGCTTGGCAAGAAGCTTGGAGGGTGACAGAGGGTTTGATTGTGACGATGCGGAATGAAGTCGTGCAGAAAAATGCTGATTTCTTGGTTATGACGATCGGCGATCCGATGCAAGTTAGGCCCGATGCCGAGAGGCGAAAAAATTTTATGAGAAAGAACAACATTCAGGATTTGTTTTATCCCGATCGGCGGCTGGAAAAGTTGGGCGCGCGTGAGGGTTTTCGGGTACTGAATTTATCCGAACAGATCCAAGGTTACACTGAAAAATATCAAGTTTGCGCCCACGGTTTTGATAATTCTGTACCCTGTGGGGGTCACTGGAATGAACTCGGACACCGGCTGGCTAGTATCCTGATTAACCGAAATTTGTGCGAAAATTTGAAGCAGTCTCAAGTCCCCAAAAAACAACCGTAAGCAGTCAAATTTCATGAAAGATTCAACGGCGCTGAAAAAAAGCCAAAATATATTAATTATAATCGCAGTTAATTTGGCGATCGCCTTTATTTGTCTGGAAGCTTTATCGCTAGCTTTTTATTTTATAAACCAAAAGCAGTTTTTTTATACCAGAACTAAAGCCAAAGAAAAAGTAGTAGAAGATATTGAAAGGATCGGCATTAGACTTGATGAATCTATCGTAGAAAGACTGCACCCACTTTTTGGCTATGTACTCAAACAAGGTGCCTTCACCAATGAAAAATTAAAGTTAAAAGTCAATAAACACGGCTTTTTTTCTCTTTACGAATATCCGTTTATTAAAACAAATAAAAATCAAGTTATTATCGGAGTTTTTGGGGGTTCAGTTGCGAATAACTTTGCAGTTGATGAATACGTCGATCGCAGATTGTCTAAGAAATTGAAGGCTTATCCAGAATTTGCAAACAAGGAAATTATTGTTTTAAATTTTGGGAATGGCGGCTACAAACAGCCCCAACAATTATTGGTTTTAAATTACTTTTTGGCTTTGGGTCAACAATTAGATTTAGTCATCAATATAGACGGTTTTAACGAAGTAGCACTGTCAAATTTAAACAACAAAGCCCAAGTAGAAATAGGAATGCCCAGCGTTCAGCACATACAGCCTCTGACGGGTTTAGCCAACAACAACTTGTCACCGGAAGCGATGAGTTCGATCGTTAAAATTAACGAAAATAAAAAACAATTGAAAGCAGGTATTGACAAATTGCAAACTTGTCAACTGGCTTTGTGTCACGCTGTCACCTCGCTACAGGTTAAACAATTAGTCAACAATTACCAGCAAGCAGTTGTCAAGTACGATCGACAAGTCAAACTATCCAACCCAGACACGGCAAATAGCGGTATAGTATACATCCCCAAAGCTGACTTTGTTTTGCAGGATGCCGCTGCTTTTGAGAAAATGGCATCGATGTGGTATGAATCGTCGAGCGGCATGAATCAAATTTTATCAAGTAGAAAGATTAAGTATTTTCACTTTATCCAGCCCAACCAGTATTATCCCACTAAGCGAGTGTTTACCGCCAAGGAAAACGAAATCGCGATCGACCAGAAGAGTCCTTACATTGAAGGTGTGAAAAAAGGTTATCCAGTATTGTTGTCCAAAGTCGATGATTTGCAAAAAGCTGGAGTTAATGTGTTTAGCGCAGTGAATATTTTAGACAATACAAAAGAGACGGTTTACAAAGATGCCTGCTGCCACTATAATTCAGTCGGAGAGGAAGTATTGGCAAACTATGTTTCTCGTTCCATTATTAAAGTAGTAAGAGAGTCGAAATAGAGGTTTATGAAAGATTTAAAATTCCTCAAAAAAGGACAAGAATTTATCAAGATTGCTTTTATTAATTTAGTGATGTTACTGTTTTTTCTGGAACTTGGCTCTTTGGCATGGTATTTTGTCAAGCACAAGCAATTTTTCTATACGAGAGAAAAAACGCAAGATAAGTCGGCTTTAGGAATTAATTTAGATGGAGTGCGGCTGAATCAGTCTATTGTTGAAAGGTTTCATCCTTTTTTGGGATTTATCCAACAACCTGGTCCCGATTTTCGCCCTGGTTTTAAGGTTAACAACTACGGATTTATCTCTCCTTACGATTACCCTTTGAAGAAAACCAAGAATAATCAATTTATTATCGGAGTTTTTGGCGGTTCTGTGGCTTCTAATTATGGAGTATTTGAAGTTCAAAACAAAATTTTACCTCAATACCTTAAGCAGATTCCGGGTTGGAAGGATAAAGAATTTGTAATTTTGTCTTTTGCTACCGGAGGCTACAAACAACCCCAGCAATTATTAATTCTAAACTATTTTTTGGCTTTAGGGCAAGAACTGGATCTGGTCGTCAATATAGATGGTTTTAATGAAGTAGCACTTTCTAACTTAAACAATAAAAATCAAGTCGATTTGGCGATGCCAAGCATTCAGCATATTTTGCCGCTGACTAACTTGGCGAATAATAGCCTTTCTACAAAAGCGATGAAAGCAACTATCAGAATCCAAGAAAATAAAGCTAGGATTAGTCAGGGTTTGGAACGTTTGCAACACTGCTCTTTAGCTGCGTGCGATGCTTTGACTTCTGTTTACGTTCAAAATCTAGTTAATAACTATAAAACTGATGTCATTAAGTTTGAAAAAGAACGGACTAAACAAAAAAAAGATGACAGTGGCAGCGTTATTTATATCAATACTAATAAGTCGGTTTTACAGGATTCAGTAGCTTTTCAAGAAATGGCGTTGAATTGGGCGAAAAGTTCAATTTTTATGCACAAAGTTCTGTCTGCTAGTAATGTGCCTTATTTTCATGTTCTTCAGCCTAATCAATATTATCAGACGAAAAGGGTGTTTGGTGACGCCGAAAAGCAGATTGCTTTTAACAAGGATACTCCTTATGCTAAAGCTGTGCAAATTGGATATCCTGCTCTTTTCAAAAAGTTTCCTAATTTGGAAAAAAATAATATCAATCTAGTGAATGCTGTCAATGTTTTTGACAAGACTAAAGATGCTGTTTATGTAGATAGCTGCTGCCACTACAATCAAGCTGGAGAGGTAGTTTTTAGCAATTATGTGGGCCGTTCTCTTCTGGAATCTTTGCGGAAAGCTCAGCCTAGGAGCAAAAAGAATTAGGTCTGAAATAGCCGCTGCATGGTTGATGTAGGGTGCGCCTAGCGCACCTTACCGCTGAGTTCAAATTTTAGGTTTTTGGTTCGGTTCTAGCTCGAGCGCCCGCTGAGTCGATCGGCATTACCAATATCTTATCAACTCGGTTCCCGTCCATATCGACTACTTCCACGCGCAAACCGTTCCACTCAAAATGCTCGGCTGCTGTGGGAATTTTGCCCAAATTGGTAATTACAAAACCGCCCATTGTGTGGTAACTTCCTTTGTGTTCTGCTGACAATTCTTCGATTCCAAACAGCTCAAAAAAATCTTCGACTGCTAGCATTCCGTCTAACAGCCAAGAACCATCTTCGCGCTGCACAGCTTCCGGTTCGTCAGCATCTTCTATTGAAGGAAAATCACCCACAAGTTCGACTAAAATGTCGTTGACTGTAACCAATCCTTGAATGACGCCGTATTCATCTACTACCAACGCAATTTGATTGCTAGATTGTTTGAAAAGTTCTAATACTTTTAAACCCCGCGTGCTTTCGGGTACAAATAACGGTCGTCGTAAAGAAGCGCTTAAATCTAGGGGTTGACCCGTTAAAGTCCGAGACAGCATATCAGTAACGTGTACTAAACCGACAACGTTGTCGAGTCCTCCCTGACACACTGGAAACCGAGAATGACCGCTGCCGAGCATTTTTTGGCGGTTTTCTTCCACTGAGTCGTCGAGGTCAAGCCAGGTAAGATCGGGACGCGGGGTCATTAACGCGCTGACTCGCCGATCGCCCAAACGAAACACTCTTTCCACCATATCTTGTTCGGCTTCTTCAAAGGTTCCGGCTTCGGTTCCTTGCTCGATCAAAACTTTAATTTCCTCTTCCGTAACTTGCGGTTCTGTCGAGGGGGCTATCCTCATCAGCCGCATCACTAAGTCAGTGGAATAACTTAACAGATAAACCGCAGGAGCGCCAATTTTTGAGAGCATTCGCATGGGAATTGCTACGCTTGAGGCGATCGGCTCCGGGTTGTTGAGCGCTAGCCGCTTGGGCACCAGTTCGCCGATAATCAAGGTCAGATAAGTGATGGTTAAAATTGCTACTACTGAGGCGATCGTCTGAGCATAGGGCGCGAGGGCAGGAATCAGCCGCAACAAAGGCTCTACTCTTTTAGCAATTGTCGTTTCTCCGAAAGCGCCCGACAGAATGGCCAGCATCGTAATCCCGATTTGAACTGTCGGCAAGAACTGATTGGGGGCATTAGCCAGATCCAAGGCTACGCGGGCATTTGCTGAACCTTGGTTGGCCATCTGTTGCAGTCTTACCTTCCGTACAGAGATGATGGCCATCTCTGACATCACAAACAAGCCATTGAGGAAAATTAGCAGGAGAACAATCAGAATATCGGTACTTGGGGACATTTCTAAAATTTTCGGTAGTAACGGCGAAGCGCTCTGCCCGGTTAGTCGATTTTAGATTTTAGATTTTAGATTTTAGATTGACTCCGCAGCCAGTATCTGGGGGATTTCCCTAATGTCTAAAATTCTTCGATCTTCACAACTTGAGTCGGGGGCTGGTATCCGTCTTTGGGTGCAGTCACAGGAGAGGTCTGGAAGCTGCGAATCTCGATCGCAAAATCGAAATTTTTTCTAAACCTGTCACTAGATTAACGGAACTGGCTCGATCGCGATCGCAGGATCGACATATTAAAGCAGAAATCTATCTCCAGTTAAGTTCCCAGGCGTCAACAGCACAGCGGCACAATCATGGATGTTTGTCGTACAATCTCCTTAACAGGCAAAGGGAAAGAGCCTTCGCCGATCAGGGATTAAAATTAAAAGCGCATGACTTTCTCTTCAATAATTCGTACCCTGGGGCGATCGCCCCTAGCAACAGAACTCCTCAACAAGCTCAAGCGCCATCGCTACGTGCAACTCAACGGCGTAGCCCGTTTGCCTAAAGGTTTAGTAGCTTCCGCCCTCGCACAGCAAGAAGGGCGGAGTTTACTGGTAGTGACGGCAACTCTAGAAGAAGCCGGTCGTTGGGTGGCAGGGCTGGAGGCGATGGGCTGGCAAACCGTACATTTTTACCCGACTTCGGAGGCTTCGCCCTACGAGCTATCTTACTCCGACGAGAATGAAATGACGTGGGGGCAAATGCAGGTGCTGGCGGATTTGGTGGATAAGGAAGAAAAAACCGCCAATCAGTCGAAGCCAATCGCGATTGTAGCTACCGAAAGAGCTCTCCAGTCTCACTTGCCGCCGCCTGATGCTTTTGAACCCTACTGTCTGACGCTGAAGCGAGGTGCGGTTCAAGACTCGAAGATACTTGACCGCCAACTGGTGTCGATGGGGTACGATCGGGTGGCTCTGGTGGAAATGGAGGGTCAATGGAGCCGTCGGGGTGATATTGTCGATGTATTTCCGGTGGCGGCTGAGTTGCCGGTGCGGCTGGAGTGGTTTGGGGATGATTTGGAGCAAATTCGGGAGTTCGATCCGTCTTCCCAGCGATCGCTCGATAAGGTCGATCGATTAGTTTTAACTCCTACTAATTTTAACACAATTATTAAAGCAGTTTTATCTAAAAAAAAGCTTGACGCAATCAACCAGCTAGGCTCTTTCGCCCCCGAAAATGAAGCGGAAAATGAAGCGGAAAAATTTGTCCGCAGGCTGTTGGGTTTAGCGTTCGAGCAACCTGCATCTTTGTTGGATTATTTGACAGAAAATACTTTAGTTGTTATTGACGAACCGCAAGGGTGCGAAGCTCACAGCGACCGCTGGTTTGAGAATGCCCAGGAACAGTGGAATAATTGCAATCGGGAATCGGAAGTTGCTGGGGAGGCTACAGAAAAATTGCCAATTGCTAATTTGAAAGTTCCGAAAGTTCACCGCACTTTTGCTGAATCTATGGCAGATGTTGCAGCTTTCGAGAGGCTAGAACTTTCTGAATTGGCCGAAGATTCTACGGCTAAAAAAATTCAAAGCTCTGCGGAGGGCGACCAGCTACCATCTGCGATTAATTTGGCTTCTCGGCCTGTGCCGGTGATGCCTCACCAATTTGCGAAGCTGTCTCAAATGCTCAGGGAAGAGCGCGATCGGGGTTTTACTATTTTTCTGGTTTCTGCTCAACCGAGTCGATCGGTTTCTCTGCTTTCGGAACACGACTGTCCGGCTCAGTTTGTGGTAAATCCGCGCGATTTTTTGGCGATCGACAAGTTGCAATTGCAGCACGTTCCGGTTGCTTTAAAGTACAGCGGGCTGGCAGAATTGGAAGGTTTTATTCTGCCGACTTTTCGGATTGTTTTAATTACCGATCGGGAATTTTACGGTCAGCATTCTCTGGCTACTTTTAGCTACGTCCGCAAGCGCCGTCGCGCTGCTTCTAAGCAAGTAGACCCGAATAAATTAAGCCCTGGTGATTATGTGGTTCACCGCCAGCACGGAGTGGGTAAATTTATCAAGTTGGAACGTTTGACGATAGATCGAGAAACTCGCGAGTATTTATTGATTCAATACGCAGACGGTACTCTGAGGGTGGCGGCAGATCAATTGGGCGCTTTGTCGAGGTTTCGGACTGTAGCCGATAAAGTACCTGATCTAAACAAGCTGACAGGTCAAACTTGGGAAAAAACTAAGACAAAGGTTCGCAAAGCTGTTAAAAAATTGGCAGTGGATTTGCTGAATCTTTATGCTAAAAGAGCTAAACAAACAGGTTACGCTTTTCCTCCTGATATGCCTTGGCAACAAGAATTAGAGGATTCTTTTCCTTACCAGCCAACGCCGGATCAGTTGAAGGCAACTCAGGATGTGAAACGCGACATGGAGGGCGATCGACCGATGGATCGCTTGGTCTGTGGGGATGTCGGTTTTGGTAAGACAGAAGTGGCTCTGAGAGCGATTTTTAAGGCGGTTACGGCGGGCAAGCAGGTGGCTTTGCTGGCCCCGACGACGATTTTGACCCAACAGCACTATCACACGCTCTCGGAGCGTTTTTCTCCTTATCCGATCGAAGTTGGTTTGCTCAATCGCTTTCGCACTGAAACCGAGCGCCGGGAGATTCATAAGCGTTTGGCGACTGGGGAATTAGATGTGATTGTCGGTACTCAAGCTGTTTTGAGCAAGGCGATTAAATTTCGGGATTTGGGCTTGTTGGTGGTGGATGAAGAACAGCGGTTTGGAGTTAAGCAAAAGGAAGCAATTAAATCTCTCAAAACAGAGGTAGATGTTTTGACTTTGACAGCAACGCCCATTCCCCGGACTTTGTATATGTCGCTGTCGGGGATTCGCGAGATGAGTTTGATTTCGACTCCGCCTCCCAGCAGGCGCCCGATTCAGACGCATTTGGCTCCCTATAACCCGGAGGTGGTGCGATCGGCAATTCGTCAAGAATTGGACAGGGGCGGTCAGGTTTTTTACGTGGTGCCGCGGATTGAGGGGATTGATGAGTTGGCCGCTCAGTTGCAGGAGATGGTACCGTCTGCCAGAATTGCGATCGCCCACGGTCAAATGGATGCTTCGGAATTAGAATCGGTCATGCTGACTTTCAGTGCGGCTGATTTCGATATTTTGGTGTGTACGACGATTATTGAGTCGGGTTTGGATATTCCGCGAGTCAATACCATTTTAATTGAAGACGCGCAGAAGTTTGGTTTGGGTCAGCTTTACCAGTTGCGGGGACGGGTGGGACGCGCGGGGATTCAAGCTCATGCTTGGCTGTTTTATCCGAAGCAGAACAAGCTATCCGATCCTGCAAGGCAGAGGCTGCGGGCAATTCAAGAATTCGCCCAGTTGGGATCGGGCTATCAGTTGGCCGTCCGAGATATGGAAATTCGCGGTTCGGGTGATGTTTTGGGTACTGAACAGTCGGGTCAAATGGAGGCGATCGGTTTTGATTTGTATGCGGAAATGTTAGAGGAGGCTATTCGGGAAATTAAGGGTCAGGAAATTCCGAAAGTTGAGGACGCGCAAATCGACCTCACTTTGACGGCGTTTATTCCTGCCGATTACATCGCAGATTTGGATCAAAAGATGAGCGCTTACCGGTCTGTGGCTTCTGCTAATACCCCTGAAGAATTACAGCAGATTCAGGCTGATTGGTGCGATCGTTATGGGCCAATTCCTCTTCCAGCCCAGCAACTTATCCGTGTGGTCGAACTAAAACAAATTGCTAAAAAAATCGGTTTTTCTCGGATTAAACCGGAGAATAAGCAGAACATAGTTTTGGAAACTGCGATGGAAGAGCCTGCTTGGAATTTGCTCAAGGCTAATTTGCCGGAACATTTGCGCTCTCGTTTTGTCTACAGCAAGGGGAAGGTTACTATTCGAGGTATGGCGGTTTTGACGGCCCAAAAGCAATTGGATAATTTGATTGATTGGCTGGGTAAAATGCAGGGCGCTTTGCCGGAAGCAAATGTTTGATTTTAATATATAATCCCCAAATCTCGCGCACCGCCGAAACCACAGAATAATACCGATGGAACCATAAAAAATATTACTGCTGTTTTCATGATGGTTTTAGCGACAGAAAGGATTAAAATCGTGAAAAAGTTAGTGAGTATTTTTTTGGCGATCGCGCTAGTGCAAGGAGTCCCAATGGCAGTTCAATCTCAACAAATAATTGACCCGATCGATCGGGTTGTGAGTGCAGGATTGATGAATAAAGATGCTAGTGGTAATTTTAATCCTGAGGGCCTTGTAAGTCGCGCCGATTTGGCGATGATTTTAGTGAAAACTTTTGGTTTGGAACGGCGGAAAACTGCTCAGAAACCGGATAGGGAAGTGCCGGACGTACCGAAGAGTTACTGGGCTTACAGTGCGGTTCAAACTGCTTTGAAAACGGGAACGATGAGTGGATATCGCGACGGAATGTTTTTCCCAAATCAAAGGGTGACTCGCGCTGAAGCTTTGGCGATTTTTGCTCAAGCTTACGGGGTTTTTCAGTTTCCCGATCCCAGCATTTCCGAGATTTTAGCTAAGTATCCAGATGCAGGCGAAATTCCTACTTGGGCTAGAAAGTCTATAGCTACTGCACTTTATGAAGGGTTTGTTAATGTTGATATCGCAACTAATAAGATTAATCCTTTGAAACCGATGACTCGTGGGGATATCGCTTACGCTTTGAGCAAGTATTTGGAGCGGCAGGTAAGGCCGAGTTCTTTGCCTGTTCCGGACGAGGAGCCTCCTGATCGCGGCGTGGGAAGGTGATAGTGTTGAGTTGTGAGTTAAAAAGTCGATCGCCCGCCATGCAAAATCCCGGAGATTTGCTGACTGTAAAAGCAGCCATCAAACCCCCAGGATTTAAGTTTTTCCTCTTAAACGAGGCTCAATTTATTGCCAATTCGTGTTGGATCAATCAGCAGTAGCCAATTCGGTACTGGCGCCACCGCGCTTCCGCGTCAGGGTATTGAAAAGCATCTGACCGACAGCTTTAATCAAATTGCCTTCTAATTCCATGAACATCTTCATGTTCATGCCAAAAGCTGCATTAGCTTCGTCAACAATTCGCTCTGCTGTTGCTTCGTCAATCGGCAGTTCATTCATTGCCTGACGGTAGTTAGCTTTGAATTCTTTTTCATCAGGAATATCCTGGAATTCATAGAAAGCAGTGCCTTCTCCCTCGGAAAGATTCATCCCGCGCTGGGCAATTCCCTTCAGGATTTGTCCGCCAGATAAATCGCCCAGGTAGCGAGTGTAAGAGTGAGCTACTAACAGTTCCGGTGCGGTCGCCGAAATTTCGTGAATGCGCTGCACATAAGCTTTAGCTGCGGCTGACGGAGCTACTTGTTCGCGCCAATTCGCACCGTAGTAGTAAAATAAATCTTGCTCTAAGCTTTGTTTGCGATTCAACTCAGAAAAGTAAATTTTTGAAACAACCGGATGCTGCTTTTGGCGTTCCATTTCCTCTTCGATTGCCGAGTAGACAAAGTAGAGGTTTCCTACTAACTTCCGGTAAGAAGTTTTTTCTACAACGCCTTTTAAAAAACACTTGACAAAACCGACGTTTTCTGCCATTGTGTGGGACTTTTTGGTTCCCTCACGCAATTTGGTCGCTAAATTGATGCTCATGCTATACTGTCCAACCTTCTATTTTTGTGGTAGCTGATGGATGCGCCAAAAATCTAAAATTTACCTAAGCATTTACCTTAGATCGATTTGATGAGAGATTGTATTAATTTTTATAACAAAATCTACCTACCTCAAACGGCAGAAACCCTTGTGCCTTCGGAGGCACAAGGGTTCAAACTGCTGAAAAAGTTTAGTCGTTAGTCGTTCCTCATCGACAGTTAGCTAAGGATTAATTTAGATGTCCAAGTCGAGGAGGTTGAGTTTGGGGCCGTAGGTTTCAATGAATTCGCGGCGGGGGGCGACACGATCGCCCATTAAGATCGTAAAGATGCGATCTGCCTCAGCAGCGTCTTCAATCTCCACCCGTTTCAGCGTCCGAGTTTCTGGGTTCATCGTCGTATCCCACAACTGTGTCGGCATCATTTCACCCAAACCTTTGAACCGCTGAATGGTGTAATTAGCATTCGCCGGAAATTCATTGCGGATGAGATTGTTCATTTCGCGATCGCTGTAACAGTAGTAATGATTGCGTCCCCGTTCCACTTTATAGAGAGGAGGACAAGCAATATAGATGTAACCTTGGTCTACAAGTGCGCGCTGATAGCGGTAGAAGAAAGTCAGCAACAGCGTGCGGATGTGAGCACCATCTACGTCAGCGTCAGTCATAATTACGATGTGGTGATACCGCAATTGACCCGGATCGAATTCTTCGCCTTTGATGCCCAAACCCAGGGCTGTAATTAACGATTGAATTTCGTTATTTTTGTAGATTTTGGCGTCGTCGGTTTTCTCAATGTTGAGAATTTTACCGCGCAAAGGCAGGATTGCTTGGAATTGGCGATCGCGCCCTTGTTTGGCCGATCCGCCCGCAGAATCCCCCTCCACCAAGTATATCTCAGACAGGGCAGGGTCTCTGGAACTACAGTCCGCTAATTTTCCAGGCAAAGGAGACGATTCTAAGACAGATTTTCGGCGCACTAAATCGCGGGCACGGCGGGCGGCTTCAGCAGCCTTAAATGCCTGAATTGCTTTTTCCAAAATAGCGTCAGCTACTTGGGGGCGAAACTCCAAATATTCTGTTAATACTTCGCCTACCAAGGAATCAACAATTCCCCGAACTTCTGTATTTCCCAACTTAGTTTTAGTTTGACCTTCAAATTCCGGATCTGGGACTTTGACCGAAATTACTGCTGTCAAACCTTCGCGCACGTTTTCGCCCGCGAGGTTGGGCTCATTTTCTTTAATTTTGTTGCGCTTGCGGGCGATCGAATTCATCGTCCGCGTCAAAACAGCCTTCAAACCTTCTAAGTGTGTGCCACCGTCGATCGTCCGAATGTTGTTAGCAAAACCTAGAACGTTGTCACTAAAAGCATCAACGCACCACTGCAAAGCCACTTCTATCTGCACGTTGTTGCGTTCTCCTTGCACGTAGATCACTTCTTCGTGCAGAGGCTGCTTTTCGCGGTTCATGTAGGCGATATATTCCTTGATTCCGCCCTCATAACAGTATGTTTCGATGCGAGGTTCGCTACTTTTAAGCAGTTCCAAACGGTGGTCGCTAAACGTAATTCTCACGCCCGCATTCAAGTAACCCAATTCTCGCAAGCGCCCGGCGAGTATAGTGTAATCAAATTCAATGCCAGTGCTAAATATTTGAGTATCAGGCAAGAAAGAAACTGAAGTGCCGGTGCGAGTACCTTTGTTGGGCTTGGCAGTAAGTTCAGTAACTGGATTGCCTCTTTCGTAGCGCTGTAAATGTTCTTTTTGGTCGCGCCAAACTGTCACTTCTACCCACTCGGACAGCGCGTTAACAACAGAAATACCTACACCGTGCAATCCTCCAGAAACCTTGTAGCCACCACCGCCAAATTTACCCCCGGCGTGAAGTACAGTCATTACTGTTTCTATTCCTGATTTGCCTGTCTTGGCAACGATGCCGGTGGGAATGCCCCGGCCGTCGTCTGTCACGGTAACGGAACCGTCGGCGTTGATGTCAATCTCGATGTGAGTGCAGTGGCCAGCCAGCGCCTCATCTATGGAATTGTCCACAACCTCGTAAACTAGATGGTGGAGTCCTCGCGGTCCGGTAGTACCGATGTACATCCCCGGTCGTTTACGGACTGCTTCGAGACCTTCGAGAACTTGAATCTGGTCGGCGCTGTAGCTGCTGGTCATACAAAAATAGCTCCAATAATGAGGCCTAAAGCCCCGAAAGCTTCTAAAATGGGAAAACTCCTAAAATTATAGCACAAAACCGTTAAAGGCGATGCTAGGGCTTTCTGAAGGGAAATTTATTGGGGGGACGGAGGCGAAGAGTTTTGAGATTGCTGGAGGACTGCCCTGGTTGATCGCTGTGAATCAGTGTAGGGAGAGAGGGGAAAGCATGGAAAGGAGAGGATTTGAGAGTTTTTATAGGGAAATGTGCGACACCTTATGCCTAAATTAATTACGATTTGCGGGGCGACGGCGACGGGGAAGTCGGGAGTGGCTTTGGCTTTGGCTTCGCGACTGCAATCCTCGATCCTGAGTGCGGACTCGCGTCAAGTGTACCGCGAATTTGACATCGGAACCGCAAAACCGACGGCGGTCGATCGCACCTGTGTACCGCATCACTTAATTGACATCTGCGAGCCGACAGAAACTCTGACACTAGCAGATTACCAGCAACAAGCTCAAAAAATAATTGCTGATGTAGATTTTCCTGTTTCTCCCCCCCTGTTGTTGGTGGGAGGGACGGGCTTATATATTAAATCGATCGTGCGCGGTTTAAAAATTCCGAGGGTAGCACCGATGCCCGAATTGCGGTCGCAACTTGCGGAACTCGGACAATCTCAATGTTACGCGATGTTGCAGCAGGTTGATCGCTCTGCCGCTGAGAAAATTCACCTGAATGACCCAGTAAGAACTTTAAGAGCACTGGAAGTATTTTATGCGACCGGTCGCCCTATTTCCGAACAGCAGGGCGAAAATCCTCCCAATTATCCTATTTTACAAATTGGGTTGGATTGCGAGATCGATGTTTTGGTCGATCGGATCAAACAGCGCACCGAACAAATGCTAGAACGCGGCTGGATCGCGGAAGTAGAATATTTGTGTAAAAAATACGGCTGCGACTTGCCACTGTTGAACACGCTGGGCTATCAGGAAATCAAACAATATTTGGCTGGCGACATTAAGCTTGAAGAAGCCAAAGAATTAACAATTTTGCACACGCGGCAATTTGCGAAGAGACAGCGGACTTGGTTTCGAGCGTATCCTGAAATTGAATGGTTTGATGTTAGCACGCCAGATTTGCTAGAAAGAGTTTGGCAGAGAGTTGAAGAGTTTGAGGGACGCAGATCAAGACTGATGTAATTTCAATTTTTCCTTGGCAGGCTATGCCTGGGAATGCCTGAATCCGAGGCATAGCCTCGCAGAAATAGGGAAGCATAGCCTCCGGTTCTGTGTTCCTAGGCAGAGCCTATAAACGAGGGGAAATCCGTCAATTAACTGTACAAACCCGCCACATATTCGCCGTAACCGTTATAGGGCAAAGTTGGGCGTGTTTCCCACGACCAACTGTTACCGGGACCGACTATCCGTTCACTTGCCTGCGACCATCTGGGGTGCGGTTTGTCGGGTTCGACATTTGCTTCAAAAGCGTATTCGTTGGGGCCGATTGTATTCCAAAAAGTGGCGGGCTGTTGTTCGACAAATTCAATTTTTACGATCGACTTTGCGCCCTTAAAACCGTATTTCCAAGGAATCACTTGCCGCAGCGGCGCACCATTTTGTTTTGGTAGCCTTCGGCCATACAAGCCTGTGGCAAAAAATGCTAAATCGTTTGCCATTTCTTCAATTCGCAGACCTTCGGTATAAGGCCAAGGATAAAATTGCGACATCAAACCGGGGCCGGGAGTAATTTTGGGGTCGTAAAATGAGGTGAAGCGAACGAATTTAGCCTTCGATTGCGGTTCGACATCAGCCATCAGTAATTTCATGGGAAATCCGACCCAAGGAACTACCATCGCCCAGGCTTCTACGCAGCGAAATCGATAAACTCGTTCTTCGATAGGAAATTTTTTGTAGAGGTCGTCGATATCATAAGTGCGGGGATTTTTTACTAAACCGCTTACTTCTACTTTCCAGTTTTCTGTTGGCAAAGCTTGAGCGGCTTGCCAAATAGATTTTGTGCCGCCGTATTCGTAAAAATTGTTGTATTTTGTAGCTAAGCCTTCGTCGGTAATTGCTCGATCTACTTTCGCAAAGGCGGGATTCCGGCTCAATTCCGAATATGCTTGGGTGGAGCTTTGATCCAGAGCCGTTTTTGAGCTAGCATTGCTTTGGCAGCCGGTCAGCGGCAGCAGCGAAGCAGTCACGCCGGCGCCAATTAAATTTGTCATGAAGCGGCGGCGGTTGATAAAAGCTGTTTCTGGGGTGATTTCTGGGTTGAGAATTTCCCAAGACTTGGGTACACGAATTAAGGGCATAAGTAATAGTTAAAAGTTAGTAGTTAGTTGGGAAAATTTTGCCTACTTTTTAATCGGTTAGTCGATTTGAGGTGGGAAATGGAAAATTTTAGATTCACTCCATAGAACAAAGAATCGCCGATATTTGGCAAGGCCTCGCGATTGCTTAGGTGCGATCGCACTGAAAGTATTCGCAATGACAGTATAACGTAATTCGGTAACAGCAAATCCCGCAGATCGCTCGAATGAGCTCGGTACGATCAACCTATTAAACCTCGCTCGCAGGAAAGTCAGCAATAATTTACGCGCGATCGCCCCAAGCAATTGTGGCGAAAATCTGGGAAACAATTATGATCAAGCAAAGATTCCAATTATTTAATTTGTCCACAGGAAGCGGCACGCACCGCCCCGCTTTCCTCCCCCACCAGCAATAATGTCGGACGGGGGTCTCCAGCGGAAAGACAAATGAGTTACTGCACCAATCCCCATTGCCAGAATCCCCAAAATCTCGATCGCGCGACAATCTGCAAAAGTTGCGAGTCGAACTTATTGCTAAAAGGCCGCTACCGAGTCTTTCACACCCTCGGTCAAAGTCTCACTTGCTGCACCTTCTTAGCAGTCGATGAAGACCAACCTTCGCAACCCCGCTGCGTCATTCAACAGTTCTGCGCCCCCGCGGCCGTCGCCGACGGTCGCACACAGCAAAACCGGACATTTCGCGGCTCAGCCTCAGTTCTTGACGAGTTGGGGAAACATCCGCAAATACCGAAATTGCTGGCATCTTTTGAACTCGAAGGCTGCCAGTATTTAGTGCAAGAATACATCGAAGGCCGTAATTTAGCCGATCGGCTTTCAGAAAAAGGTGTTGTTAAAGAAATTCAAATTTGGTATCTGCTGAGCGAATTGTTGCCAGTCCTGCAATTTGTTCACGAACATCAACTGATTCACGGAGATATCAAACCGTCGAATATTATTCACCGCAAAACTCCCCAAGCATCCCCAGCTTTGGCAGGGAAAGAGGATTTACATTCCGTGTCCCAAGAAAGTGCCTCTGGGCTAGTTTTAGTCGATTTCGGCGCGGCAATTCCGGCTAATAGCGGGCCTCTCAAAACAGAAACGGTCACAGGTTCTGCGGAATACGCGGCCCCGGAACAAATTAAAGGTCAAGCGATTAAGAGCAGCGACATCTACAGTTTGGGCGTCACTTGCATTCACTTGTTAACGGGAATGTCGCCCTTTGATTTGTTTGACATCAAAGCCGAAAGTTGGACCTGGAGACATTATTTGAAAGTACCTGTTTCGGCGCGACTCGGCCGCATTCTGGATAAAATGGTGCAGCGAGAACCCTCAAAACGCTATCGCTCGACCGAGGCAATTCTCACAGACATGAAATACGGCCCGGCACCGGTAGATGTGATTCTCAGCAAACCCAAGTGGACTTTGGCCATGTGGGGAGCAAGTACGGTTGCCCTGCTGTCCGTATTGCTGGGTGTTCGCTTGCCCTCTCCTGCACCGCAAGCTTTCACTTCTGGTGAGCCTGTTTCTAGCATTCCCGAAATTCGGTTCAATCCGCCCCCGATGCAGGATTTTAACGGTGAGGCATCGCAGTCCCGGCCAGCAGTGCGGACTCTGGCGGATCAAGAGAAAAACCCGGTTTGGGCGGTAGCAGTTGCTCCCCAGGGCCGCGTGATCGTCAGCGGGAACAACGACGGCACAATTCACCTGCTGCACAAGCGTCACGGCAAGCTGCTCAAGGTTTTAGCAGGACATTTGGGGCCGGTGTGGTCGGTGGCTGTCAGTCCCGACGGCAGGACGATCGCCAGCGGTGGCGTTGACGGTACGATTAAATTGTGGAATTTCTATTCTGGCAAGTTAATTCAGACTTTGGACGGACACCAAGACGGCGTGTTCTCGGTGGTTTTCAGTCCCGACGGCCAGACCCTGGCCAGTGTCGGTAAGGACAAAACTTTGAAGTTGTGGCAAGTCGAAGGTGGCGCCGAGTTGGAAACTCTCAACCGGGTGTTTGACGAGGTGCAGTCGGTGGCTTTCAGTGCCGATCGAGAAACTTTGGCGATCGGCAGCAGCGACGGTAAGATCAGCCTGTGGAACTGGCAGACTGGGGAATTGAAAGAAACTCTTTGGGGTCATTCCGAGGCGGTTTGGTCTTTGGCCATCAGCCCGGACGGTCAAACTCTCGCCAGCGGCAGTTGGGACAAGACGGTGAAGTTGTGGGATATCAGCGCAAATAATCAGTCCCAGCAACCCAACGGTTCTCTGCTGCGGACTTTGATCGGCCATTCCGACAAGGTTAAGTCCTTGGCTTTCACTCCCGACGGAGACAAACTCGCCAGCGCCGATTTGAGCGGGACTATCAAGCTGTGGCGGATGAGTTCCGGCGAAATGGCGGGTACGCTGAAGGGTCATTCTACCTGGGTGGATTTGGCTTTTAATCCTCAAGACAAAACTCTGATCAGTGGCAGTTTTGACGACACGATTAAGGTGTGGCGACTGTCTCCTTAATTTGATTGTCCGCGCGATCGAAGTATAAGAATCCCCAAGCAGAATCAAAGATTTTGGTTGGAGATTCTTATACTCGGCGATTGAAATCGCTGCTATACAAACGAAGTCCACTTCAAGCTAACTAAAGTATATATTTAGGCAGTCCCGCCGTTAACGCGAATATTTTGTCCGGTAATCCACCGGGCTTGGTCGCTGCACAAAAAAGCCGTTACATCGGCAATATCTTCAACTTTTCCGAGTCTTCCCAAAGCAGGCATTTGACTAAATCTTTGTATTTGTTCGGCGGTTTTACCGACAGTGAAGAGTTCTGTATCTGTGGGACCCGGAGAAATTACATTGACCGTAATTTGGCGATCGCCCAATTCCTTAGCCAGCGATCAAGTTAGCTGTTCCACCGCGCCTTTTGTCGCCACGTAAGCCCCGTAAGTTGGCAGTAGCATCGCCGTTGTCGAACTGGAAAAATTAACAATTCTTCCTCCCTCTGCCATGCGTTTCGCAGCTTCTTGACAAGCAAAAAACGTGCCTTTGACGTTAATTGCAAAAAGATTATCAAACTCTGCTTTGGTAACTTCCGCTACAGGTTTGTAAAGAATTACTGCCGCATTATTGACTAAAATATTGACTTGTGAATAGGTTTCCTGAGTGCGATCGAACAAATGGCGAATTTCTGAGGTTTTACTGACATCGGCTTGCACCGCTAATGCTTTGCCGCCTGCTGCTTCAATCGCTGACACCACATCTTTAGCCTGGTGTGTACCTCTGGCTTAGTTGATGACAACTGATGCGCCTTCTTGGGATAATCGCAGGGGGATAGCGCGTCCAATTCCTCGCGATTCACCAGTCACAATTGCCACTTTTCCTGCTAGTGCTCCCATGACATTTTCTCTGCAATTAGTGTTGATGCTGGTTCAGAATAATCATACTATTTTTTTCCGCATTCCGGTACACAAACAAATTTAAAATCTCAAATAGCCATAATTTTTCTAGAAATCGCGGTTGCTAACTAACACTTGTGGTAAAGTAGTGTCGGCTGTTAAAGTAAAATCTATGAGCGTAAATTTCGAGTTAGCAGAGCAGTATTTGTCCGCAGGCGACAGCCTCCAGAAATCAGGAAAACTTGAGGAGGCGATGGCTCAATATCAAAAAATCTTAGCCATTCAAGCGGATAGTCCGATCGCACTCAACAAGATAGCAGAAATTTATTATAGGCAGCAGAAATATCTAGAGGCGATCGCCTCCTGTTACCAAGCAATTCGCCAGCAACCCAATTTCGCCGCCGCCTACAAAACCCTAGGCAATATCCTGCAAGCCCAAGGAAAAATAGATGCGGCAATTCGTGCCTATTCTAAGACGATCGAATTTGATCCTAATTTTGTCGAAGCCTATGTTAACTTGGGCAGTATGTTTTACAAACAAGGTCAGCTCGATGACGCCATAACTTACTATCAAAAATCTATTGCTCTTCAACCAGATTTAGCCGTCGCTTATTGGAATTTAGGCAAAACTTTGGAAGAGCAAGGTCGAATCAATGAAGGTTTATTTTATCAAAAAAAAGCTCTAAATTTACAGCCGGGGTTAGAAGGTAGAAGCAATTAAGTAAAAAATCACACTTACTGAAGAGGAATGTTATAGTCAAAATAATTCAATCATTAACGATGCAAGCTGGATCAACATGGAAATTAGCCAGAATCCGCTCGAATTCCTAACGGCTAAAGTACAAGAAACTGTTGCCGATACCCAAAACTTAGCCAACCAAATCGCTGCTAAAGTTGAGGAAAATGCAACTCTATTAACGGCGTGGGTACAATCAGCGCCAAGTTCAATGGTTAGTGCTGGGGCGATCGCCACTCAAGAAGCTTTTAAAATAGCACATAACATCCGTTTTGAGAACCTGCCAACTAATCTGCAAATCAAATTTGCGAGGGCTGGTATGCGTGACGGCATCAGAAATGTTCAAGAAGCAGCAAAAGTATTTGAATCCATACCCGCCCAAATTCGTGCCCAAGGCCCAGAAGCAATTCGCAACTTCTGTCAAGATAAAGATTGGAGTCACATCCAAGCGCACGTCAATGGAGGCGGAAGCGAAGCTGCTAACGGGATTTTTGAATATTTTTGGGTGAATCGTGCTCGCGGTGGTGTAGACATGACTGCCGCAGAATTAGCAGTCGCTAAGCAAGTTTTAGCGGATGCAGCCTTTAAAGCAGCAGTTGCGGAAATCGTTGGGGCTGCAATGAAAGGGGCGATCGCCGCAGCAGTAATTGAGTTAATATTTTCTATCTTAGAAAACTCGCTCTTGTGCGTTGAAGGCAAAATTACGCAGTCAGAGTTAGTGGAAAAAGTCGCCAGCGCCACCGCCAAAGCTGGCATTGCTGGCGGTGTTATTACTGGCATTCTGTTAACACTCTGCATGATATTTCCCCCCATTGCGGCGCTTTTAGGTGCCGCAGCGATGCCCTTGGCGGTTGCAGGTATTGGCTTTATGGGAATTCGTGCCTGGGAAATATTTTGTCACGGCGATCGACTATTTGGTATTACTGAACAAACACAAAAATTTCTGGGAATGACTGAAGCGAAAACATAGTAAAACTTTAACTCTCATTAGATACCCGACTTCTTCAACAAGTCGGGCATCTAGGTATTCTAAATGATTGAGAAACATAAATAGTATGGATTCAGTAGAAAAAACTCAAGATCAGCAGCATCCGCAATACAAGCGCGATCGAGCCAGTGTCGATACTTTATTAGCAGGAGAAGCAACCGACTACAATTTATCGGAATTAGCAAGATTGATAATTCGCTACCGAGGCTTTCCCGGTGCTAGAGATATTCAATCGGACTTAAAAAAAGTCTTGCAAAAATGGAATCATACCGAAGAAAGTCTTTACGAACAAACCCGTAAAATTCACGCCACAGGTGAAGTTTACAGGCGACAAAAAAGCGATCAAGAAGATTGGGCATAATAATCCCCAATTTCATGTGATAGCTTCTTCAAATCACGGATTGCTACTTGTTGATTTAGAAATCTCATTAATGATAAAAGACAACAAGTAAGTAAAGGAAGCAGCACAGAAAGAAATCAGCGCAATAATGGCATCGCCAGATAAAACCCCATCTAGCCAACTCGCTTGAATTCGGGAAACAGGAAACTCCTTATCTAACCCGATCTGAATCAGTTTCGATTTACCAGAAATGCGGACTTCTAACCCTTCTTGGGGAACAATATTAAGATAGCGGATCAGTTTAATTCCCGGTTCCTCCACCATGAGAAATTGATTTCGCTTGATTTCCTTTTTCTGCTCTGCCATGTGGACTTCACCCTTAAGAATTGTTGAAATAGGTAAGTTATCGTCCTGATTTGATCCTGTCCTATCTAAACGCTGAAATTGTACATTTTTTACCTCTATTTTACCTCTAAACCATTGCTTAGATTCATTGTTTTTTGGTGCAGGTGGTTGCAGATAGATAGTAACAGGATCGGCAAGGTTTAATCTTAATTCCTGATTGTTGGGTATCAGAATAAATTCTAACTGCCTTTGTTTTTCTGAATCAATTGGCAATTTGACATTTTTCAATTGATATCCTTCTAAGCTAACTTTCAGGGGTTGATTTCCCAAATTAAGCTGTAATATATTAGTATTAGTTGGTTTTTTTACTGGTGTCAGCGAAAAAGCAAGCTGATTGCGATAGGTATCGTAACTCAGATTATTAACTTTTGTATCAGGTTGCAGCCGCAGTTCTGTGAATTCTAGTTCGCTAGATTGTTTCAGGTTGGCGGGAGCAATTGACCACTTACTTGTGCTATCTATTGGCTCTATTTCTAAGATAGTGAGTTGATTTAATGCGGGCGTAGATTTGCTTTGAATTTTTCCTGTAAAAGTGAGAGTTTGTTGGCCTTCAATTTCTAAACTTTTGATGCCGCGAACGGTATCTAAAAACAGTTTTGGCTCTTTACCAGCGTATGTAAAGCTCATCTCTTCTACGGTGAGATTGCTTTCAAAAATGTGGGTACTCGGTACAAAAGCGGCAAGCGTTAAACCGCTAAAGATTAGCAAGAGACCTAAAACAAAAGTGAGTATTTTGTTTGACCATAGATAGGTGGAGAGGGATTTTAAAGTTTTAATCACCCAATTTAACCCCTTTTTTATCCCAGAAATCACCAGCGGTCCTGTGGCAATCAGCTTTTGCCAAATTTTATCTATCTTTATCGCGCTGAGAAAAGCACCAATCTGCTGCTTAATTGTTTGCCTGCGTGCCATGTTTTAATCCTGGGTGATTTTAAGCTGGTAAGCTGCCAAATCTGACCTTTATTACAAAAAAATAGTTTGTACTAAGCTTTTTAGGGGTTCAAGGGCTTCAGTCATTACTACAAACTGAATCCTTGACAAGCATTTATTTTAGCCAGTTAGGATTGTGTTCAAAGACAAATTTCCGATTAATTTTCTCTGGAGGCTTCCCTCGTGGCTCAATGTCCGCCTCAATTTGCAATTCATAGCGGCCGGCTGGGGCATTGCGGCTATCCCAGGTAAAAATCATTTCATTAGTTTGGGCTATATTGCGGGGGTTGCTGTATACTTCTTTACCGTTTCGCAAAATTCTAAAGACAGGGAATTTTACCCGACTGGGGCTATAGAAAACAAATTCGTACTGTCCAGAACTTTGCCCTAAAATAACTGGGACGTACACCACTTGTGAACCGAAATTCACTGAGGCTAAGGCTCGCAGGCTATTGCTAGGAACCTCCTCTCGCTTGAGAACGTAGCTATCCCATAATAAGGTATAGAATCCGCTGTTTTCAGTAAGCGAAGGGTTATCTAATTGATAGTTTTTGTCTAAAGATTGCACTTTCACTTCTGGCTTTCCGCCGCCGTTGATCCCGGGAATTTGCATTGAGACTTCTGCTGGATAGCTGGGGATGTTGCGGGTGGCGATGGAAATTAACCGCAAACTATTGCCACTGACCGATTGCCGCTTGATGCCTTCGCAGCGGTTGTCTCGGCGGATGTAGTCGGTGGAACTGAGGTTGCCTTCGGGACAGGCGAGGGCGGGCATTTGGCTGAGGGTGAGGGCAATGACGCTGGCAAATAAAAGTTTGGCGTTCATAATTTGCTTCGTTGACTGGGTAATGCGGTTATCTTAGGCGGCGTTAGCAACCTTATTTAATTCCCAATGCTCGTAATTTTTCCATAATTACAGGCATGGGATAGGCAAAACCAAGGCCTCCATCAACTTCTACTACAATGCCTAAAAGCTGATTTTCTGAATTGATGACTGGGCCGCCGGAGTTGCCGGCTTGAATGGCCGTCCCGGATATCTGCAATTGTTGGGTGTTGTAGCTGCTGATTGTACCCGGTTCTATAGACCAAGGGATGCCCCGCACTGGATGGCCAATGGCCCGGACAGACATCTGGCGCTGAATGGGGTTTGAGGAAGTGGGCAAGGGTTTGATATCGTCGGGAAGGGGGTCGGTGACTTCTAAGACGGCGATATCGAGGTTGTCATTGGCAGAGGTCATGCCTAGAACTCGGGCATTTCGCCGCATCCTGAGTTTGCCAGAGGGGGGTTCGCTGAAAAATTCGACTTGAATGTTTTGACCTTGTTGTCCTGTGGCTTGCTCAAAGATAACGTGGCGGTTAGTGATAATTAAGGTGCGGTTGCCATCTCGCTGAATGACTAAGCCAGTGCCGTACTCGCTTCCCTGTTTCTCGGTGCTGGAAAAGTCGGCTTTGATGAGTACGACTGAGCGTAAAATAGCGACAGCAGGTTCATTTTGCGGCAAGTATTGGCGATCGTCCATTGCTTCCACGCTTTGGGGATTTCGCCGCAGGGTCAACAGCCGTTCTGCTTCTTTGAGGTTGTTGCTGGCAATGGGATAATTGGGGTTTATTTGGAGCGATTTTTTATATTCTTCAATGGCTGCTTCTAACTTGCCTTGCTGCTGTAGTGCCCATCCTAAGTTACTGTGAGCCATAGTATGGATACTGAAAGGTGTTCCAGACCTACTATCTGGCAAACTCAAAGCTTGCCTATAGTTGGCGCTCGCTTCCTCCACTTTCCCTTGGCGATGAAGTATCGCGCCCACCCCGTGGTAAGCATCGGCATATTTAGGGTCAAGTTGGATGGCTTGGCGGTAGGCTGCGATCGCTTCTTCTAGTTTCCCCTGGTTATCCAGACTAAAGCCCAGACCACTGTAGGGTGGGGCTAATTTAGGGTCAAGTTGGATAGCTTGACGGTAAGCTGTGATCGCTTCTTCTTGTTTCCCTTGTAAAGAAAGTTGTGTACCCAAATTATGGTAAGTTATGGCAGATTTGGGGTCAAACTGGATAGCTTGGCGGTAGGCTGCGATCGCTTCCTCATGTTTCTCTTGGTAACTCAGTATAACGCCCAGATTCTTGTAAGCTTCGGCTAATTTGGGGTCAAGTTGGATGGCTTGGCGCGAGGCGGTGATCGCTTCTTCCAGCTTCCCTTGCTCTCTCAGCATAACGCCTAGATTGTAGTAAGCTGCCGCAGATTTGGGTTCAAGTTGGGTGGCTTGACGCGAGGCGACAATCGCTTCTTCTAGTTTCTCCTGTTTATACAGCGCCATGCCCAGATTGTAATAAGCATCTGCATATTGGGGGTCAAGTTGGATGGCTTGGCGGTAGGCGGTGATCGCTTCTTCGAGTTTCCCCTGTATATAATACAGCGCAATGCCCAGATGGTTGTAAGCTTTAGCATTATTTGGCTCAAGTTGAATAATTCTGCGGTAAATCGCTTCAGCTTGCGAGTAATTCTCTGCTTTTTGAGCCGCATTTCCTTGTTGAAATAACTCCTCAATCGTTTGAGCCACCGCCAACTGAGGCATCCCAGCCAGAGACAAAGTTAGCACCAGAGCGAGTAACCGGAAGGGGGATTTCACAGAGTACAGCCTCAATCTCAAATTTTAGGTAAAAGCAATTACTTTAGTCACTTCAATTATTGTAGCGTTAGCTCGCACAGCCGGAGAAGGCACGGTTGCTGTAAAACTGCCAACCGTTGGAGCCGTTGTCGATGTCATTGAAATTGCTTGATTGCTGCAAGAAATTCTTTTTCAGCAAAGTGATCGTTTGTTTGCCTATTATGATTTTAGGGTTAAATTCCCTTTAAATAAAACTTAAAAATGAAAGATTAAATCTTTCATTTTTAAGTTTTAAGTGTCAACTATTAACTATCTTCAAACCATCTCTGGCGAAACTTGCATTGCCGGCTGCGGCTGGAACTGGAACAGCGAATAAACCACATTGCGGCGGATATCCGTCATCATATCCAAAAACAGCTCATAACCTTCAGTTTTGTACTCGATCAGCGGGTCTTTCTGGCCGTAACCGCGCAGCCCTACAGACTCGCGTAAAGCATCCATTTGTTGCAAGTGTTCTCGCCACAAAGTATCAATTTGCTGCAAAATAAAGAATCGTTCCGCATCTCGCATCAATTCGGCTCGGATTGCATTAACTTCCGCTTCTTTAATGTCGTAAGCATTGCGGACTTGTTCGTGCAGGAATGTTTTAATTTCCTCAACGGACAAATCTTCTAGCTGATCCGGTGTCATGTCAGCCAGCAGATAAACAAATTCCTTCACCTTGCTCACAAGTTTGTCGAGTTCCCATTCTTCCGAAGGTAAATCGGGATTGATGTATGCTCCCACGATGTCATCCATCGTCTGTTCGGCATATCTAATTACCTGTTCTTTGGAGTCCAAACCTTCCAATACTCGGCGACGTTCCGCATAGATTGCTCGACGCTGATTGTTCATCACTTCGTCGTATTCAAATACCTGCTTGCGGATATCGTAATAGTAGGTTTCGACTTTTTTCTGAGCGCCTTCGAGGGAACGAGTCAGCATTCCAGATTCGATCGGCATATCTTCCTCAACACCGAAAGCCTTCATCAAACCGGCCACCCGTTCGCCGCCGAAAATCCTGAGCAAATTGTCTTCCAAACTCAAGAAAAACCGCGTTGAACCCGGGTCTCCTTGGCGTCCCGCCCGGCCGCGCAACTGATTGTCGATCCGGCGCGATTCGTGGCGTTCGGTACCGATGACGTGCAAGCCTCCCAACCGCACGACTTCATCGTGTTCGGTGCTGGTAAAAGCATCGTATTCGCTGCGAGTTAAATTGTAAGCTTCCCGCAATTTTTGAATTACCGGGTCTTTTGTCGGCGCTTTTTCCGAAGCTATAGCCACGATATCATCGGCTTGCAATTCCGTGAGCGATCGCGCGCCGTACTCCTTCACCGCCAATTCCACCGCCTCCACGAGCATTTGTTTGGCATTTTTCGATAGTTCCGTGGGGAAAATCTGCGCCGAAGCTTTCCAAGACTTTACCTTTTTCTTAGTCATATCAAAACCTTGAGGGGCGGGGCGGCCACCAATACCAGGTACTTGCACCAGCGAAAAGTCTTCGTCATCCTCGGGTTTCACGATTCGGGGCATAAAATACTCCCGCAACTTGAGGCGCGCCATGTACTCAGAATTACCGCCCAAAATAATATCAGTACCGCGTCCCGCCATGTTTGTCGCGATCGTCACAGCACCTTTGCGTCCGGCTTGAGCGATAATTTCTGATTCCCGCTCCACATTTTCCGGTTTAGCATTAAGCAAATTGTGAGGAATTTTCCTCTCCAGCAGCAGCCGCGACAGCAACTCCGACTTTTCTACGCTTGTAGTGCCCACCAGCACCGGCCGACCGATCTCGTGCATTTCCGCGCAGTCTTGGGAGATGGCATTCCACTTCCCAGCCTCCGCCTTGTAAACCATATCCGAAAGGTCAGTACGGCTGGTAATCCGGTTAGTGGGAATCAGCGTCACTTCCAGATTGTAAATCTTCTCAAACTCAGTCTCTTCAGTCTTCGCCGTCCCCGTCATCCCCGACAGCTTCGGATAAAGCAAAAAGAAATTCTGATAAGTAATCGTCGCCAGCGTCTGAGTTTCCGGCTGAATTTCCGCCCGTTCCTTGGCTTCGATCGCCTGGTGCAAACCGTCACTCCAGCGCCGTCCAGGCATCACCCGGCCCGTAAACTCATCCACAATCACGACTTCGCGATCGGGAGTGACGATGTAGTTAATATCCTTAATAAACAATTCCTTGGCCTTAATCGCATTAAAAATGTAATGCGCCCAAGGGTCAGCCGGGTCGTACAAATCCGTAACACCCAACAACTTCTCAGCTTCACCAAAGCCTTCATCGGTCAATAGCACATTCCGAGCCTTTTCGTCAACCTCGTAATGTTCTTCATTTTCCTTTCTCAGAGCAGCAGCTACCTCAGCCGCCCGTATATACTTCTCACTGGGGCGTTCCACCTGGCCGGAAATAATTAAAGGCGTCCGTGCTTCATCAATCAGCACCGAGTCAACCTCGTCAATCACGCAGAAATTAAAAGGACGCTGCACTACGTCTTCCATGACAGTAGCCATGTTGTCGCGCAAATAGTCAAAGCCCACCTCGCTGTTAGTGGCGTAGGTAATGTCGCAGCTATAATTTTTCTTTCGTTCCACCTGATCCATGCCCTGCTGAATCAGTCCCACAGTCAATCCCAGGAAGCGGTGCACCTGCCCCATCCATTCCGCGTCCCGCCTTGCGAGATAATCGTTGACGGTGATGATGTGTACGCCTTTGCCGTTGATGGCGTTGAGGTAAGCCGGCAGTGTCGCCACCAGAGTTTTGCCTTCACCGGTTTTCATTTCGGCAATTTGGCCTTTGTGCAGGATAATGCCCCCGAGGAGTTGGACATCAAAGTGGCGCAGTCCCAAAACCCGTTGTCCCGCTTCCCGCACTACTGCAAAAGCTTCCGGCAAGATTTCGTCTAGTATCTCTTTCTCCTCGTTGAGAGATTTAGCTTTTGCCAGACGTTCTTTAAACTCCGCCGTTTTGCCTCTGAGGTCGTCGTCTGAGAGTGCGCGGAAGTCTTCTTCCAAAATATTGATATCAGCTACCCAAGGCTGAAATTTTCTCAGTTTGCGCGCGTTGGGATCGCCTAGCAGATTTTTAAACATGGCAGGAGAGGCAGATTTTTAATAATTTAGCTATTAGCTTTCAGGGTTAGGGGCTGTAGTGTTAGCCACAACATATACCCTCCCCGATTGTAGCAACCATTGGCTCTCCTGGGCCGTCGCTGGGGGCGATCGCTCGATTTGGGATTTTAGATTTTAGATTGAAGTTGGTGAAGGTGGGTAGCGATCGCAGCTCAGGTATATCTGCTTATTGACAATTGCAGGGCGTAACAGACTTTCCGGCCTGTTCCACAATAGATTAATGTTTTTGTTGGATTAATTTCAGCAACAGGCTTTCCGGCCTGTTCCACAATAGATTAATGTTTTTGTGGGGTGGGCCCCAGAGCCCGCCCCGATCGCCCTTATTGAAAATGGCTTCACATCTCAGGTCAGATTAACCCTAGTTTGAAACAGGGCGCGGCACTTCGTAAGTCAAAAAGTCATAGGCCATTTTCGTATTCGGAAAAATTGCCTGCGCTTCCTTGAGCAAATCATCCAGGACGATCGCATTTCCGGGAGCATAACGCGGACTAAAATGCGTCATAATTAACTGTTTCGCCCCAGCGATCAAAGCCACTTGAGCCGCCATTGTGGAAGTTGAATGCAGGCGATCAAATGCCATTTGAGCATCTTGATGAGCAAAAGTAGCTTCATGAACCAACAAATCAGCATCCTTCGCTAATTCCACGGCACCCTCACAAAAAACCGTGTCAGTACAATAAACAAACTTGCGCCCGATTTGATCCGGGCCACAAAAATCAGTACCTTTAAACTGTCGCCCATCCTCTAACTTTACCGTTTTTCCTTGTTTTAATTGACCGTAAATCGGCCCGGAAGGAATACCCACAGCCTTCGCTTTTTCTACATCAAAATGTCCCGGACGATCTTTCTCAGTTACTCGATAACCAAAAGCAGTAACTCGGTGCTTCAAAGGGCCGCAGCTAACAATATATTCGTCATCTTCATAGATGATTCCCTCGTGAATTTTGTGTATCTTAACCGGGTAAGAAAAATGAGTTTGAGAATACCGAACACCAGCTTGCAAATATTCTTCAAGTCCCGGAGGCCCGTAAAGATCGATGCGCTTGACATTCCCCGCCAAACCGCAGCTAGCCAGCAAACCCATTAAGCCGAAAATATGGTCGCCGTGCAGGTGAGTGATGAAAATGCGGCTTAGTTGGCTGACTTTGAGATCGCTGCGCAGAAACTGGTGCTGAGTTCCTTCGCCACAGTCAAACAGCCAGAGTTCCGCTCGCTGGGGCAAGCGGAGGGCGATGCTGGAAACGTTGCGCGATCGCGTGGGTACGCCGGAGCTAGTTCCGAGAAATGTAATCTGCAAGAGTCAAATCACCTCAATTAAGTCTTAAAAAATATGTTACATATATCCAGAGTGCGACAAATCCGACATATAGGAAATAGTCGCAGGCAGGAACCGGGATAAATCGCTGTTCCTGCGAACATCTCTTCGCTAAAATCATTTTTGACAAGCGTACAGAGCGATCCACCCAATTCTAACGTTTTGTTTCTTCCGTTCCCCTTCCTTTTTCCCTTGCCTTCTCTTAAAAATTCTTAAACTCATACAGCACAGGAGGAAAATTTTCAAATGCAGTCAGGAGTATTTTTTGGTTCCGTTTTTTCGACATTAAAAAAACGCTACTTTTGGATTTCGCTGTTGTTTTGGCTGGCAATGGTAGCCCCAGCACAGGCTGCGCTGATCTTGCGAGTGGCGGTACAAGACGGGGCAAGTCAGGTAAAAGTCGGCAGTTCTACTAAGGCTGCAATCCGCGACGGTAGCGGGCGCAATTTGGGCGAACTGTCGGCAAACAGTTCTCAGTCAGCTCAATTTCGGTCGGGAACAGTGGCGATCGGTCGGTGGGCGGCCAACCAAGTTTGGATCGAGCCGACGGGGAACGGTTATGTCTGGATTGGCGATCGTTGGTATCGGGGACGCACGCTTCTGGTTCCCCAAAAAGGAGGCTTGACTGCCATCAACTACGTCGATATCGAAAAATATCTCTACAGCGTTCTCGGCGCCGAAATGAGTGGCAATTGGCCTCAAGAGGCTTTGAAAGCCCAAGCAGTCGCCGCCCGTTCCTACGCTATCCACCAGCGCCTCAAAAGCGAAACCGACCTTTACGACGTAGACAGCACTCAGTCTTCGCAGGTTTACAAAGGACTGCAAACAGAATCTTCTGGCACTTATTCGGCAGTCGATGCAACAGCCGGTCAAGTTCTGGCCTACAACGGTCAGATTATTTTAGCCGCTTTCCACTCTGCCTCTGGGGGACATACTGAAAATGTCGAGGATGTTTGGACAGAACCTCTGCCTTACCTGCGTGCTGTTCCTGACTTCGACCAAGGGGCGCCGGTTTACCAATGGAAAGAAAGTTTTTCCCGGGATCAAATCAGCAATAGGATTTCTGGCGTGGGCAATGTGATCTCGATGAAGCCAGAACGCACTACCGCTTACGGCAGCGTTTTGAGGATGAAAGTAGTTGGAGATGGCGGTTCTAGGGTCATGACTGGCGCAGATTTACGCCGGGTTTTAAATTTGAGGAGTACGCGGTTTACCGTGATTCCTCAGTATGGGGGCGGTGGGAACCCAAGGAACAGCGGCCAAGCTCCTACGGGTTTTCAAGTTGCTGGCAAAGGTTTCGGTCATGCTGTAGGAATGAGCCAGTGGGGGGCATACAATTTGGCCAGACAAGGATACGGCTACCAGCAGATTTTGTTGCACTATTACCGAGGTGCTACTTTGGCCAGAATTGCAGTCCAGTAACTGCTGGGAATGCGGAAGAAGGAAGAAGGAAGAAGGAAGAAGGAAGAACGGAAAAACAACTATTCCTGTATCTCTGACTTCCGTGTCCTGAATACAAGGAATTGGGAACTTGTACGGCGCTTCGACTACGCTCAGGAACCGCGTAGCTGAAGTATTGGAAATTGGGAAGTGGGAATGACTAATGACTAATGACTAATGACTAATGACTGATCACTAACTACATGACTAACTAGATTAAGGATTGCTATGCAAAAGTGGGAGTATTTATTTGTGGATGCGAATATGTATCCTTTTGGAAACAAGCTGATCAGTTTATATGTAAACGGTGAAGAACAGCGAGATTGGAAACAAGGCTCGCTTCATCTATTTGTTAATCATTTGGGCGAGGAGGGATGGGAACTTGTGGCTCTGGATCACGACTCGAAGTATGACCAAAATTGTTTGATTTTTAAACGCCCTAAGCTTATTTAATAAACCTCGGAGTATAAAAAATTATGACATCAATAAAAATTGATATTTTCCACAATTCTTAGCAACGAGCTAAAAACCCGTTCCCCAACAAAGATATTTTTTTTTGGAACAGGCATCCTGCCTATTCTTGAAAAGAGTGCAAGATCTTAGTGCAACCTAACTTAACAACCAACAACTGTTTTTTTTTCTTAGTATTACAAGTTGTCGGAGCGATCGATCCGGCGCTGCCATTCGGCATCTATTTTGGCTGACTGTTCTAGTTCTTGTTGGGTTAATTCTGTTTCTGTTGTATAAGCTAAGTCTTCTCCAGTCAGAACGTTTTCTGCTGCAAATTCCTGGGCGTAGGCCAGTTTTTTGAGTAAGTTGGCATCTGGTTCGTTTAATAACATTGCTCGCTGCTGACGCTCTTGATTGCGGGATTCTATCCGGCTATTTTTCCACTGAATCCAGAAGTAGCGAATTAAAGGAATTGCGAGAAATCCGACGCCGTAAATCAGGATCATGGGATAAACAGCGCTGACGAAACCGATAAACCCACCGGCGATCAAATTATTAGTTAATAGATTCCCCAAAACTAACGCACCGACAAGATTGACGGCTCCTAACCCTGCCGCGAGCATGATTTGGCCGGAGCTGGCGTTGCTGAAACGCCACAGCATTTCTCGCAAATAAGCTACTACTGGTTCAGAATTTCTCTCGGTGGCTGTGGTTTGTAATTGCGGGAAGTGGTAGACTATTTGCCCTTCGGGACTGACTTCGGGACGGCCGTCAAAATGGGCGAGAGCCGGTAACATATATTCTTCGTATTCTCGGGTGTATCCTTGTCCGAGATTGTCGAGATATGGGGCAATTTGTTCGGCGACGACGGCGCCTCGGTTGTTGCGAATTGCAGTCGCAATATCACTCCACTTGCGCTCCTCTAGATTGTGATTTGGATTCCCATCTCCAAATAGAAAGGAGAAAACTGCTTCTAGAAAACTCATCTGGGGTTTTTGGTCAGTTAAGCGCGATCGCTGCTGGTAGTATGGTTGGTCATGGTTCCAGTAAAATATCCAGATTAAGTCGTTCCAGAAGTAGGGAAAAAAGGAAAAGCCGCCGCCTCTGCCGCCCCCGCTACCACCGTCTCCTCCGCTGCCACTGTTATTGCTATCGCCGCTGGAGAGTAAAATCGTGATAGCAACAAAAATTAAGAGGATAGAAGCTACCAGCACTATGCCGAAAGATATCCGAATCAGATAAAATAAAATGCGCCAGATTTTTTGCCACCATTCCTGCAACTGCAAGCGCAAGAATTTGTTTCGCAAAATATCTCGAAAGTTCTTGGGAAATAGGTAGGCAATGTCGCCGGATTCTGCTACTTGCAGGTTGCCGCCTGCTTCGGAGGCGAGGGTTAACAGTTCTCGCTGGGCAAAATTGACATCTAATCCAGCTTTTGCCGCCACGTCTCCAACCGTAACGCGGTAGCCAAGTTGTTCGACGGCTTGCATAATGGTGGGATTCGGAGCCATAGGTTTCTCTCTGTGAAAATTACCCGGTTATTTTTATTATATATTGCGGGAATTCGAGCTGGTTTTGGCGATCGGGTTTCTGATTTTTTTTGAGGCTGCTCTTGACTTTGGGGCAAAATATTGCTACTGTTTTGCCGAATAACTTTTAAGTATGGGCTGAACTCGGATAGCTTAATAAAACTTTGTGATTGAATTTCTCCTCGGCAGGCTATTTGCTTGTTTGCTCTGAGAGTCAACGAGGGGGATGGTGAGTAAAGTTAGTAGGGTACGGTGCGCGACGCGATCATCGCCCGTTGGTGTTAGCTTTCGCGATCCGAAGGAAAGCCATAGAAGAGGATTGTCCCTGCACCCTCGAGCAGAACTTTTTCCACCGTTGCGGGTTTTTGTAAGTTTTGTGTAGAGTACGAGAGAGAGGTTAAAGAAATCTGGTTTTTTTGCAAGTCTTGCAAGACTTATATAAAATAGATAGAACTTGCGAGAGTGTTAAACCCAAGGGCGTGTTTTAAGGTTCGCAGTTGCGATCGACTAAACCTTTTAGCGCCCTCAACACAACGGCCCACTACAACAGTGGCGCAATTATTAATAGGAAAACTTTACAGGCTAATTTTTCTGATTAGCCACTAACCAAAGAATCGCATATGCCAAGAACTCAACGCAACGATAACTTTATTGACAAAAGTTTCACGGTAATGGCTGATATCATCCTGAAGATTATGCCAGCCAAAAAGCAGGCGAAGGAAGCTTTTGCTTATTACCGGGATGGTATGTCAGCTCAAGCAGATGGCGAATATGCTGAAGCGCTGGACAATTATCATGAAGCGCTGAAGCTGGAGGAAGATCCTTACGATCGCAGTTATGTCTTGTACAATATGGGGCTGATCCATACTAGCAACGGCGAACACGATAAAGCTTTGGAATATTACAGCGAGGCTTTGGATCTCAATCCGAGAATGCCACAAGCACTGAATAATATTGCTGTGATTTACCACTATCAAGGGGAAAAGGAAAAGGAAGCGGGCAATATTGAAGGGGCGGAAGGCCTGTTTGATAAAGCTGCGGATTATTGGAAAGAGGCTATTCGCTTGGCCCCAAACAATTACATTGAAGTGCAAAATTGGCTTAAGACGACAGGTCGATCGCAAATTGATGTGTATTTTTAACTAGGATGAGAAGGGGCATGGGGCATTAGTTATTTGTTCTATGTTTGTTGTTGTTATTGTTCTTAATAACCAATTCCCCATTCTCCATTCCCCATTCTCCATTCCCATTCCCCATTCCCCATTTTTATGATTGACAGAGAAGAAGTTCGGAAAGTAGCGAATTTAGCGAGATTGGAATTAACGCCGGAAGAAGAAGAGCAGTTTACTGGTCAACTTAACGGTATTTTGGATTATTTTGAGCAGTTGAGTGAACTAGATACGAGTAAGGTGCAGCCGACAACGCGGGCGATCGATGTTAGTAATGTAATGCGATCGGACGATTTGCAACCTTTTGCTAAGGGAGAAAGTATTTTGGAGGGAGCTCCCGATCGCGATGGGGAGTTTTTTAAAGTGCCTAAGATTATGTAGGGTTCCCGCTGCGTACCTAACTGAGGAAAATCACTTGAGGGGCTGGCTCCGATGCCAACCCCACAAGCAGATTAAACTAAGTGTCGAACAAGTAATAAGTAAGCCCCGTAAAAGCCACCCCACAAGCAGATTAAACTGATAGAAACCCAAAACAATCTCACTCCTAGGGATAAATCTGTAACGTTCATTCTTGGAATGACACATAGTCATGTACATATTAATTGGTGGAGCAGGAATGATGGGGCTGGGTTTAGCCCAGCAGCTATTAAAACTCGGTCATACGGTTGCAATCATCGATGCCGACCCGCTTGCGTGTCGCTTTGCTCGTGAAAAAATCGGAGTGATGGCATTTGAAGGCAGTGCGGTGAGTACAACGGTTCTTCTGGAAGCGGGAATTAAACAAGCAAACGCAGTCGTTGCAGCACTCAGCGATGATGCACTGAATTTAGCGCTGATCACCCTATCCAGGAGCTATGGCATTTCCCATATTGTGGTGCGAATGCGCGATCGCGAATTCCTGGAAGCCTATCGACTTGCCGGAGCCAGTCACATCATCAGCACTATTGATTTGGCAGTTGCATCAATGGCGAATGCGATTGAATACCCCCAAATCGAGTCGATGATGCACTTTGAACACGGGCAAGTCGAGGTACTAAAGCTGCCAGTTCCAGGCGATTGCAAGGTGGCAGGTCACACCGTTGCTCAAATTGCTCAAGACCCTCGTTTTCCAAAAGGTTCGCTGATTATTGGTTATCAATGCCATGCCTGCGCCAATCTGGAGATTCCGAACGGCAATACTGTTCTTGAAGCAGGCTCTACCATCTTGGTCGTCACCCGTCCAGAGCTAGTTCACCAGATGATTGATTACCTCGGCATTCGCGCTAGTCATCTGCCAACGTTAGAAGTTTCTCATCCAAATCTTTGATGTAAGGATGAACCAGATCCTCTGGGACAATTCGCTTGCGAAGGGCATCGCTAACTGCTCCTTTTTCTGCTAGAAGCAATCGCCGTCGAATCGTATCTAGCCCGCTACGATCGCCCTGTACTTGCCCGGCCCGATGTTGATTGTAGAGATCGCGCAGCACTCGCTCAGAGTGTGCTACTCGTGCTTGATATGATGCCCATAACTCTTCGTAAACTGCCTTCGGCAACACGCCAGATTTCAGCAAACTATCTAGCTCATCTTGAGCCGCTTTGGAAGCGATCAACTGAATCTGTAACTGCCCAGCTTCCTGCATTACATCAGAAACACGGCTAATTTTTAGTCGTTTTACTATCCACGGTAAACTTAATCCCTGTCCGACCAAAGAGAATAAAACTGCACCGAACACCAGGGCAATGATGTTATCCCGTCCTGGTAGGGTCAAGGGAATGGCAACAGCTAAGGCCATTGAGAGAGACCCTTTAATATTCCCTAAAACCAAAATGTGCTGCCAGCGTAGCGGAATGGGGCGATCGAACCAACGCAGCCCCGCTAATAACAAATAGACCGAGAGAATCCGTCCCAGTTGATAGGCCAGAATCACCAATAAAATCGATGGCAAAATTCTCCACAGCGTCAGCGGGTTAATTTCAATTCCAATCAGCAGGAAAATAAACGTATTGACGCCAAAACCAGCGTATTCCCAGAAACTCAGCAAGGTAATCCGATCCGAGGCAGACGAACTGCGAGGCAGCCCAAGGTTGCCAAAAACAAGTCCGGTGATGACCACCGCCACTGCGCCCGATACGCCTAAAAATTGTCCGATTTGGAAGGTTCCCAATGCGAGAGCGACGGTTAGCAAAAGGCTACTCAACGGATCGTTTAAGCGAACAAATATCGGCACGCTCAAGTAACCTAAAACACCCCCAACCAGTGCCCCACCTAAGGCAACCACGAGCAGTTCCTTCACGCCTTGTATAGCGGTGAGAGAGCCTGTCGCATAAATTACCAAAACCAAATTAAATGAAATTAGAGCAGCCGCATCATTGAACAGAGTTTCTCCCTCAACAATGGTGGACAATCGAGAAGGCACACGGATCTCTTTAAAAACCGCGATCATCGAGACTGTATCAGTGTTTGCCAGAATTACTCCGATTAGCAATGCCGGAATCCAGTCTAGCCCCAGCCCAAATTTAACCAGAACAGCGATAATTGCTGAGGAAAAGATCGAGCCTGGACCCGCCAGCAGGGCGATCGGCTTAAAGGTGCTGCGGAGACGGCTGATATCCGTATTGATAGCTGCTTCAAAAATCAGAATGGGTAGAAAAAGATTTAATACTAAAGATGGGTCTAAACCAATTCGACGCGACAAGAGCTCCGTAATGGGCAAGCCTGCTAACACTAAGCCCGTCACGTAGGGAATTCGCAACCGTTGGGTTACGAGTGCAACAAAAGTTGCAATCAGCAGCAGAATGATCAAGATGATTACCAATTCAGGAATGGCTCCTGCCGTTTGGCTATTTGTAGCAGGAGCGCTGCCCAAGGGAGGTGCTTGCGCTACAATCCACTCGATCGCCGATACTCCTCTCATAAACTCGTTTTCCTCAAATAAATTGACAGATTAACTACCGTTTTAGTCTACAGGAAACGGTTCACTCTGCTGTAGACGTAACTGCAATTTATGTGGTGTATTTGGATGAATGCCGATGAAGCTGAAATAGGATTTCTGGGTTAGTTGGGCGATCGGATCGTTTTTAGAGTGCAATTTTTTTGGTAGATCTGGATGATTTCCCAACCCTTACAGGATGCTAATTGCTCTTAATTGTGCTGGTTTTTAATTTTTTTATACAGTCTCTTCTGAAGTCTTGCCTACCCGATCGCGGTTGCCGAACCGGCTAGTAAAGGAAGTTGTCGATCCATATCTCATATCTAAGGAGTAGGAGAGCGATCGCCCAAAATCATCGACAGTCAAAATTTTGAGTGGTTTTGGACGTTCTGATTGGCCGGAATAAATTCCTCGAAGGTAATCGTCTTTTCTGACCTTGAATTTAGGTAGCATCACAGACACGCCACGTCAGAATCTCCCAACGTTTAAGGACAGGTTCAGCAATCACGATCTCATTTTCTCTTGCCTCCATAACGATCAAATAATCTCCCTGGTTAAATCTGTCATTGTAAATTCTTGCTTGTTCTTCTGGCATCAACCATCCTTGAAGTGCGCCGTATAGACCGCCAGCAGTTGCAGCAATCCCACTTCCAAAGAAAGTTGCTAAAATGCTTTCCACCGCTACGGCCTGACCAATACCGGGAATTAGCAGGCTGCTGAGTCCAACAATTAAGGCTAGTGAACCTAGTCGTAGGCTGCCTAAGATCGCGCCTACTTGTGCGCCTGCTGCTCTTGTGATTAAAATTTGCTGCACGCCCAGAGAGTCCAAATCATCATTGTCAGAAGGTTTAGCAATCACTGAAATTTTGTGCATGGGGAAGCCCCTGTTTTTTAGCTCAACTAGCGCCTGCTTTGCGTTTCGATGATTAGTAAATAGGCCGCTAGCACGTTTGAGGTTTTGGTAATTCATGAGAGATATTCAATATTCAACGCTACAAAATTGGTAAAGAGTGTGTAAAGCCACTGGCAATAATTGCATCACAAAAACCACTTAGTTCAGAGGTGCAAAACGCTTTAGTAAAGCTGACAAAGGAATCATTGGCAGTCCGAATCCGATACAAATTAAGCCTTGGATTGGGTTCAAAGCTTCAGTGTCGAATAACTGATTCATAATGCCCAATTGGCTAAACAGGAATTGGAGAATAAAAATAGCCGCAATGCCGATCGCCACAGCATAGCCAACGGATTCATCTTTACCGCGCAGTTTGGCGGCGATCGCCGGAACGAAGCGACTGATGCTTAACAGGTAAAAAGCTTCTGCCGCCACCAATGCTTGAATTGCCATCGTCCGGGCTAGAGCTTCATTGCCTGTGGTTTGGACGATCCATTCAAACATCCCAAAGATCGCAATCCAGTTAAATACCGAAACTGTCAAAATCCGAGCCGTCAGCCTGCGAGACAGAAGCGGTTCATTGGCAGGTCGAGGCGGCTGTTGCATGACATCGGGAGAGGGTGGCTCAAATGCTAACGGTAAGCTCAACGCAACTGAACTGACCATATTCAGCCAGAGAATTTGTACTGGCAAAATGGGTAGCGGGGTTGCCAGAAGTACGGCAATCAAGATGGTCATAGACTCTCCACCATTAACGGGCAGGATGAAGGCGATCGCCCGCAGCAGATTCTTATAAACCGTGCGCCCTTCCTCAACGGCTTTCTCGATCGAAGCAAAGTTGTCATCCGTCAGAATCATATCTGCGGCTTCTTTTGTGACTTCAGTGCCCGTGATGCCCATCGCTACCCCAATATCAGCTTGCTTCAGGGCGGGAGCATCGTTAACTCCATCTCCAGTCATTGCCACAATCTCGCCCTTAGACTGAAGTGCTTCGACAATGCGGAGCTTTTGTTCTGGCGCTACACGAGCAAACACGCTGCTTTGTTCGACAGCATTGGCTAATTGCTGCTGATTCATTTGAGCGAGTTCTTGACCGGTAAAAACGGGAGCCTCTTGGGTTTGATTTAGTCCCATTTGGTGCGCGATCGCTGCTGCTGTTTTGGCATGGTCGCCGGTAATCATCTTCACCTGAATTCCTGCAGACCGACAGGCTTGAATCGCTTGAATCGCTTCGGGGCGAGGCGGGTCGATCATGCCTTGCAGACCCAAAAAAGTTAATCCTTGCTCAATATCAGAATGCTCAATTGAAGATTGCGAAGCGGGTACAACTTTCTTGGCCAGTGCTAGAACTCGCAGCCCTTTTTTCGCCATCCTCTCTACAGCTTGCTCGATCGGCGCCCTGTTGATGGCGATCGCCTCTCCCTCTTCATCGAGCATCTGGCGACACCGCTTCAGAATTGCCTCAATTGAACCCTTGACATAAATCAACCGTTCTGGACGATCGTCATGTAAGGTTGCCATGTATTGAAACTGAGATTCAAACGGCAGTGTATCGAGTCGGGAAAGCGATTCCTCCAGTTTCTCAGTAATTAACCCCGCTTTTTGGGCTACCGCAACCAGCGCCCCTTCGGTTGGACTACCGACTACAGTCCAGTTTCCATCTTGCATTTCTATATGTGAATCGTTGCACAAAAGTCCTGCTTGCAAGCATTCATATAAGGCAGGTGCGTTCGTCAAATCAACGGAATTTCCATTTACAGAAATTTCCCCGTCTGGTGCATATCCTCCACCGCTAACCCGATAACGCTTTCCTCCTGCATCAATCTCTTGAACCGTCATTTGATTCTCAGTTAAGGTTCCGGTTTTGTCGGAACAAATCACCGTGGTGCTACCCAACGTCTCAATTGCCGGAAGTTTGCGAATAATGGCGTGTTGCTTTGCCATCCGGGAAACCCCGATCGCCAGTGTCACCGTTAAAATCGCGGGTAAGCCTTCAGGAATTGCGCTGACGGCAAGCGCCACAGATGCCTTGAACACCTCAACCCAAGAAAATCTCTGGGCAATGCCTGCAGCAAAGGTGAAGGCAGCCAAACCTAAAATGACATAGAGCAAGGTTTGGCTAAATTTGTCAATTTTGCGACTCAGTGGGGTTTCCAACGTCGTGCTTTGCTGCATGAGTTGCGAGATGTGTCCGGTCTCGGTCATGTCACCAATGCTGACGACGAGTCCGCGTGCCTGTCCAAACGTTACCAGGCTTCCGGTATACGCCATGTTCGTGCGATCGGCCAGTGCAGCGTCTGCCTCTAGCGCCTGGGATTGCTTCTGAACCGGGACAGATTCTCCTGTTAATGCTGACTCATCAACCTGTAAGTCACGGACTTCGATCAGCCGCAGATCCGCAGACACTTTATCCCCAGAAGACAGCAAGACGAGATCGCCAGGAACCAGTTCGCTGGATGAAACCACTTGCTTTTGACCGTGGCGGAGAATGGTTGCCTCAGTTGCAACAGATTTTGCTAAAGCGGCGATCGCATTCTCTGCCTTTGATTCTTGAACAAAACCAATGGTGGCATTCGTCAGAGCAACCCCAAAAATTACTCCTGAATCAATCCACTCTTTCAGAAATGCTGTCACTATGCCAGAGGCTAACAAAATGTAGATTAGCGGCTGATTCAGTTGCTGAAAAAATCGCAACCAGGCACTTTGCTGCTTCTGAGCCGTTAGTTGATTGGGACCGAGGATCTCGCGCCGTTGGGCTGACACGTCGGAAGATAGACCTATTTCCAGGTCACTCTCTAAAAGCCGAGCTACTTTCTCGACAGAGAGGTGATGCCAAGAGTGTTCTACTAATTTTTCTACATTTGTTGCAGTCATAACGTTTCTTGTTAAGCCCAATGCTTCTCTGTTATTTCGTCTTGTTTCTAGCGTCATTGATGAATGTGAGGGAAAAGTGACCGACTGATTTCTGTTACTCACATTTGGATCACATTTGCTCCCTAGACTTAGGAACAGAACCGATTGAGATAGCTTATGGACTTGCAAACCTTAGTTGACTGGATGTGATTGTTGCCTTTTAATAGGGTTGTAAAAAGCATTCCTTTTGATAGATGAACTATCCTACATTCACTTGTTAAGTTGAAAGGCTCAAAGCCTTCATGCTGAGGTTTATCGGCAAAATTGCGTTTCACAACAAACAAAACAAACAAAAAATATGCAATTATTAAAGCTATTTGTGCAAGGAATCATCGTCAGCACTGTTGCAATTTTGGGTTTAGGTGCTTGCACTTCCCCCAATACTTCGCAGACAACTGTCCCATCTACTTCTGCTCCCACAACTGCCACTGAAAATACGACTGCTCCAACCGCTTCTTCGCCTGCAACCACAACCGCACAGACGCCTCAGAATCAAGACATTGACGATATTGCCGATCGCGTAGAAGAGGCCTTAGACTCCGATGGCACCCTCAAGCAATTCGATTTGGACGCAGACGATCGGGATAATTCTATTGTGTTAACAGGGCGCGTTCAAACGGCAGAACAAAAAGCATTGGCCGAACAAATTTCTCGGCAAGTTGCAGCGAATGTTTCCATCAATAACGAAATCGTCACTCAGTAGTTCTTAATCGTCAAGCGGCAAGAGTATTTGACACTTATTGCCGCTTGAGGAATTGCGCGCTCGCAGCGAGGAAACTTATGGATTTGCCAACCTTATTTGACTGGATGCGATCGCCATATTGAAACAATAAACTTATTCAACCAGCTCGTAACGGACTAACTGGCGAACATTTTGACGTGATAACTGGAGTTCTTGCGCGATCGCTGCCTCTATCTGGGTTGCGTCAGTCATTGGCAATTCTAATTCCAATCGCTTCAAAATCGGTTCTGCTGTTTCTACCGCAACCTGGGTTGTGCCTTGTTTTCGGTTAATCACCGCGTTGATCAGCAATATATTGACAGACACCGTTGCTTTAAGCTGGGTATCTGCCTGAAGTTTATTCTGTGCGATCAGGGGTTGTTGTAATTCTTGAGCCATTAGGAAGCTGGAGCCAACCCAAAACGCGATCGCCACAAACGGCAATGGCAACCAAAACTCTGCGCCTGATGCTTTTAGCCAACGTTTAGTAACCTGCCACATACTACACCTATCTGTTTTAAACGCTTGGCCTGCGATCTATAGCAATCCTTGCAGAAGTCGTAAATTTTTTACCCACCCCAACCCTGCCGGAACCCGCGGGGATGGAGTCAGAAATTCACAAATGATTGAGGATTGCTACATTTGCACTTTAGTGGAGTTACTGCTCTGCTGAAATCATACTCAAGGCCGATGCGTCAAATGTTTCAGTTCCATAACCATACCACTCAGCGATGTGGACTCAACAAAATTACAGCGGTTCCAATCAGGGAAATTGTAACACCAACCAAGTCCCACTTATCTGGCTTAACTCCTTCAATGAGCCACAACCAAACCAGAGAGCCAAGAATGTAAATACCTCCATAGGCAGCATATACTCTTCCAGCATTTGAAGCATTGACTTGAGTTAGAGCAAGCGCAAAACAGATTAAAGCTAAAATGCCTGGAACAATCCACAAAATACTCTTTTCAAGTCTCACCCAGGCCCAGAAAGCGTAACATCCAGAGATTTCTGCTAGAGCCGCAAGTAGAAAAAAAGCAAGTGTTGGCATTTTTAGATTCATACTTAAAATAGGTAAATTCCATCAGCATATAAATGTTATAAGCCCAATTAAAGAAATATATGAGAATCCTACTTGTGGAGGACGACCCAAAGCAACTGATGCCGCTTCAAACAGTGCTGTCTCAAGCAGGACATAGCGTGGATGGGGTAAAAGATGGAGAGACGGCACAGTGGCTGTTATCAGAAAAAGAATATGATTTGTTGATTTTGGACTGGATGTTGCCACATATAAGTGGGGTAAATCTATGTCGTCAATATCGATCGGCAGGGAAAACAGCGCCGATTTTGATGATCACGGCAAGAGATACCACGCCTGAAAAAGTGACCGGGTTAGACGCAGGGGCAGATGATTACCTGGTGAAACCGATCGATTTGGTTGAATTCATGGCACGAGTCCGGGCATTAAGACGGCGATCGCCCCTTTGGCAAGGAGATACGCTCAGCCTTGAGGATCTGCACCTCCACCTCGATACTCTTACTGTTGAGCGACAAGGTGCAACCGTTTCCCTCTCCAGTCGCGAGTTTCAGTTGTTGGAGTATTTTCTGCGTCATCCCCGACAGGTTTTGACTCGGAATCAGATTCAACAAGCCGTGTGGGAATGGGGGACTGAACCAGAGAGCAATGCAATCACAGTTCTAGTTCGCAAACTCCGCCAACGCTTGCAGGCTGTAGGATCGGCAGACTGGATTGAGAGCATTTACGGTATGGGTTATCGCCTCGCTTCCCCTCTCAAGTGACGATTGTGAAGCCAAGTCATGTTTAATCAAAGTCGTCGGAATCTGGCTCGTTGGTTCACCCTCTCAATGGGAAGCATTCTTGTGCTGTTTGCTGGGGTGATTTATCAGATTGAGGTAAAAGATAAACTAGAGGCGCTCGATCGACTGCTATATGACAAAACTCGAGTCATGGCTGCCAGCGTGCATTATGAAGTTCGCAAAAACGAGAGCCAGGTCGATCTGAGTCATGTCCCCTTGTTAGGCAGTGGGTCTCATCCCCTTGCAGAAGATCTGATTTATGTACGCTGGTATAATGCGCCAGGGCGGTTAGTTCGTTTTTTCGGGACTCCTTCATCACAGCAGTTAAATACGCCCTTTGGTTATCTCACAGTTCGATCAACCGATCCACTTTTGGGAAAAGGAATCTGGCTGCGTCAGGTGACATTACCCGTTGAAGGTAGAACAGGGGTACTCGGTTATCTTCAGGTTGCAACTCCCCTGACAGAAACTCAAAACAGGCTCACTGAGCTTCAGATTGTCCTAACTCTCGCTGTCCCGCTGACACTGGGCTTAATTGCCCTCACAGGTTGGTTTCTCAGTGGGCTGGCCATGCAACCGATTCGGCAAGCCTATCAGCAGCTTCAGCGCTTTACAGCCGATGCCTCTCACGAGTTGCGATCGCCCCTGTCTGCCATTCTCACTAATGCCCAGCTTGGGTTGCTCATCGCGGCTGATGATTCACGTTACCATCCTCCCTTAGAAAACATTGTAGATAGCGCAAAATCAATGGGAGCGCTGGTGAATAATTTACTGCTGTTGGCTCGTCATCAGGGGCGACTTGCCCCGGAATCGCTCAGGTTAATCAATCTCAACGAGCTCCTCAGCAATTTAGCCACCCAGTTTCTCCCACTTGCAGAAGCCCAAAATATCAAACTGATTTGCGAATTACCGGAACAACTTATTGAATTATTGGCCGATCCTGATTTGCTGCGGCAAGTAGTCGAAAACTTGCTTTACAACGCCTGTAAATATACTCCCGCTGGCGGAACTGTAAAGATACGGCTAGTTCTTCCTTCCAATTTGGCAGTCATTCAGATCATCGATACGGGAATCGGTATTCCAGAAGCGGACTTACCCTATATTTTTGATCGCTTCTATCGAGTAGACACCGAGCGATCGCAGGAGAGTGGAGGCTTTGGGCTGGGGTTGGCGATCGTCCAACAAATTGTCAAGGCACACAGCGGACAAATAGAGGTGACAAGTGCAGTGGGCAAAGGCTCAACGTTCCAGGTTGAACTACCGGTCAAACCTTATCACTAAGCTGCCTCAAGGAAGAGAGATGCTTGTAGTATGTAGTTCAATAATGTTTGTTTTTGAGGTGACAATAAATTCTGTAGGTATTAATTGGTGGAGCCGGAATGATGCGGCTGGGGTTAGCCGAACAGTTTAAAATTCGGTAACACCATTGCGAGCGTTGACAAATACCAGCTTGCCTGTGGGTTTGTCCGTTAAAAAATAGAGTTTTCAACGGGTCATTTAACCGATAAACTTGCTGTCCTCAAATAAATTGACAGATTAACTACCGTTTTAGTCTGCAGGAGACGGTTGATTGTGCTGTAGACGTAACTGCAATGTATGTGGTCTATTTGGATGAATGCCGATGAAGCTGAAACAGCATTTCTGGGTTGGTTGGGCGATCGCCGCGATCGTCATTACCTCTTGTTCAGAGCAAACTACCTCACAAAGGCAACAACCTGATATAAAACGTGAAATTTCACTGAGAGCAGTCTCGTTAGATAAAACAAAAGTTGTGATGGGACAAACCGTATATGTCCCTATTTACTCACATATTTATCACTACAATAGCCAGGATCAAGTCATGAATTTGTCAGCCACCCTCAGTATCCGCAATACGGATCTGACAAATTCGATTATTATTACTTCGGTGCGTTACTACGATACTAATGGGAAATTGATTAGGCAGGACATTAAGAGTCCAGTTGAACTCAAGCCGCTTGCTTCCACAGACTTTTTCATTGCAGCCGATGATACAAGTGGAGGGTCAGGTGCAAACTTTATTGTGGAGTGGGTTGCAGAAAAAACAGTTTATGAGCCTGTCATTGAAGCTGTCATGATTAGTACCTCTTCTTCTCAGGGCATTTCATTTATCAGTCCCGCTAAAGTTCTCAAGCAACACAAAATACCCAAGTGATTTTAGAGGATTAAATTATTGCTTTACAAAATAGTTTGGGGCTAGCCTAGAAGGGATTGAGGTATTGCTATCCAAAAATTCTATTTTGCAACTAAAATGTCCCCATGTTTACATAAAATAAGCTTTTTAAGTAGGTCGGTGGGCAAATTTATAAGTATGCAAAAAAATATTAAGTAGGGTGATGAGACTTAGGTAGTGATACACAGTAAGGGTTTAATATTAAATCAACATAAATTTCTGAGAAAAAAGGATGGAATGTCCTAATTATCCAAGTAAACTTTTTATGAAAAATGGAAAGAATCCTTAGGGGAAACAGCGATTTAAATGTAAAACTTGTAGTCGTCAGTTTAGGGAAAATTATCAATATAGGCGGATTTCACTCCTATACTAAAGCCTTAATTGAGCGACTGATTTTAGAAAAAATTTCTTGAGCCGGAATTGCTAGAGCTACGGGGTATCTATTCGATGGCTTCAGAATTATATGAATAAAAAGTATGCCGAAATTTCCTAAGAAATTTTGGTGATTAAAAAACCGAAAGGTCAGTGGATATTACAGCTAGATGAAATGTCGTCATTTGTCAAAAACCAGCGAAAAAAAGCAATGGATGTGGATAGTTTTAAATCAAAATACCCGTGAAATTGTTGGACTTTATATTGGAGGTTTCTCAAAAAAAAAAGCGTCCAATTTCTGGCAATCTTTACCTCCTGTCTATAGACAATGTGCTGTTTTTTATACTCATTTTTGGGGATTTCATTCAGAAGTGCTACCTTTTAAAAGACATCGACCTGTAGGCAAAGCATCGGGTAAAACCACTTATATTGAAAGACATAATAATACTTTTCGGCATCGAATTTATCGTTTGGTTCGTAAAACCTTCTCTTTAAAAAAAAACTGCAAAACCATATTATAACAAGTTTAAACTTTGTACATCAGTATAATTATTGCATAAGAAAACGATATCATTACTGTGGATGAATACCCAACTTTTGTCTGTTAAGATTAGAGTGCTTGAGGGTGAATACTAAAAATATAAATGAGGACTTAGGGTATGCAAAAGCGACAATTGGGGAGATCACAAATTCAGATTACCCCGATAATTATGGGGACTTGGCAAGCTGGGAAGCGGATGTGGGTGGGAATTGAGGATGCTGAAACTGTCAAAGCCATGCGCGCGGCTTTTGAGGCAGGTATTACCACCTTTGATACGGCTGAGGTTTACGGAGAAGGGCATTCGGAACAAATTATCGGTCAAGCACTTTCAGATGTACGATCGCAAGTAGTTTATGCTAGCAAAGTTTTCGCCAACCACCTGAAACCCGATTTGTTAGTCGAAGCCTGCGATCGATCGCTAAAAAACCTCAACACCGATTATATCGACCTTTATCAAATCCACTGGCCCGCTGGCAGTTGGAATTCCGAGTTAGTGCCAATTGCAGAAACAATGGATGCCCTGAACAAATTAAAAGAACAGGGAAAAATTCGGGCGATCGGCGTTTCCAACTTCTCCCGCGCCCAAATAGAAGAAGCCGCCCAATACGGACGCATCCACAGCTTGCAACCGCCCTATTCTCTGTTTTGGCGCTGGGTAGAAAAAGATGCTATGTCCTATTGTGTGGACAATCATATCTCCATCATTGCCTATTCATCTCTAGCTCAAGGAATATTGACAGGTAAATTCGGGCCAGAACACAAGTTTGAAGAAGGCGACCACCGCGCCAAAAATAAGCTGTTCATCAAAGAAAATTACGACCGAGTGCAAACAGCATTAAATCAACTCAGGCCAATTGCCGATCGCCACCAGACAACCTTGGGCAACTTAGCTTTAGCCTGGTTGATTTCCCAGCCACAAACAAATGCCATTGTCGGCGCGCGCGACGGGAAACAAGCAGCCGAAAATGCTAAAGCTGCTGAGGTAAAATTGAGTGAAGAGGAATTAAAAGAAATTGACGCGATCGGGCGCAACGTCACCGATCATTTAGACGATAACCCCGTTATGTGGAATTTTTAACAGGGGTAATTCAGGACTAGCAAAACTTCTATATGTAGGGTGCGCTATTGGCGTGCACCTTACCCCTCTAAGTAGCGCGTAAAACCCCTTTGAGAATAAGTCCTATAAATTTTATAACGTCGGGCAAGAGGTATAATATTTACTGCATAGTGCAAATATTCAAAAACATAAAATCCCAAATCCGTAATCCGTAATCTAAAATCTAAAATCGAAGGAGTTACTGCCTAAACCCCAACTGTTCCCAGCCACAAAACCCTCCCGCAGCCAAAATTTGTAGGAATTGCCGTTCAAAACTGCTGCTGCGCGATCGCTACCCGGCTATAAAGGCGATCGGACAAGGCGGTTTTGGTAGAACATTCCTCGCCGTTGACGAAGATAAACCCTCAAAACCCCGCTGCGTCATCAAACAATTTTTACCCCCAGAAATCCAACTCATTCCATCAGCAAGCAATCGCAACAGCAAAAAAGCAGCCGAACTTTTTGAACAAGAAGCAATGCGATTGGACGAATTGGGAAAACACCCTCAAATTCCCGAACTATTAGCCTATTCCATCCAAGAGGGCCGGCAATATGTAGTCCAAGAATTTGTAGACGGGCAAAATTTAGCACAAATTGTAGAAACAGAAGGCACATTTACAGAAAATCAAATTCAAGACTTACTCAATAGCTTATTACCCGTCCTTCACTTCATCCATTCCCACAACGTTATTCGCCGAGACATCAAACCCGGAAACATCATTCGCCGCGCCGACAAACAATTAGTTTTAGTAGACTTTGGCGCCGCAAAAATTGCCACAGGTACAGCATTACTCAAAACAGGAACCAGCATCGGCAGCCCCGAATACATCGCCCCGGAACAAGCTAGAGGCAAAGCATTTTTTACCAGCGATTTGTACAGTTTAGGCGTAACTTGTTTGTATTTACTAACTCAAGTTTCCCCATTTGACCTGTTCGATCCTGGTGAAGATGCCTGGATATGGCGGCAGTATTTGGCCAACAACCCGGTGAGTGAACAACTCGGGAAAATTTTAGACAAAATGATTGAAAATGCTACCAACCGCCGCTATCAAACGGCTGTTGAAGTATTAAAAGAAATTAATCCCCAAGTGGCGATCGATCTAGCAATTCCTCAAACAAATTCCAAGTTAGTTAAACCCGGAAAAACTCCCGCCCCGCACCACCAACAAACCTATAACTGGCAATATTTTCACACCCTCACAGGTCACAAAAACTTAATTTACTCTGTGGCTTTCAGCCCCAACGGAGAAGTTGTAGCCAGCGGCAGCGATGACAAAACAATCAAGCTGTGGGGAGTAGAAGACGGGCAAGAAATTGTCACTCTCACAGGACACGCTAACTCGGTTTATACAGTAGCCTTCAGCCCGGACGGACAGATGCTAGCCAGCAGCAGCCACGACAAAACTGTCAAACTTTGGCGGATGAGAGATGGACAAGAAATCCGCACCCTGATCGGTCACAGTAACTCAGTTTACGGCGCAGCTTTCAGTCCCGATGGCGAAATTATTGCTAGCTGCAGTTGGGACCAAACAATCAAGATTTGGCGAGTCAAAGACGGGCAAGAAATTCGCACGCTTGCGGGTCACACCAATTTAGTTTATTTTGTTGCTTTTAGCCCTGATGGAGAAACTATTGCTAGCTGCAGTTGGGACAGAACAGTCAAAATTTGGCGAGTTAAAGATGGGAAGCTACTTCGCACAATTACAGGTCATACAGACTCCGTTCGCTGCATAGCTTTTAGTCCAAATGGAGAGTTTCTGGCTAGCGGCAGCCATGACAATACTATTAAAATTTGGTGGGTCAAAGATTGGCAAGAAATTTTAACGATCGCAGGACATTCTTGGTATGTTGATTCTATTGCTTTTAGTCCCGATGGCGAGATTCTGGCTAGCAGCAGCAATCAAACTATCAAGATTTGGCGAGTGAAAGACGGTCAAGAAATTTGTAATATAGCAGGTCATACTAACTCTGTTTATTCGGTTAATTTTAGCCCGGAAGGAGAGTTTTTGGCTAGCGGCAGCAGTGACAAAACTATTAAGATTTGGGAGAATATGATGTTTGTTTAATAGCCGATAATTATTAAAGTTGTAAATCATGATAAAGATTGTAACCAGAAGATTTCTGCTGCGTGACTTTGTAGATTCCGATCGATCGCCATTCTTGGAGTATCAAGCCGATCCGCGCAACCAGACATTTTACGAACCCGATCGGTCTAGTCCCGACCACGCCGCACGTTTATTTGAGATGTTTCAGGCATGGGCTGGCGATCGCCCTCGACTCAATTACCAACTGGCGATCGTACAACGACAGGAACCTTACGCCCTTGTCGGTTGCTGTGGACTGCGGGGAAAATTGTCTGAAACTGGCGAGATGGAATTTGGTCTAGAACTGGCACCAGCCTATTGGGGGCGATATGCCTACGCGATCGAGGTCGGGCGTGCGCTGCTCGACTTTGGGTTCGCGGAACTCGATCTGAAGGCGATCTCCGGGTCTACCGTGAGTGCAAATACCCGGATCGCTCGGTTGGCCGAGTGGATAGGAGCACAGGTGGTTGCTACCCGCCCAGGGTCATCATGGATGTCCGATCGCGGTTGGAGCGAGGTCGATTGGCGGATTGCACGGGAGCAATGGCAGCATCGTACTCTGCGGCACGGCCAATAATATAGCCTTTCTCAGATAGATCAGGTACAAGTTTAGATTTTAGATTTTAGATTTTAGATTTTAGATTGGGGGATTGGGGAATTGTTAATTAATTCGTGAATACCTCATTTTTCCGAGAACCGCTATATATGTTTGTTTTGTGAACGCTTTATGAATGAGACAGCAGCCAATCAAATCCGTCAGCAGGTGGAAGCTGTGTACCGGTCCGAGTCGCGCCGCGTTTTAGCCACACTGATCCGCTTGCTCGGTGACTTCGATCGCGCCCAAGAGGCGATGCACGAAGCCTTCGCTGTGGCTGTAGCGCAATGGCCCCGTGACGGCATTCCCGCTAACCCGCGATCGTGGCTTGTTTCAGTGGGTCGCTTTAAAGCGATCGACACCATCCGCCGTCGCGCCCGCTTTGATACCCACTTGGCAGAACTCGCTCAACAACTCGATCCGAGTGACACCACGATCGAGGATGACGAGGACCTTGAGGACGATCGCCTGCGCTTGATTTTCACTTGCTGTCATCCGGCCCTGTCGCCAGAAGCTCAGGTGGCGTTGACGCTGCGGGAAGTCTGCGGACTCAGTACCGAGGAAATTGCCAGCGCCTTCCTGATTGCTCCCCCCACGTTGGCGCAGCGGATCGTGCGGGCCAAGGCGAAGATCCGATCCGCACGCATTCCTTATCAAGTGCCGTCGAAAACCGATTTGCCCGATCGATTGGACACCGTGCTTCAAACGATCTACCTGGTGTTTAACGAAGGGTACGCGGCCTCATCTGGCAGATCGCTGACGCGGGCCGATCTCGCTGGCGAAGCGATCCGTTTGGGACGGCTGGTAATGGAACTGTTGCCAGACTCCGAAGCGATCGGACTCCTGGCGCTGATGCTGCTGCAAGAATCGCGGCGCACCGCACGCACTTCCTCCACAGGCGACCTCATCCTTCTAGAAGACCAAGATCGATCGCTCTGGAATCAAGCACAAATTTCTGAAGGCAGGTTACTGGTGCAGCAATCGCTATCATCGGGACGGTTTGGTTCGTACACGCTTCAGGCTGCGATCTCAGCCGTGCATTCAGAGGCCCAGAGTGCTGCTGCAACGGACTGGGCGCAGATTGTGGGCTTATACGACCTGCTCGTGCAATTAGAGCCGTCGCCGGTTGTTGCCTTAAATCGGGCGGTGGCAGTGGCAATGCGTGATGGCCCCTTAGCGGGACTGCAATCGATCGACCAAATATTAGCGCATGGCGATTTGGCAGACTACCATCTGGCACACTCCGCGCGAGCCGATTTGTGTCGGCGGCTGGGCAGAACGGCTGATGCCAGAGAATCCTACCAAAAGGCGCTGGCGATCGTGAAACAGGAACCAGAGCGTCGTTTTCTCGAAAAACGCCTTCGCGAGTTAGGCTGAAAAAATTTTTTGCTTCGCTGTCGATTTGCAGCCTCGCCGAACGACTACTCAATGAAGGTGACTATCCGATCGAATTTTGGAGTGAGTAACGATGAAATATATATTGCTGATTTACAGTGACGAAAATGCCTGGACTGAAAGCGAGCTGCAGCAATGCTACGCAAAGTCTTTGCAGCTAACCCAAGAACTGCAAGCGAACGGTCAATATTTAGGTGCTTCGCCGCTACACTCGATCGCCACAGCAACCAGTATTCGAGTGCGTGACGGCAAAAAACTTGTCACCGATGGGCCGTTTGCGGAGACGCGCGAACAACTCGGCGGCTACTTTCTGATCGATGCCAAGGATCTAGACGAAGCGATCGCGATCGCAGCACGCATACCAAGCGCCAGTAAGGGTACGGTTGAAATTCGCCCGATCGTGGAACTGTCGGGCTTGCCATCAGACCAGTAATTGCCGTCAATCGATTTTAGATTTTAGATTTTAGATTTTAGATTGACCCCACGGATAAATGCGGGGGCTTGAGGATTTTCGATTTGCGATTTTGGATTGATTCCACGGATAAATCACGTGGCGGGTACCACCTTTGAAATTCGCTTGTCAATACCGCTCAACGCAAACTTTCACATCCGCACTGACAAACTTTTTCAGAAAAAATGTTCAACTTGTCGATCGCACCCACCTCTATTCGACTAGATGGTAGAGCAAGGGTTAGCAGTTTTCAATCTGCGCCCGGAAAACCAATCGACATCAAGAAGGAGATACCACCATGACTGTGACAACCGAAACCACCAAAACACAAGACGAAGCCCAGATTCGACAAATCATAGCAGATACGGCCAGTGCCATCTGCGCCAAAGACCTCGATCGCATCATGGCGCACTACGCCCAAGATGTGATTATTTTCGATGCAATACCGCCGTTCCAAACCAAAGGTGCAGATGAATTTCGACGGACGTGGGAGGCGTGCCTGCCTTGCTTCCCGGACTCCTTCGGGATTGAGATGCGAGACCTCAGCCTCACCGTGAGCGGTGATTTGGCGATCGCGCACTGGCTTTTTCACTTCACAGGGATGCCAAAAGATCACCCAGGGGCGCAGATGTGGATGCGAATCACCTCTGCGTGCCAGCGGAAACAGGGCAAATGGCAGATTGTTCACGAGCATTGCTCTGTCCCCTTCGATCCAGAAACGTCTCAAGCCGTTTTCAGGAGCGCACCTTAGCCCAGCTCAACAACCATAAATAAAAGGAGATTTCACGATGAAAGTCATGGTTCTAATCAAAGCTACCGAAGATTCAGAGGCAGGCGTCATGCCCAGCGAACAGCTTCTGACGGAAATGGGGCAGTACAACGAAGCATTGGTCAAGGCGGGAATTATGCTCGCTGGCGAAGGGCTACATCCCAGCTCAAAAGGAGCGCGGGTGACGTTTTCAGGCACAAATCGCAGCGTGATTGACGGGCCGTTCACAGAGACAAAAGAGTTGATTGCCGGATTCTGGATCTGGCAAGTGCAGTCGATGGACGAAGCCATCGCTTGGGTCAAACGCTGCCCCAACCCGATGCCAGGAGAATCCGCGATCGAAATTCGCCCGACCTTTTCAGCAGAGGACTTCGGCGAATCCTTGACGCCCGAACTCAGGGAACAGGAAGAACGCATTCGGGCGGGGACAGAACAACTCCAGCGTTCTTGAGGGCATCAATACTGCCTAACTTTTCGTTCGGCAGCCACATCATTTCCCATGAATGGATTGCTCGATCGACTATTAACCAAAGGAGTACATGATGCAATCGAATATTTATCTCTTTTTTGACGGTGAATGCGAAGCTGCATTTAAATTCTACGAACAGTGTTTAGGTGGCAAAATCGACGCGATGATGACCTATGGGGATGCGGCCATGTCTGAGGAATTTCCCTCCGAACAGCGCGATCGAATCATGCACGCCAACTTAACGGTTGGTGGAATGGTATTGATGGGTTCTGACACTCCACCCGATGGCTTTAAAAAACCGCAGGGATTCTCTGTGAATCTTCAATTTGACGATCAGGTCGAAGCGGAGCGGATCTTTCAAAAATTGGCAGAAGACGGAACGGTAAAGATGCCATTCCAAGAGACCTTCTGGTCTACCCGTTTTGGAATGCTTGTCGATCGATTTGGCACACCGTGGATGATTAATGTCCAGCCAGCTACCTAACCCTTTCAAGTTTGCTCACAGGCCTTACCCTTCAATTCAAACATTAGCGAAAAATCGTTAATGTTTCACCTTGCGATCGAAGTTAAAAAGGAGAAAACATGGCTACTAAAATTTTCGTGAATTTACCCGTCAAAAATCTCGATCGGTCTGTCGAATTTTTTACTAAACTTGGATTCAGTTTTAACGCCCAGTTTACTGACGAAACTGCCACTTGTATGGTTGTGAGCGAAGACATCTTCGTTATGCTCTTGACAGAAGCTAAGTTCAAGGAATTTACACCCAACCCAATTTGCGATGCCAGCAAGAGTACAGAAGTGCTGGTGTGCTTGTCTTCCGAGAGCAGAGAAGAAGTGGATAAAATGATTCGTAACGCAGTTGCTGCTGGCGGAACGACCTACAATGAACCGCAAGACTACGGATTTATGTATAGTCATGGCTTTCAGGATTTAGATGGCCACATTTGGGAAACTATGTTCATGGAACCCAGCGCAGTCAATCAAGGTTAGGCATTTTCTTTGTGCTTCCTGAAAACAATACAAAGCTCTTCTCAATGGGTCTAAGTTAGTGATTGCATTGAGAAGAGCGATCGAATATCCAAAAAGACCGCATACACCATCAGTTCATCATCTAAAGCACTTGGCTACAACTGCGTTTCGCCGTATTTCGTTGTCGATGGTGTAGCAGAAACATCGCATTTCTCATCTGAGTATTGGCAGCGTTCAAACTGAGGCGGTTCCCCAATGAATAGGGAAAGCCGATCGACTCTGAAGTCCGCATCAACGCTACGGTAGTGATGATTGCTGAGGTCGGCGATGGCTGGCCATCCTTTTTTAAACAGAAGTACGATCGGCCTTTTTAAACCTCTTCAACAACTCCGGCGTCACCAAACCTTGCGGAAAAAATATCGTCCCCAACACAATCAGCAACCCAAAAATAATTAAACGTCCATCCCGCAGAAATTGCGCCAACCAAATCGGCAATCCCTGGATAGTTGCGATCCCCCTCAAAACCTCCGGCAAAGCAGTAAACACCATCCCACCCAAAACTGCTCCCAGAAAAGTTCGGCTACCACCAATCAACACAGAAGTCAAGTAAATAATACTAGCATCAAAAGTCCCTTGACGCGCGTTCCAAGTATTCAGGAAATGAGCGCTAACTGCACCCACAACCCCAGCTAAAACAGCACCTAACGTGAAAGCCAAAACCTTATAAAAAGTTGGGTTAATGCCGATCGCATCAGCCGCCAACTCATCAGCCCGGATCGCAGCAAAAGCGCGCCCCACCCGAATCCGTTCCAGCCGATACACAATCGCCATACTTACCAACAGTAAAGGTACTACAATCCACAAATACTCGATCGGCGTCGCAAACGGTTGCGGAATCCCAAAAATGCCCACAGCCCCGCCAGTGATGTCCAGATTCAACGATAAAACCCGCAAAATTTCCACAAAAGCAATAGTTGCGATCGCCAAATAAATCCCGCTTAACCGCAGCGCCGGAATTCCCACTAAAATCCCCAGCAACCCCGAAACAGCCCCTGCAATTATCATCTCCAATAACAGCAATGGCAGAGGAAACAAACCCCCTGTCTGTTGAAACACCGTTGTAGACAAAATCGCCGCAATATACCCGCCTAAAGCATAAAAACCAGGGCTAGCCAGAGACAACTGTCCAGTCATTAGAGGCAAATACAGCGACATTCCCAACATTGCACCCAGCAACATCGAAACGATTAGAAACCCGTAAGTAGTAAAAAATGTAGCCATAACTTGATTTTAGATTGGAAATTATTAGGGAAAATCTGGTTAACTTGGTTTCCAATTACGATTAATTAAGCTAGTCTGAATGTGGTCTTCCCACCGACCATTTATGAACAAATAGTCTCTAGCGTAACCTTCCACCACAAATCCCAATCTTTTAAGTAGATTACCACTACGCTGATTGTGAGGCATATAATTTGCCATAACGCGATGTAAATTTAACTCTTCAAAAACATATTGAATTGCAACTCGCACAGATTCACTCATATAACCTTTACCTTGTTGCGCTTCTGCCAGATTATATCCCAAAAAGCAGAAATGACCGGCACCTCGTACAAAATTATCAAAGTTAACGTTGCCGAGAATATACTCAGGATTAGCCTTATCAAAAATCCACAGCTTTAAAGATTTGTCAGACTCAAATCCTTGGAAATCTTTCTCTACTTGTTTTTGCCAATAACTTTCCGTTAAAAAATCCTCCGCCCACTGTCGGTGCCAGGGAGTAAAAAACTTTTGATTGTCACTGTAAAATTTAATAATTTCGCAGATATCGTCTTGATTTGCTAATCGCAAAAAAAGGCGATCGCTTACAATTAATGGAACTTCCACTTTCATATAACATCCCTTTAGCGACTGATGCACTACAGTTATTGCAAATAATCCTAAACTTTTTGAATCAAGCGCCGTCCAAACAAACCCTGCGGTCTAACCAATAGCATCATAAACAATATGCCAAAAGCAACAGCATCCTTATAAGCCGAAAAATCACCAGGCACAAAAGCCTCCACCAAACCAATTATAAACCCACCCAAAACAGCCCCAGGAATACTCCCCAACCCACCAAGCACAATCACCGCCAAACCCTTCAAACCAAAAGCAATCCCAAAATACGGCCCAGCAATACTAACACTAGAACCCACCAAACTCCCCGCCAAACCAGCCAGAAAACTGCTCACAAAAAACGTCAAAACAATATATCTGTCAGTATCAATACCCAACAGACTAGAAGTAGTAGCATCTTCAGCCACCGCCTGCATTGCTTTGCCAAATTTAGTGAAATTTATCAAGTAAGTTAGAAGACTAACAATCGCAATAGCTACGCCAAAAATCAGTATTTGAACAGTGCGAATAGGAATTTGTTTATCCGCCGTACCAAAGTTAATAGCTGCCGGCAAATTCCCGTAAGTATTAGTAGGAAAAGTGTAAATTTCTGCACCAACAAGATACTGGATGATATTGGCGATCGCCACCGCCGCCCCCAAACTAGAAACCACCGTCAGCAGAGGATCTGAGTGTCTGCGGCGCAAAGGCAAAAAAGCAACTCTTTCAACAATTACTCCCACCAAACCAGCCAGCGTACTGCCCAAAATTAGCGCCACAGCAAAAGGAAACTGCACGGGAATTCTCGCATTAGCCAACAACCCGTTAAAACCAAAAGCACCGCCCATTAGCGCATAAGTGAAATAAGCACCCAAAGTAAACACTGCACCGTGAGCAAAATTAATAATTCCGAGAATAGAAAACACTAGGGTGTATCCCAGGGCAAAAATAGCATACACGCTGCCGATCGACAAACCATTCAAAAATTGTTGCAGAAACAGAGTTAAGTCCATCACCAGTTAAGAATTGAGCCTCACACCGAAATCATTCAACAACAAAAAACATACACTTTTTACTTCGACTTCTGACTTCCCCCCTTGGGGGGGCAGGGGGGGAGACTTCAGAGTCACACTCAATAACTCATCCGTGTATCCGTGTCTTGCCTGAGTTCATTTCAAAAATTCAAATTTACCGTTATTACCATCAGCATCCATTTTTATCTGTGCCACATAAAACTCTTTCTGATTGATTTCACCTTCCGGCGTAAAAGAAATTTCCCCCAGAGGCGTATCGTACTTTCCACTCAACAACTGCTGATTCAAATTTGAACGCAATTCTGCCACAGGCTTTTGGCTAATCTTCGACTTAGCATTAATTTCTTTTAAGGACTCAACAAAAACTTGTACCCCAGTAAAAGCTTGAGCGCTAAACTGAGGCGGTTCCTTCTTAAATTGAGCGCGATAAGCATCACGAAAAGCCTTATTAATCTCATTCTGATATTCCGGGCTGTATGCTTGGGCAATTAAAACCCCCTCGCAAAGAGCCTTGCAAACCGAAAATACATTGGAAGTATTCAGACCGTTGCCCCCAATGATAATGCCTGTGTAGCCCAACTCCCGCAACTGCTTAATTAAATTGCCTCCATCTGCAGCTAACCCAGAAATAATTATCAAATCGGGCTTGACATTTATGCCATTAGTGGCTTGAGATTGGAAATCTGTATCAGTAGTCAAGAATTTTTGGACTGTTGCCAATTCCAGTCCCATATCTTTAACCGTTGTCTGAAAAGTTTCAGTCTCAGATTTGCTAAAAGCATCATTCTGAGCAAAAAACACGGCTACTTTCTTAATATTGGGATTTTGCTTCAGGGCCGCTTTAACTGCATTAGGTGCTACCACGGCGACAGGCGCGGAGACTCGGGCCACATAATCGCCAATCTGGGGAATGCCTTTAGCGGTGTTGGATGGTCCGAGTACAGGAATTTTGGCGCGATCAGCGATCGGATCGGCACTAAAAGCCTGCTGCGAGAGAGTTGGGCCCACAATACCCACCACCTTATCCTGATTGATCAGAGTATTGAAGGCATTGATCGCCCCTTGTTCATCTCCACCCGTATCTTGGAACACCAGTTTAATCGGCGTCCCATCCACACCGCCCTTATCGTTGAAATACTTCTCAGCAATTTTCGCCCCAGCCACCTGTTCCTGACCGAGCAAAGCCACATTGCTAGTTTGCGCCACCCCAACCCCAACGGGAATAGCGGTAGAGTTCCCCGCCGCCGAACCCTGTGGCGAAGTTGCCGGAGATGGCGAAGTACCTGGAGATACTGTAGTCGGTGTTTGGGGAGTGTTCGTCTGAGTGCAAGCCATCAGCAGTGAAGCGCAGGTAACGAACAAGGCACTAGGGCCAGGGGCAGGTTTTTTCATGAGCGGGCGATCGAACATCTATATATAGAACATCTACACGTAGAGATATTCTACCCATGCGCGGTAGATACTCCCCCCAAAAGTCCCATCTTGCCCAAAAAAAAGACCCCTTCCCGGAAAGAGGAGTCAGCCAGCGGAGGCAGGATCGGGAATAAACAGCTCAAACCCTTGGTATGTATGGATTTAAAAAAAGTCAAAAATATTTTTGCAAAACGCTTGACAACACCTTGCGAAATAAGTATATTAATAAAGCGCCAGAAGAGAAGCGGTTCAAACAACCGCGAACTAAAGGTAAAAAACTGAACCTAGAAAAAAGAATAGTTTGAAAGCTTAAAGCACTATTAACCTCGTCAAAAAAATCAAGATAGAGAGATATAGCGAGAGCTGATACTCAATATCGCAAACAACGAGAAAAAAGTCAAGGGAAAAAAACCAGCTTTTATAGCTGAGTAGAAAGAACTTGATATTAGCCAAAAGAACTCAACAACACGGAGAGTTTGATCCTGGCTCAGGATGAACGCTGGCGGTCTGCTTAACACATGCAAGTCGAACGGAGTAGAAATACTTAGTGGCGGACGGGTGAGTAACGCGTGAGAATCTGCCTTCAGGACGGAGACAACAGTTGGAAACGACTGCTAAGCCCCGATGTACCGAAAGGGAAAATATTTATAGCCTGAAGATGAGCTCGCGTCCGATTAGCTAGTTGGCGGAGTAAAAGCCCACCAAGGCGACGATCGGTAGCTGGTCTGAGAGGACGATCAGCCACACTGGGACTGAGACACGGCCCAGACTCCTACGGGAGGCAGCAGTGGGG